>NZ_JADYTJ010000009.1 GCF_021531075.1 Bacteroides caecigallinarum | reverse complement strand
CGTATCTCGAATGGCGCCCAAAATAGGAACCGCCGTATGCCGAACGGCAAGTACGGTGGTGTGAGAGGTCGGTGAACATGAAAATAGGAGATAAACACCTATGATTAATGTTTACCTCCTACTCGATTATTTTTTGTACTTTTTAGAAGTATAAGTAGCGGTTGTCTACCACTTCTGCCTTCTGATAAAGGTCGTTTATGAATTGTGTAGCAAATCTTGAGTACATGTTTGTCAGAGTTGTTTCTTCTGATTTAACATCGAGTTTTTCGCTACCGTTTTCCTTGCTTAATACCTGTACCATGTAAACACCGGCATTACCTTTAACTGGAGCGCTAGTTGCATTAACTGCTGTTTTAGATGCTACTGCACCAATTACAGGTTCACTTCCTCTTGTCATAGAGATATAAGCTGGAGCAGAGAATGTTACGTGCTTAACTGTATCGCTTACAGCGTTCTTTACAGCTTTAGCCTGGTCGATAGAAGTGCATGCTTTCATGTCGGCCATAATAAGTTCTGCTTTCTTGTCGCGACGGATTTCACTGCGAAGCATATCTGCTACTGAGTTGATGTTGCGATATCCTACAGGATTGATTCTGTCAAGAGCTACAACCATGATGTGGTCGTTGTTTCCACATTCGTACAATGGAGAAACTTCACCTTCTTTTGCATCGAATATCCAGCGGATAACTTCTTTTGTTGAAGGTACACCACCTACATAATGTTCAGAAGAAGAGAAATCAGAACGTGGGATAACAGTATATCCGTATTCTTCAGCATTCTTTTCGAGTTCTTCTATCGTGTTGCTCTGTGCTACGAACTGGCTGAACTTGTTGTATGCATCATTATATGTATCGTTGCTGAACTCGACATTACGTTTGATGACAGCCACTTTGTATTTTTCCTGCATGCTCTTTTTGTTTGTAACCTGCAGAATAATGTTAGCCTGACCAAGATTCAGTTTTGCAACCTCATTAACTGGCTGGCTTATAAGTGTCTTGATGAATGTTTCGTTTTCAGAATTCAACTGTCCGCCTTCCCATGATGAAGCGCTAATCCAGTTGGCTTCGCCTGTCTGACCATAGACTTTAGCTATTTCTTCAAAGTTGGCTCCACCCTTTATAGCATCGTAAATACTGTCAGTAAGAGTTTTTGCTTTTTCGTCTGTATCAGCATAAACCTGAATCTGACGGAACTGTATTGAGTCAGGAGCATTTACTTTTGCTATGATTTTGAATGCATTGTATGAGTCGTCTGTCTGGCTATAGTATGGGCCGAAAACTTCGTTCATACCGATAGAGTCAAGACGTGCTACTACGTCAGAAGGAAGAACAGACTTGTTTACAGGGATATCAGCATATGATACAGCCGAACCTGTTGAACGAACGAATGTTCCGTAGTCAGCAGTAGTATTGTTGAGCTGTTCGCTGTATTCTGTAACTTCGTCCAACACAGCTTTTCTGTCAGCATCCGAAGGTAATACCTGTACGTCAACGAAACGGATATTGCGTGTTTCTGCCAACTGCTTGAACTGTTCTTTTCTTTCATTGTAAAGTTTCTTGATTTCATCATCAGAAACTTTAACTAACGAATCGTTTACAGATGAATAAGGAACAGCTGCCATAAGCAAATCACTCTGTTCTGTACGTGCTTTGAATGCGTCTTCTGCAGATACAGGGTTTGAAATAAGTGATTTTGAAATAAGATTCTGATATTTTTCAGCCAAAGCAGATTGTCTGAGTGTCTTTTCAACAAAGTTCCAGAAGTTACCCATTGTCTGGTAGTATTCTACATATTGTGCAGGCATCTGGCTTGTGCTGAGGTTAGAATAGTCAACAAGGAACTTTTTCAACATATCCTTGTCGAATGCACCTGTTTGTGGGTTACGGAACGGAGTATTCATCAGCATAGGGTGAGTACCTTCGTCAATGATAGCCTCAATTTCGGCATCTGTAACTGTAAGCCCCAGAGCTTCAGCCTGTTCTGCTATAAGTTTGTTGTTAACGTAAGATTGCCATACCTGGTCTTTAACACTTGCCAGCTGAGTTTCGTTAAGCGAAGTCAATCCGTTTGTCAGTTTGATAACTTCAGTGTATTCGTCAACCAGTTTCTGATAATCCTGAGCGGAGACTTTTTCTCCATTGATCTCTCCAATGTCTTGCCTTCCCTGATGTGGCTGGAATATTTTCCAAGCGTCACCTGCTATAAAAGCGAAGAGGGCAATACCGATAACAATGACCAATAATGGTCCTTTGCTTCTAATAGTTTGTAAAGTTGCCATTTAAAATTATTATTTTTTGTTTATTGTTTTTCTGTATTTAGCGCACGAAGATACGAAAAATGTTTTTGAGTTGCTATTTTCTGTAGAAAAAAATGCTTATTTCTGTATTTTCAGTTTTACCAATTCTATTTTTGTATTAGTGGCTTTGATAATATTGAACTGAAAATGGTCGATTACTATGTTTTCGTGCGGTTTAGGTATTCTTTGAAATTCGTTAATGATTAGTCCGCCCAAGGTTTGGTATTCATCGCTTTCGGGTAAATCAAGATTGAATTTCTCGTTTATCTCTTCTATTTCCAACCTGCCAGACAATATGTATTCGTTATCGCTTAGAGCTTTAGCTATGGTATTCTTATTATCGTGTTCGTCTTCAATATCCCCTAATAGTTCTTCTACCAGATCTTCCAATGCAATTATTCCGGATGTTCCTCCAAATTCGTCGACTACTACTGCAAGAGATTTTTTCTGTTGCATCAGAAGTTTCATAAGCTTGTTTGCACTCATACTTTCCGGAACTACAGGTATTGATTTGATGTTATTTCCCCATTCATCGTGAGTATTGAACATTTCAGACGAATGAATGTAGCCTATAATATTATCAATATTATCTCTGAATACAATGATCTTACTTAATCCGCTATCAATAAAGACCTTCATTATTTCTTCTTTCGGAGTCCCGGTTTCCACAGCAATGATTTCAGTTCTTGGTATCATGCAGTCTTTCACTTTAATATTCGAAAAATCAAGTGCATTGCGGAATATTTGAATTTCTGGCTCTATTTCATTCTCTTTTACATTGTCGTCAATACTACTTTCAATCAGGTAATCCAAGTCTACTTTCGAAAAAGCCTTTTCACTATCTTCTTTTTTGATTTTTTTTCCGGCCAGCCTTAAAATGGCAGTCGACAGCATAGCCGAAAATCTGCTGATAGGGTATAATACCAGATAACACAGATAAGTAGGTATACAGAATATCTTTAGTGTGAAGTTGGGATTTATCTTGAACAAAGTTTTTGGCATAAATTCTCCTGTAATGAGAATTATTAGTGTAGAAATGATAGTTTGTGTAACCACCAGTAAAGCTTCGTTTGTAATTATACCAGCCAGCAAATGTTGTTCTATTATTTCTGCCATCAGTATACCGTATATGACAAGTGCGATATTGTTTCCTACCAACATGGTTGATATGAAATTGTTGGGATTCTTGTAGAATACGGTCAAAATTTTTGTAGAGAAGTTATTAGCCTTCTCCATTTCGAATCTAAGCTTGTTTGATGATACAAAAGCAATCTCCATTCCGGAAAAGAATGCAGAAAATGCCATTGTTATTATAAGTTCTATGATTATACCCATTTGTTTATAATAATAGTATTAAGCAAGACAAATATGGTGCTTTATAAACCAATTACTTGTCCATAACAGATTTCGAGGTGTTAGTGGTATCTGCAGGAGCTGTATCTTCTACGGTAAATATTCCTGTAGGTGTAAAAATTTCATATTCTGTCATTTCCTGATTTGAATCGAAACCATAACCGGTCAGTATCTTGTCTTCTTGTTCTATTCTGATGAATTTATCGGAATAAATGCGTTCTTTAGCCTGGTCCCAAAACAGAAGTTCAGTATCAAATTTATCACCTAACTGATTTTGAATATGCACATTTCCTCTCAGCTCCCATATCTCTTTTTTCTCATGATAGTATGCTGTATCGGCTTTTATACTTGCATCAACTCTGAATAGTGAGTCAAATTTTTCCAGATACAGTCCTTTTTCGAAAGCCCAATATGGGGGATCTTTCTTGGTGAATACTAACCATTCATCCGTTACGATTTTATACCTTATCATTCCCGAATCCGATACATATGAGGTGACACCTGTGGTATACATATCAGGGAGTGAGTCTTTTTCATCAATAGCGTCTGCCAGTTTTTTATCTTTACTGCCGCATGAAGGAAAAAAAAGAAACATAACAGTTGCCCATGCGGCAACTGTTATGCTTATGAAGTATTTTGTTTTGAAAAAGATGTGTCTATATGACATATTTAATTATCTGATTGTTGTTGTTTCGCCAATCCATCCTCCGATAGTAACTGTGTGACCCTTGCTCAAACCAAGGAAGAACAAGTCTTCGTCTTTTGGAGTATATGCAGAATATGTTCTGATAAGTTCGTTTGCTTTTTCTGCAACGCTTGGGTCTACACTCTTAGCACGCTGAAGTTTGTCGATAACAGCAAAGAAAGTACATTTGTTCAAAGCTGATTCATCGCTCCAGTTAGGACTTGATGCATACATTTGTGCAATAAGTATATAAGCATCACCATAGTTGTTATTGAAAGAGATAGCTTTGTTGCAATACTGTTTAGCACGGCTCAACTGTTTTTTGCTGAAAAGGATAACACCAGCATTGTAGCAGTATTCTGCTTTTTTCAATGGGTCCTGTTCCAGTTCGATTGCCTGATCGAAATATCCTATACTCTTGTCCAAGTCACCTTTCTTGTAGTACATGTAACCGCATCCGGCAGCTGTTGCAGCTGTTGGTTCGATGGCATGTGCAGCTTCTGATGCTTCAAAGTATGCTTCTTCTTCTGTACACTTCAAAAGTTGCATAACAGAGATAACCTGTTTTAGATATTCCAGATTAGTTTTGTTCTGTGCAACCTTAGGACCATAAATAGACTGCAAATTTTCGCATGATGCAGCACCACTGTTTATAAAGTATGCATCAACGTTATCTTTTGTTGTCTTAAGGAGATTTTTCATTTTTTCCTTTTTCTCAGCCTTGTAAGCAGCATCTGCATAGCCTGAAACTGTCAGATAGTCTTGTATGAACTGCTCTTTGTGAGTTTCGTCTGCTTTTAGTTTGCGAGAAGACATATCCATCATGTCCAGGAACATGAAATAATCTGATTTGTCTTTTTCCATGCTGATACCTTGCTTTGCCCATTCATAAGCTTGGTTTATATCAAGGTTTTTTCCTGAAAATACAATATAGTCATGAACTTTCATTCCAATGATTGAACCTTCAGTAGTTTTTGATCTAACCAACTTGTTAAGTTTGTCAAGATATTTGATGCGTTGATCATGAACAGCCATCAGCTCGTCAAGATATGCTTTTTGTTGAGCTGCATCTTTTGTGCTTTGTATTAATCCACGAAGTATTTTTGCACCATTAGTGTATGTACCAACCTGTGCAAATGGAGCTTCTGTGAATACTGCTTTCCAAGGTGTGTATGCATCCTTGAAATTGTCTGTTTTAACGTATTCAGTATAAATACTGATGTTCTGAAGACAACGGATACTGTCTTCTCCATGTCCAAATCTAGAACCGTCTTCTACTCCTTTTTGAGCAAAAGTTGCTGCTGTACCTAATGTCATGGCACAAAGCATTGTAAACATCTTCATTCTCATCGTATATTAATTTAATTGTTTATTGTGTACTTTTTAAATTTTAGTTGACTCTCCATTTCATAAACCAAGGTTCATTTAAAGTTAACCCTATTTTCAATACAAATCTGTTTTCAGACATCAGATTTGTATTGCTTGGCGAAAGGTTTATGTATTGGCCTGTTATGCTTAACATTGTTTTTCTTTGAAATAAAGACAGAGGAAAACCGAAACCTGCTCCAACTCCAATCTCTCTGGCTCCGTCCGAATAGGATGTGGCTTCACTATTGTCTGGTATTTTAATGTATGGAGTGGTATAATATACTCCTGCCCTGTAAGAGATTCTTTGCAAGAAGTTACGGCCAATCTGATTTGGGGTGTATTCGATTCCTGCTGCTATCTTGCTTCGGTTGTTGTACATTCCTGCTTTGTTGGATAAATTGACTTTAGACCACTCCTGCATCGTATAATCCAAACAAACAGTCAGTCTATCCTTGTGCTGGTATGACAGGCCAACTCCGTATGTTGATGGAATTCCATATCCGTCGTAGAAAGTGTTTGATGTCGTTGATGTATATGTATTACCATCTGTGACTTGTGTTCCTATGCTTTCTGTAGACTTCAAATTATGTCCTAATCCATATGTCAGACCTAGAGTAATATAATTGTCTTTATTAACTGGCTGGGTGTATTGTAAGCCAAGATCGAGTTTATAGCTTTTAACTTTCAGATTTCTAAAGTTTATTGTATAATCACCGCCATTGCTTAATGTTGCTGTAGTAGTGTATTCATGTTTACCATATAGATAGCCAATATTACCACCTATTGATAAATTGTCTAATATCTTAAATCCCAATCCGGCGAAAACTACATTTGTACCGCCATCTCCAAAATAAGTGTTTGTAACTGAGACGCTATTGCTGTTTGATGCATAATCGCTTGTACTGAAATTATATCCAACAGTGGAAAATGGAGTGAAACCAATAACCATTCCTATTCTTGGATGTAAACGAAATTGCATTGCAAGGTAATCAAAACTTGAGTTTCTTGCATTTGATTTAATATTTCCTTCCTTATAGTTGGAACTTTTCATGCTGAAACCGATATCAAACATGAATGACAGTGAATCAACTGATGTATAAGATGCGGGATTCATTGTATTTATATGTCTGCTTGAGCGTAGGGCGTTACCTACTCCTCCCATAGCAGCATTATTGGTAAAGACTTGATCATACAAGTCTCCAAATCCGAATCTTGTATATGGAGAGTTAGTGCTGGATTGTGCAAATGCAATGATATGGGCAGTTGCAAATAAAGCGCTAATAAGTACTTTTTTAGTTGACATTATAATTCAATATTCTGTTTAAACCTTTTAATACTAAAAATCTATCTGCAAAGATGATACTTTTTAAATTTGTATCAAAAGAAAATTTATCTCCGCCAGTTAAAAAAACTAAAAGATCGGGATATTTTTCATGCATTTGAGAAATATAACCTTTAATCTCGTATTCTATACCTTTTATTACACCTGCTCTAATTGCCGTTTCAGTGTTATATCCCATCTCTGGGAGATCACCGCTTTTTTCTATAAGAGGCAATTTGTCGCAGCATGCACTCAACGACTTGAATCGGGTATAAATTCCTGGAGATATGTTACCTCCCCAATATATAGCATCTTTGTCTATGAACTCATATGTTAGGGCTGTCCCTGCATCTATTACAAGTATGTCTCTGTTTGGCTTAAGATAATTGGCTCCTACCACAGCAGCCAATCTGTCCATACCTAACGTTTCAGGAGTTTTGTATTTGTTGATTATCGGTATCGGAGTTTCATGGTTTAAGATCAGTACCGGAAAATCAACATTAGCCAATTGTCTTTTTATTGTATTACTTATAGTTATAACTGATGCAATAATACATTTGTCGATAGGATATTTATTGCATAATATTTTTATACAATCTAAAGAATGGTTCGATCCTCGAAGTATTTCAACCTGTTCATCTCCATCAAAAACAGCAAGTTTGGCTACCGTATTTCCAATGTCTATTATTAAATTCACAATATATAATTTAATTATTGCTTGCAAAGTAAAAGAAAAAATGGGTAATAATTGCAATAAAATAGATGTTTTGTTTCATATTTATAGATAATTAGTCTTATTTTTGCGGCGGAAATTACAAAAGTATACATTTGAAAACTATGTTTAAAAATAGAATAAGAGTCCTATTCTCCATATTTATGTTTTTGTTGTGTATGAAATCATATGCACAAAGGCAGGATAGCATTCAGTTTAGCTTGCTGACTTGTTCTCCCGGAACGGAAATATATTCTCTCTTTGGACATACAGCAATAAGATATCAGAATTTTACACAAAAGCGTGATTTGGTTTTCAACTATGGCATGTTTAGTTTCTCTGCACCTAATTTTATATATAGATTTGTGAAAGGAGAAACAGATTATCAGCTGGGGGTAACCGAGTTTCGTTATTTTGAATCAGAATACAAATTCAGAGGATCTGCCGTATACCAGCAGGTTATAAATCTGACTCAAGAAGAAAAACTTAACTTGCAGAGGCTGCTGTTAGAAAATTACTTACCGCAAAATCGCGTATATCGATATAATTATTTTTATGATAATTGTACGACTAGGGCTCGTGATAGAATTGAGCAAAGTATAAATGGCAGAGTTGTTTATCCAGATGCTTCGGAAGATAAAACTTTTCGTAGTATTGTACATGAATATACCGATGGTTTTGACTGGGAAGGATTCGGTATTGATTTATGTTTAGGAGCTCAAGCTGATAAAAATATAACTGTCAGACAACAGATGTTTTCTCCATTTTATATGCATGATTTTGCTCAAAAAGCTGTTATAGAGGATTCTGTAGGAAATGTAAGACCATTTGTTTCTTCTGAAGAAGTAATAGTTGAAGCGGACGAAGTAAAACCTGTGGATTCTTTTCCTCTAAGTCCTGTATTTTGTTCTATTGCCTTTTTGCTGATAAATGTTATTGTAGCAATATTTCAAATCAGTGGAAAGAAAATTTTTTGGTGGTGGGATTTGGTTTTGTATTTCATACAGGGCACATCTGGGTGTATAATAGCTTTTCTGTTTTTCTTTTCTGTTCATCCTACTGTAGATTCCAATTGGATGATATTGTTGCTAAACCCTATTCCGCTTGTTTACTTACCTTTTATGCTTTATAAAGATGTAAAGCGTATAAAAGATATATATCATATTATAAATCTAAGTTATTTAACATTATTTATGCTACTCTTTCCGATTATGCCACAATATTTTAATGTTTCGGTATTACCTTTGGCATGTGGATTGTGGTGTAATGCTTTGAGCCATATGATTGTTTATAAAAAATGGAAATGAAAGAACGATTAATAACATCTCTAATAACAGCTATAGTAATATCAGGAATTAATGCACAGAATGTTCCTGCTGTACCTAAGCTGGTCATAGGATTGACTATAGACCAGTTGCGGACTGATTACATTGAAGCATTCTCTGCTATGTATGGAGAAAGAGGATTTAAACGTCTCTTCAAGGAAGGACGTGTATATATGAATGGTGAATATGATTTTATAAAACCGGATCAATCATCGTCAGTAGCCTCTATATATACAGGAACAACTCCTTATTATAATGGTATAGTTGGCAATAGTTGGATGGATAGAAATTCATTATGCTTGGTTAAAAGTGTAGATGATAAGTCGTATATGGGGATATATACTTCTGAAAATACATCTCCACAACACTTAAGTGTCTCTAATCTGGCTGATGAACTTATGGTTGCAACTAAAGGCATGGCTCATGTTTATTCAATTGCACCAACTAAGGAGATGGCAGTAATGGGGGCAGGACATGCGGCAAAAGGGGCTTTCTGGATAAATGATGAAACAGGAAAATGGAGTGGAACTACTTATTATGGAGCTTTCCCAGAGTGGGTTTCAAACTTTAATGACCGCAACGGACTTGATTTTAGAATTGATCAGATTACGTGGGGACCTTATTTGCCGGTTACTGCATATAAATATATAACTACTGATTCTAAACAGATAACATTCAAGCATAATTTTACAGATGAACGTCTTTTTAAGTATAAGAAGTTCAAGACAAGTCCTTATGCTAATGATGAGGTGAACAAATTGGTAAATGTATTTCTCGATAATACCAATGCAGGATTGGATGATACACCTGATTTATTGACTTTGGGATATTATGCTGGAAATTACGATGGCAAGCCTGATGCTGAATATGCAATGGAAATACAGGATATGTATGTGCGGTTGGATAACAGTATCGGTGATCTACTGGATATGGTTGATCGCAAGGTAGGGCTGAAGAATACACTTTTTTTTATAACGTCTACAGGATATCGTACCCCTGAACCAGAGGATTTGCCAGAATATAGAATTCCTACCGGAGAATTCCATCTTAAACGTTGTTCCGCTCTTCTCAATATGTATCTGATGGCTATTTATGGACAGGGGCAATATGTCGAGACGTATTATGGTAATCAGATTTATTTAAATCATAAACTGATAGAAGACAAAGAGTTAAATCTTACAGAGGTTATGACACGTTCGTCTGAATTTATAGTCCAGATGAGTGGTATACGTGCAGCTTATTCTTCGCAACGTCTTCTTTTAGGTGCTTGGGATCCTAAAATAGATAAAATAAGAAATTCATTTACTAATAAATGTTCAGGAGATCTGTATATTGAAATAATGCCAGGATGGAAAGTAGTAGATGAGTTTTCAAATAATACCAGAGTGGAAAGAGAAGCCTACGCTTCTGTTCCAATTTTCTTTTTCGGCTATAATATAAAACCGGAGATTCTATACTCACCTGTAAAAGTAGCTGCTGTATCACCTACTTTAGCACATTTTATGCGTATCAGAGCTCCTAATGCCTGCGTTGTAGCTCCGTTGACGGGAATACGTAAATAAATGTCCGTGTTTTCTGCTTTTTGAGTGTTTTTAATTATCTTTGTACGCTGTTGAACATATTTAACGGCAATTAATCAGAAAATAAAAAATAAATATATAATGGGATTTAATGAATTTATAAGCAAGTTGTTCGGGAACAAGGCTTCTCGTGACATGAAGGAAATTCAGCCTTGGGTAGAAAAGATTAAAGCTGCATACCCGGAAATAGAGAAGCTGAGTAATGATGAATTGCGTGCCAAGACGGAAGAATTAAAGAAGTATATAAAAGATTCCGCCGTAGAGGAAAACAAAAAGATTGAAGAACTGAAGGCTACAATCGAAACTACTGATATCGAAAAACGTGAACCAATCTTTGCACAGATAGATAAGCTGGAAAAAGAAGTTCTTGATAAATACGAGAAAGCTCTTAATGATGTTCTTCCGGTTGCCTTCTCTATAGTTAAAGATACAGCAAGACGTTTCACACAGAACGAAGAAATAGAAGTTACTGCTACTGATTTCGACCGTGAACTGGCGGCAATGGGAAAAGACTTTGTACGTATAGAAGGCGACAAGGCCATCTGGAAGAACCATTGGGTAGCAGGCGGTAACGATATGAAATGGGGAATGATACACTACGATGTACAGCTCTTTGGTGGTGTAGTTCTTCATCAGGGTAAGATTGCGGAAATGGCAACAGGTGAAGGTAAGACTCTTGTGGCTACATTGCCTGTATTCCTTAATGCGTTGACTGGTAACGGTGTACATGTGGTTACTGTCAATGACTATCTTGCAAAACGTGACTCCGAGTGGATGGGACCTCTCTATATGTTTCATGGATTGAGCGTCGACTGTATTGATAAACATCAGCCGAACTCAGCAGCACGTCGTCGTGCTTATATGGCCGATATTACATTCGGTACTAACAACGAATTTGGTTTCGACTATCTGCGTGACAATATGGCAAACAGTCCTAAAGACCTTGTACAGCGCAAACATAATTACGCTATTGTCGATGAGGTGGACTCTGTATTGATTGATGATGCACGTACTCCTCTTATTATTTCAGGTCCTGTTCCAAAAGGCGACCAGCAGTTGTTCGAGGTTCTTCGTCCGTTGGTAGAACGTTTGGTTGAGGCTCAGCGTAAACTTGCTACACAATATCTGGCAGATGCCAAACGTCTTATCGCTTCTGACAAGAAAGAGGAAGTGGAAGAAGGATTCCTTTCTTTGTTCCGTAGCCATAAAGCTCTTCCAAAGAACAAGCCTCTTATAAAGTTCCTAAGCGAACCGGGTATCAAGGCCGGAATGTTGAAGACAGAGGCTATCTATATGGAGGCAAATAACAAACGTATGCCTGAAGCTGTAGAGCCTCTATATTTCGTAGTTGATGAAAAGATGAAGAGCGCTGACCTGACTGATAAAGGTATTGAACTCATCACTGGTAATTCTCAGGATCCTACACTCTTTGTTCTTCCTGATATTGCAGCACAGCTGTCTGAACTTGAAAATGAAACTTCTCTTTCAGACGAAGAAAAGCTTGCAAAGAAAGACGAGCTGATGACTAACTATGCTATCAAGTCTGAACGCGTTCATACAATTAATCAGCTTCTTAAAGCGTATACAATGTTCGAAAAGGATACTGACTATGTCGTTATGGATGGTCAGGTTAAAATTGTAGACGAGCAGACAGGCCGTATCATGGATGGTCGTCGTTGGAGCGATGGATTACACCAGGCTGTCGAAGCTAAGGAAGGCGTAAAAGTAGAAGCTGCTACACAGACATTTGCTACTATCACTCTTCAGAACTACTTCCGTATGTATCACAAACTGTCTGGTATGACAGGTACAGCAGAAACAGAGGCAGGTGAATTTTGGGATATTTACAAACTCGATGTAGTAACTATTCCTACCAACCGCCCTATAGCACGTAAGGATATGAACGACCGTGTTTATAAGACTAAACGTGAAAAATATAAGGCGGTAATCGAAGAGATTGAAAAGATGGTTGAAATGGGACGTCCAGTATTGGTCGGTACTACATCAGTTGAAATATCTGAAATGCTGAGTAAGATGCTTACCCTTCGTAAGATTGAACATAACGTTCTTAATGCAAAATTGCATCAGAAAGAAGCTGATATCGTGGCTAAAGCCGGTTTGGGACGTACAGTAACTATTGCTACAAACATGGCTGGTCGTGGTACAGATATCAAGTTGAGCGATGAAGTTAAGGCAGCAGGAGGTTTGGCTATTATCGGTACTGAGCGCCATGAATCACGTCGTGTAGACCGTCAGTTACGTGGTCGTGCCGGACGTCAGGGTGACCCGGGTTCTTCTGTTTTCTTTGTTTCTCTTGAAGATGATTTGATGCGTCTGTTCTCTTCTGACCGTATAGCTACTGTAATGGATAAGCTTGGATTTAAAGAAGGGGAGATGATCGAGCATAAGATGATTTCAAATTCAATCGAACGCGCCCAGAAAAAGGTTGAAGAAAACAACTTCGGTATTCGTAAACGTCTGCTTGAATACGATGATGTGATGAACAAACAGCGTAATGTGGTTTATACAAAGCGTCGTCATGCGTTGATGGGTGAACGTATCGGTATGGATATCGTGAATATGATTTGGGAACGTTGTGCAAACGCTCTTGATATGGCCACTTACTCTGAAGCTAAAATGGAGATACTTCAGACACTTGCTATGGAAATTCCTTTTACAGAAGATGAATTTACATCGAAGGATAAGAATGAGCTTACTGAAAGAACATTCGATGCTGCAATGGAAATATTCAAGCGCAAGACTGAACGTATGGCACTGATTGCTAACCCAGTAATCAAGCAGGTATATGAAAATCAAGGCCAGATGTATGAAAACATTATGATTCCTATTACAGATGGCAAACGTATGTACAACATTCCTGTAAACTTGAAGGCTGCATATGAATCTGAGTCGAAGGAAATTGTTAAGGCTTTTGAAAAAGCTATACTTCTTCATACTATAGATGAAGCATGGAAAGAAAACCTTCGTGAATTGGACGAACTTAAACATTCGGTACAGAATGCAAGTTATGAACAGAAGGATCCATTGTTGATTTTCAAACTTGAGTCTGTAAAACTGTTCGATAATATGGTGGCTAAAATCAACAATAATACAATTTCTGTATTGATGCGTGGTCAGATACCAGTTCAGGAGCCGGAACAAGTACGTGAGGCTGCACCGGAACCAGCTCCAAGAAAACAACAGTATAAGGAAGAAAAAGTAGACCTTAACGATGCTTCTCAGCAGAATGCTGCAGGAAAGGATACCAGAGAGGTTAAAAATGAACCTTATAGGGCTGATAAAACGGTAGGCAGAAATGATCCATGTCCTTGCGGAAGCGGATTGAAATATAAGAACTGCCACGGCAAGGCATAATAATTTTAATAAAATATATGCGTTAAAGGTTGTCTCTTAACAAAGGGACGACCTTTATTATTATACCTTTTTACCTTTTAACTTCATAATATTCAGAAATATATTAATTTTGTAGTGATTATAAATGAACATATTATGAAGAAATATATTTTATATATTGTATTGTCTGTAAGTTTTCTACTATCATCCTGTAGTTCCATTCAGACACTTACTTTCGACCAATTATCTCCGGCTGAAGTTAATTTCCCTTATCAAATTTCAGTGGTAGGTGTAGTGAATAATATGCCTTTACGTCCTGACGCAAAGAAAAACATTCTTACTTTGGGACAGGTGGAAGCTGAAGGAAAAGAAGCTGCAGAGACTATAGCCGGATTCCTGGCAGACAGTAAATATTTTAATCAAGTGGTTATATGCGATTCTGCTCTTTGTTCTGACAATTATTCTAATATTCTCTCTTCTGAAGAAGTGAACAGACTATCTTCTATGCTAGGAGTAGATATGTTGGTCTCTTTCGAAAGGATTCTTCTGGATGTGCAGAAAAAAGAATACACAAATCCGGGGTGGGATACGTCAATTCCTATGCTGCTGGTTCAAGTTACTCCCGTTGTACGGTTGTACCTGCCGGGAAGACAGAGACCTTTGGTAGAGCTTACAGATACAGATTCGTTATATTTTGACTTAGCATATAGAATTTCAGAGAAAGAAATAATTCAGGAAGCTACAAGACATGCTTCGTCTGTCATGTGCAATAAAATAGTCCCTTATTGGCAAACAGTAAATAGACTGTATTTTGATGGAGGAGGGGTTGAAATGCGTGATGCCGGTGTCTATGTAAACGAAGGTAATTGGGAGTCAGCACGCGAATTATGGACGCAGGTCTATAATCGCCAGAAAAAAGGTGATACAAAGTTCAGAGCTGCATATAATATAGCTCTTTCATATGAAATGACCGGTGATATGGATAATGCCGAAAAATGGCTTAATATGGCATCAGATTGTGTGAAGTCAGGTTCGGAAGAAGAGATGGTCCTAAAGTATTATATAACTCAATTTATAAAAAGGAAAGCAGAATTTGGTAAGCTTAATGTTCAAATGGGGCGGTTCAATAACATTTTTTGACCTGTTTATTTTGAAACATTATAATTTTTAGTAATTTTGAGGTAATAAATATTTTATGCCTATGAATGTTAGTGAAAATACACGTGTAGCTATATCTTCATCCATAAGAGAAGCATTATGCAGATATGTGTCAGGAGATGAAAATTCTGTAGTAACAGATATTCATTTACTACCCAAGCAAGATAGTGGTGAACTTTTGATATTTAACGATGATGATGAGGAATTGGCACGTACCATTATAGATGAGTGGGTGGAATGTGATTCTGAAGATTTCATGAAAGAAGTTGAATCCGTTCTACGTTCAGAAATAATAGCATTGAACGATCAGGGATATTTTGACAAATTGTCTTTACTTAAACCATATTCATTTGTATTGGTAGACGAAGATAAAGAAACAGTAGCAGAATTAATGCTTGTAGATGACGAAGATACATTATTGCTTAATGATGAACTTTTAAAAGGGCTTGATGAAGAACTTGACGCCTTTTTAAAAGACCTTTTAGAAAAATAATGGGCAATATTAAGATAGTCGGGGTAAGGTTATGTTTAATTTTTGTAACCTTTCCCCGACTTTTGTTATATATTTAAACGAAATGTTATGGGAGAGAGGATAACTTTCAGAAGAAATGAGCAGCTACATACTGTAAATCCTAGATGGCGAGGAAATCCTTCTGTAAAAGGTAAATTTTTTAATCGTCAGCACAGATGGCGTCCAGGTATGGGAAGTGTATTGAAATGGAGATTCTCGCCTAATCCTCAAAGAAAAGAGAAACGTACAATAAAGTGGAACCCTAACGTCAGATACCTTCATAATCTTGATGCTGTGACGGGTAATTCTTTAATATGGCTCGGACATAATTCTTTCTTTTTGCAGTTGTGTGGCAAACGATTTATGATTGATCCTGTTTTTGGGAGTATTCCTTTTGTGAAACGCCGGAGTGCTTTTCCTGCTAACCCTTCAATATTCACAAATATAGATTACCTTCTTATCAGTCATGATCATTTCGATCATCTTGACAAACCAAGTGTAGCACGTTTGTTTTTAGCAAATCCGGGAATGAAGTTGTTTTGTGGTATAGGTACTGGAGAGTTGATAAAAGGATGGTTCCCCAAAATGGAAGTCATAGAGGCTGGATGGTATCAACAGCATAAGGATGGTGAACTTTGTCTGACATTTCTTCCGGCACAGCATTGGAGTAAAAGAGGTGTCAGTGATGGTGGGGAGCGTCTTTGGGGTGCATTTATGATACAGGCTGATGGTATAACAATCTATAATAGTGGTGATACAGGTTATGCACATCATTTTAAGGAACTGCCAGATATCTTCCCACATATAGATTACTGTATGATAGGTATCGGAGCTTATAAACCTCGATGGTTTATGAAACCTAATCACATATCTCCTTATGATGCCTTAACTGCCTCGGCCGAGATGCAGGCTAGGGTGACGATTCCTATGCATTATGGTACGTTTGATCTTTCCGATGAACCATTATTTGATCCTCCTCATGTCTTTGCAGCTGAGGCAGAGAAGAGAAAAATGGATGTGATAATTCCTGAATTGGGTGAAGTGATTAAATTGCATCATATAAGATAAAATCTGTTTTAATTGTTGCCCAGTGAACGTCCGGTGAACGCTTGATAAACGCAAAATGAGTTATGCCACACTGATGTGAAATTCTTTTTAAGCACTTTTTAAACACCATTTAAATAGCGTTTAAAAGCTCTTGAACATAAAAAAAGAACAGCCCAAAGCTGTTCTTTTTTCGTTCATATAGTGTTCATTCACCGTTCAGTGGTTATTTTTTCAGAGCGGCAATGCTTTCTTTTAAAGCAGCAATTTTAGTTTCTGCATCAGCCTGTTTCTTACGTTCCATTTCAATAACGTTAGCTGGGGCCTTACTTACAAACTTCTCGTTGCTTAGTTTCTTCATTACGCTCATTAGGAATCCTTCCTGATATTTCAAGTCAGCTTCAAGTTTCTTCAATTCTTCTTCCACGTTGATAAGGTTGCCTAATGGAACTGCATATTCAGTTGTACCAACCATGAACGAAGCTGCACCTTCTGCTTTTGCATTTACTTGTGCTATTTCAGACAGGTTACACAATTTCTCTATTACAGCATTGAAGTCTGCAACAGGATTCTCACCTACTACTTCAAGATTCAGAGCCTCTTTCTGAGCTATGTTCTTCTGAAGTCTGATAGTACGGATACCACCGATTACTTCTTTTACAGCCTCAAACTTGTTGATGATAGCTTCATTGTAAGTTTCAGGCATTGCAAGAGTCTGAGTCATGATACTTTCTCCATCCTTACGGTCGTAGATATGCTGCCACAACTCTTCAGTGATGAATGGCATGAACGGATGCAGAAGTTTGAGCAATGTATCGAAGAAACCAAGAGTCTTTTCGTAAGTCACACTGTCTATAGGCTGTCCGTATGTAGGTTTCACCATTTCAAGGTACCAGCTTGAGAATTCGTCCCAGAACAGTTTGTAAACCACCATAAGAGCTTCGCTCAGACGATATTTACCAAACAAGTCGTTCACTTCGGCTGTAGTTTTTGCAAGCATGGCTTCGAACCATTCTGTAGCCAGACGTGCGTATTCAGGCTGTTCGTTACCTTCTACGTTCCATCCCTTAACCAAACGGAATGCATTCCATATCTTGTTGTTGAAGTTGCGTCCCTGTTCGCAGAGAGCGTCGTCAAACAGAATGTCGTTTCCTGCAGGTGCAGCAAGCATCATACCCATACGTACACCGTCTGCACCGTATTTCTCAATCAGTTCAAGTGGGTCTGGTGAGTTACCGAGTGACTTGGACATCTTGCGGCCTATTTTGTCACGTACGATACCTGTGAAATATACGTTCTTGAAAGGCATGTCGCCCATGTATTCATATCCTGCCATAATCATACGTGCTACCCAGAAGAAGATAATGTCCGGGCCGGTTACAAGGTCAGCTGTAGGGTAGTAGTATTTTATTTCCTCGTTGCCCGGATTGTTTATACCGTCGAACAGAGAGATAGGCCACAACCATGAAGAGAACCATGTGTCCAGACAATCTTCATCCTGGCGTAGGTCTTCTATCTTCATATCATTGTTTCCTGTCTTTTCGATGGCAAGTTTCAATGCTTCTTCAGCTGTTTCTGCAACTACAAATCCACCTTGAGGCAAGAAGTAAGCAGGGATTCTGTGTCCCCACCATAACTGACGGCTGATACACCAGTCCTTGATGTTCTCCATCCAGTATTTGTAGGTGTTCTTATATTTTGCAGGATAGAATTTCAGTTCGTCGTTCATTACAGGTGGTAATGCCATATCTGCAAAGTGTTTCATCTTGAGGAACCACTGCATTGACAGCTTAGGTTCGATGGCAACGTTTGTACGTTCAGAGAAACCAACCTTATTGTTGTATGCTTCAACTTTTTCAAGCAGACCTGCTGCTGCAAGGTCTTTTTCTATCTGTTCGCGAACGTCGAAACGGTCCATGCCAACATACATTCCGGCAGCCTCGCTGATAGTACCGTTGTCATTGAATATGTCTATAGACTGCAGGTTGTATTTTTCACCAAGCATGTAGTCGTTCACATCGTGTGCAGGAGTCACTTTCAGACATCCTGTACCGAATTCTATATCTACATAATCATCTTCTATTACAGGGATTACTCTGTTCACCAATGGAACAATCACTTTCTTACCCTTCAACCATTCGTTCTTAGGGTCGTTAGGATTGATACACATTGCAGTATCACCCATGATTGTTTCCGGACGTGTAGTGGCAACTACAGCATAACGTCCTTCAGCATCGCCTTCAACCTTATATCTCAGGTAGAAAAGTTTGCTGTGTTCTTCCTTATAGATAACCTCTTCGTCAGAAAGAGCTGTAAGAGCTTTTGGATCCCAGTTTACCATACGTACACCGCGGTAAATAAGTCCCTTGTTGTAAAGATCAACGAATACTTTTATTACGCTCTTGCTTCTTTCTTCGTCCATAGTGAAGGCTGTGCGGTCCCAGTCGCATGAAGCACCAAGCTTACGCAACTGTTTTAGGATGATACCTCCGTGTTCGTGAGTCCATTCCCATGCATGTTTCAGGAATTCTTCTCTTGTCAGGTCTGTTTTCTTTATTCCCTGTTGGGCCAGCTTGTTTACAACTTTAGCTTCTGTAGCAATAGATGCGTGGTCTGTACCCGGAACCCAGCATGCGTTTTTGCCCATCATGCGGGCACGACGTACGAGGATATCCTGTATAGTATTGTTAAGCATATGTCCCATGTGGAGCACTCCTGTCACATTAGGAGGTGGGATTACGACGGTATATGGTTCGCGTCCGTCCGGTTTAGAACTGAAAAGTTTGTTGTCCAGCCAATACTGGTACCATTTCCCTTCCACATCTGCGGGATTGTACTTACTTGCTAATTCCATGATTGTTATTTTGAGTTTTTAGTTTTTTAAGTTTTTGAGTTTGTGAATACTTAAGAGTATAATCGGTTGCAAAATTAATAAAAGTTGTTTGAAAATTCAATACAAAAGATTCAACTCTTTCTTTTATATTAATGTGTTACACATTGGAAATTTCTATATTATGGCATATAAATAAAAAAACACCTGTCGCAAATCAATCTTACGGCAGGTGTTGAAATAAAAAGAATCGGTCTATTTAGAGTTCTGCAAATGGTTTGCGTTTTGCTCCAAGAGGAAGAGAAAATCCAATGAAAGCATTTATAGTTTTTGAGTTTCCACCAAAGTACATATAGTCTGTACCGGCGAAGATCGGACCAAGTTTCAGTGCCAAACCGAATGACTTACCTCCTGAAAGGATTGGAGAATAGCTTACTGCTGCATTAAATATATTTGATGGACGCAATGTAGCAAGGAATGTCAATTCTGTTTGTGTTTTTGGTTGAACAAAACGTGATGAATATATAGCACCTACGCTAAGTTTATTGTTCATTAAGCCGTATTCAGCAGCAAGGAGTATTGTACTTGCCAGTTTTGTACTTGATTTGTAGTCTGCTTCTTCCTCTTTTTTGAAGTCGAAACGGTCTAGTGACAGCAAGTCTCCACCTATATATTGTTCATAGTTATTTTCATTTATTATAACGTTTTCTTCACCTTCGACTTTGGCTATGGTTGTATTGCTTTTATTCCATTTCATTACTCCAAGATCAAGAATGGCAGCTGAAACAGTAAGGTTGCTGAAAATACTGTAACTAGCTCCAAGGTCTACACCGAAACCTGCACCTGCTATTCCGAAACTGCTGGCATCAAGATCAAAACCGTTGATCATGTTGTTGTCATCGAAAGTCATACCGCCACCTTTTAGGGTAGTCACTACATTTGCTTTTGCGTTATAACTATACCCTTTTCCATACCAGTCCTGTTCGCTGAACTCATAATTTTTCATTTCCTCCTGAGTCATGTTACTAGTGTTTGGTATTTCCGGTATATCTAGGTCAAGGTCAAACTGTTCGATGTTTACTTCAGTACGGGCAAGTCCCAATAAAACTTTAGCTCTTGCACCTACAGTAAGTTTTTCGGTAATTCTTCTTGATAGTCCTAATCCTACTTCTGCATATGCATTCATATTTATAGACTGATTTCCCATTTTGTAGCTTTGCTTGCTACCGGCAACACTTTCAATGTCAAAGCCATTCATGTTTCTCATCATTGTGAACATGTCTTTGTTTATCTGTGCACCTATATCCATACGTAAGCCAGCATTGAAAGACCAAAAGTTTTTTCCCTTGTACCATCCGAAAGAAAGAAGATTGGCATTTAGGTTCATATTTAGTCGATTGTCTTGCTGTAAAGAATTGTATAGCGTATTGTTACTAAGAAAATCATTACCGTCTTTTGTTATATCTATGAAGTCGTTTATCCCCAAGGAATTTGTGTTGGCAGATACATTAAAGTTACCTATAAGAGGCAGATTTAAGTAACCTCTGGTAGGTTGTAGTCCTGGGTTCATCTGAACACGAGTGCTGGCGCCCTCCATGAAATAAGATGTACGTAGGTACTGTGCTTGCACAGAAACAGTTGTTGCGAAAATTGAAGCTACAACTAATAGTTTTTTGTTCGTAAATGTTTTCATGCTGTTTTGTATTAGTTTGTTGTTTCTCATAATTACAAAAATAAATGTTTATTTTATTATTCTTTTTGTCGATTGTAAAAATTTTTGATATTTCGTAATATGACTCCATTAAATTGGCCGCTTACGTTATACTTGAATGGCTTTTATGATATAGTAGACAATAATAGTCATTGTCTATATTATTATGTAATAACCTCATTGTTGTATTAGAATTACTTTTGTTTATCTGTATAATCATGTTGATTTTGTTAGAATTTGAATATTTTTAACTTTTTTCTCGTTGCTTTTAATTAAGTAATCTAATATTTTTGCTTTACAAACAGAGTGTGTTATTACTTTAATATTTAATTTTAAATTGTAAAGTTATGAAAAAAGTGTTTTTGCTTATGGCCTTATGCATGGGTCTGATTTCTATTACAAATGCGCAAATTACAACCGGCAAGTCAACTTCAAAAGTAATTAAGACTGGCAATAGGGCACAGGCCGGTGATTACGGGTTGTATTTTGGCGGAACAACCAATATGTTCAAAAACCTTGTTGATAAGGATTTGGAATTTACAACACTTCCTCTTATAAACTTCAAGTATATGTATACTGATCAGATGGAATTACGCTTAGGTATGGAATTTTGGAAAACAAGAAATTCTATTAAAACAGAGATAGAAGGTGAGGAAGAAGATTTAACTGGCAAAAGCAAAACCCTAGAGTCCAGAAATTATCTTTATCCTGGAGTGGCGTATCATTTTTCAACTAATAATCTTTTGGATGTATACGTTGGTGGTGAATTGCCTATAGGATGGTCTAGATACGGACAGTTTAATGATTTTGGGGATAATGGTTATAACAATGTTAGTAAAACGACATTTGATATAGGAATAGGAGCATTTATTGGTCTTCAGGCTTATATTGCTAATCTCCCATTGGCTATTGGAGTGGAATACGGGCTATCTACAATGCTTCATTCCGGAGACAAATACAAACATGAAATTAAAGAAGGTGAAGGTGATGCACAAGTAAAATATACTACAGCCCTTGAGGGAGACGATTTGATGTATTATGACGGTTTGAAAGTCAATAAGGCAGACATCGGTAGTCAGGTACGTTTTACTCTTACATATTATTTCAAATAAATAAGGGAGGATTATAAATGATGACCAGAATAAATACTTTTATTATATTGATAGTTATGACTTTCATTACATCATGCGGAAGTATAACTAAATCATCTGTTTTCAGACCGGATGATGTACGTTTGAATGTAGGAATGGAAGATTTGGAATATCTAGGAGAAACAGAAATAAGCGTTTCTTATAGCACTTATTTAGGCTTTATTTCTGTTATAGATAAGGTTAATGGTGAGGATTATAGCTATATGGAAAGCAAAACGACCACATTTGATAGTTATATGAGTGGATTGCTGAATGGAAAACTGAAAAAAGCTGCTTATAAAGCATTAGAGGATTTTCCGGAAGCTACTTATTTCATTCCTGTATACAGAAAAACAGAAGCTGACCGTCTCTTTTTGGGAAGAGAAGTCAACCAGGTGGCAAAAATCCGTGCCTATAAATTCAAAGACTAATACACAATTCGTTTTTAATTAATAAGACTATGGTCATTATGGCCATAGTCTGTTTGTTCTTTTAAAGAAATGATTATGAAACTGAAATACTTGGGTCTTATATCTTTATTATCTTTATTCTTTTCTTGTTCAGAGGAAAATACTACCGTTTTTCTATATGTTGAGAATATAGGTGAATTGAAATACGTCAGTTCCGACACGAAGAATATTTTTAGGATAGTGTGTTCTACAGAAAATGAGTATCTGGAGAACATAACTATGACATCATTTGATAAAGAATATGGGACTCAGCAGTTATTTGATACTGTTCTCAATAAAAAGAATGTTAGACTTGATTATGAATACGATATTCCTGTTTTTACTGAAGATTCGGTAAAGGTACGTTTATCATTGAGGGCAGTTGATTGTCAGGGAGCTGAACAGGAAGTGGCCTATAATGTAACAGTGGTAAATCCGGATATTACATTGAAAGAAAAATCAGGTCTTGTAGTATACAGTGGAAAATCCAATAAAGAAAATGCTTTTTCTTTGTTAGATCCCTCTTCTACATTCAATTCTTTGCTTGCAGATTCAGCAAAAATAGACATTTACGATTATGTAGTGTCTGATAATAATGAAGCTTTGGATTTGACGTGGAAAACGAATACAGATGTTGATTTTGTAAAAGTAAATTCATTTGACTATGTTAATGCTACTTCCAAGTCAGTTTCCAGTGTTTATAATTCATCGAAGAAGAATGCTTATGTAAATAATATACAGTCGAATGATATTATAATTGTAGGTAAAGGTAATAGCCCTTGGGGAGTATTTTTCATAGCAAATGTATTTGATGTTGATGGAGTGGATGATGACAGATATCTGGTCAATTATAAAAGTATAAAATAGAGTATCATTTTCTTTTCCAGAAATTAAACCCGGCATACACTTTTAAACTTCCAAAGGAATTTGTCATTGACAGGTTTCCTTTACGGTAGTCATAAGTATGGAGTATAAGTGTTGCTCCAACGTAATATTTACCGTTGTTCCATGTTATTCCGGCCCGTGTTATAAGGTCGAAATTAATATCTTTTACCCATTGTGTCCAATTGGAGTCTGGGGTTGTAGGCAAGTCGTTTATTCTGGCCTTTTTGTAACCTATAGCAGGAAGTAAAGATAAATTAAGTAGACAGTTTTTTGCAAATACCCAATTATATCCATATCCTATGCTGAGATTATAATCAGTATAGCTGAGACTTCTGAAATTTAGAGAGGGTCTTATTTGCGCTTGGATTTCTTGCGGAAGTTTATTCTTGTCGAAGGTTATTTCGTGCTGAGAATATGCAAATCCTACCATTGGCGAACCACAGCTTCTTATCTGATTGGTAGATTGGCTATACGCCACAGGGTAGGAATATTTATCACTTTTGAAGATGTAATATGCATTTAGTCCTCTGATGTTGCTGTTGAAGCCATTGAAATCAGTACCTATATAATCTTCTGAGAGATCAAAATTTTTGCATTTTGTTATTCTGAAGTCACTGCCGGTTTTTCTATAATATAAATCCATACCGAATTTTGCACTATATAAGTTGAATACAATTTCAGTACGGGGTTTCTCTCTTGTTTTTTTAAGCAGACTACTCAGGTCGAATGAATATCCAAAAACTAACCATCTCCATCCCAAATAAAGTCCTAGCTTTGTGTTTGCTCTAGGGGCAAAACCTAATATTTGATTACCATCATCGCTGTTACTTCTCAGGTGATAATGTTCAAACCATGTACTTTGTTCAAGTTTCAGTGTCAGATTATATTTGTCTGGTAATACATAAGAAGTATCTGTTTTGTTAAACCAATCAAAGGCCTTATTGAAAAGTTTTACAGAGTTATTGATAAACTTGTTTTTGAACTGTCTGTTTGTCGTTATTGAGTCATATTGATAGTGTAAATATGTCGGCACATATTTTTCTTTCCTTTCTTTGGCAAATATTCCGGCAGAAAGAAATATGAATGTTAGAATCAGAATATTTATACGTGCCGACATATGTTTTCTACAGTTTGTTTAATATACGGTCCATTACCCAGTTTGTTGGAGTAGCACTTATTCCGTCGCAAGTACATATACTTTTGCCCTGAAGATGTTCTACTACAGCCTTAATTAATGGCAACTGCACGTGTGGTGGATTTTGTGGAAGGATTTCTTCACGTCCTCTTTCTGTGTGCAATGCAATAGGGTCATAGGTGAATATAGAGAAACATATCATACCTTTGTCACCTATTATTTCTATTCTGTCTTCTTTGGCGGATTCATGTGCTACAAAGCACCACGATCCAGAACCGGGAAGTCCGGAGTCAAACTTAAAGCATGCGCTGATTGTATCTTCCGCCTCATAAAGTCCTCCACGATTGCTTTTATATCCTTCAGCTTCAAGTATACACCCAAACATATCTTGAAGTAAATCCAGCTGATGGGGGGCAAGGTCGTAAAAATATCCTCCTCCTGATATTACAGGTTGTACTCTCCAAGGTAGGTTTTTTGTATTATAGTCTAGAGCTCTAGGAGGCTGGGCGAATCTTATTTGTACGTTTATTACATTGCCTATTTCTCCTGATGCGACAAGTTCTTTTACCTTCTGGAAATATGGCAGATATCTTCTGTAATAAGCAACGAAACAAGGAATTCCGGTTTCTTTTGATATACGGTTTATTCTGGCGCAGTCTTCATAAGATGCTGCCATAGGTTTTTCTATATATACCGGTTTGCCCGCTTTCATGGCCATAATTGCAAATGTGGCATGCGATGATGGCGGTGTGGCTATGTAAATAGCATTAACTTCTTCGTCTCCTATAAGCTCCTGGGCATCAGTATACCATTTAGGTATATTGTGTCTTTGGGCATACGATTTCACTTTTTCTTCATCGCGGCTCATTACAGCTACAACCTTAGAGCCTTCTACCATATTGAATGCAGGTCCGCTTTTTTTTTCTGTTACTTCACCGCATCCTATGAATCCCCAGTTTACTTTTTCAAATGTCATCATAAAATTGCTATTTTCGGTTAAAGTATTTATCGTATAATGTTTTGTATTCTTTCGTCTTGGTATATCTTTCCAGCCATATGTTAAGGCTGTCCAGTAGTACCGGAGCATTTTTATTTACTCCCCAGGAATAGAATTGATTGAAACTAATGTTTGTATCTATATTCAGATTTTCGAAGTTCTTTATATATGCCTTTGCCGTTATTTCATCACATACTGCATAGTCTATATCCCCGGCAGAAACCATAGCCAGTAGCTGTTCTGTACTGTAGTCTGTTATTTCTTTTATATGGATGGAATCAGCAATTTCGTTCATAAGGTTATTTATCCTCATCACTGCCGGCGAGTTCTTGATTATATGTATGGTTTTTCCAGCCAAATCAAGTGTACTTTTTATGTTATATTCACTGTCTCTTCTTTGTATAAGGACTTGTTTTCCTATCGCAAACGGACGGGTGAAAAGCAAACTGTCTTTTAGCTGTGAGGTTGTAGCAGTTCCTAATGCTATCATGTCATATTTACCTGAACAAACCTCCTTGAGTCTCTTGTCGAAACTCATTTCGGGTGTCATTTCAAGCTTTATCCCCTTTTCTTTGGCAAATGCATTTAGAAGTTCATAGTCAAATCCACAAATAGAACCGTTTTCTACATAAAAACTAACTGCATTATATTCTGTTACGGCACGTAATGTGCCGGAACTGATAATCCCACTGTAATCCCTTGAATAGAATTTTTCTTCAGCCTTTTTCTTCGAGAACAGCAGTATTATGACAGAAGAAACAATTGCTATAGCAAACAGATATTTCAATATTCTTTTTACCATTATTCAAGTTGTTAGAATGTGAATTTTAATCAAAGAAGTTCCATGATATACCAAATTTGAATCCCCTTGGATTTAGCGGATAATGTGGTGCAAAAATATAACTCTTTTCACCTGTACCTTGTACGAGGTTATACATCATTACAAAAATTCGTGTACGCTTTAAATGTAAATTAATATATCCGTTTACTAGCGGATATCCTCCAAGTTTATATTTGGTTTCTGGGTTTTGTAGATAAAACTGCCCTATGGCTGGAGCATAATCGGGGGCATAATACTGTGTGAAGTATCTGACGTCTGCTCCCAATTCCACTGTAAGGACTTTCTTTGCCAATCCTGCCCTGATGTAGAGATTATGATATAAAACCAAATCAGGTAAAGGTAGGACACTGCTATTACTACTTTTCTGATATACTATTTCATTATCCAAATGCAGTATGCCAAATTTGAAATCTTGTTTGAGCTTTGCATTGAATACCTGTATACTTCCGGAAAATTGCCTTACTGCAACATCATTTTTATAAGTTGTGGAACCATTGCTTCCAGTACTTCCCACTGAGGTATTGTCCAGATAAGTATAGTTTGAAATGTTTTCTACTCCTGCCTGTAATTGAGTCCTCCATCTGTCGATGCTTAGTTTTCCTTCCAGTCTGGTCCTGTTAATCATTGATAGGTCATTATCCCACCAATAATGTTTTGAATGGAAATGCCTGTAGTAGAACGATGGGTTTATGTTCTTTATATAAGCATTGGCGTCAAGTCTTACAGTATCATTGAACAGTTTGAAATTAAGATCTCCTTTACCTTCGATGCTGAATTGTCCTATATCTTCTCCCAATATAGCTATTTCTCCTAATACATCATAGTGTAAAGTCTTTCCTTGTGTCTTGCTTAACTGGCCACCGACGGAAAGTGTGTTTTCTTTGTAATCTCTCATGAACTGCCCGGCTTTGCCGTTTATACTGTCCGTCATGGAAAATCTTCTGTGTTCAAAACTGACAAAGGCAGTAAGACCGGCTTTTGCCCATTTGTTGAATCCTTCTCTTAATGATATTCCGACAGTGTTTTTTACAGACATGTAATCTGTAATGTCTGTAGAGTCATTTCCCAAATAATTGTTTTTGAAATAATTCTTGTTTTGGGTATCATTATATGAAATGTATCTGCGTGTATTCATATCAACCTTTACGGTGTGTATGAAACTTGTTACAGGTACGAATACTTCTTTTGCAATAGTATCATTCTCCGTACTTTCGTCTTTATAGAATCCCAGATTGTACCTATGCGTAAGAAATGCATGATATCCGGTGTTTTTATTCCAGATATCTTCCAGATTTGTTTGTATTTCATATGAATTTAATACTCTTCCACCATCAGCCATTTCTACCGGGTGGGTTATAAATCTGTCATCAGAAATACCACCATTTTCTGTTACCTTATAATTGTTGTTCAGAAAGCTGAAATGCATTTCATAATTGTCGCCATGATAGTAAGCAAACAGATTACCGTTGAAAAGTGCAGTCGATTGGTTCAGGTATTTACCTCTGCCGTAAGTATAGTCAATATCAAATCCGAAGCCTAATCTTTTATTTACATTTACGGCAAAGTAAGCTTTAAACCTTTCTTCGGCACGCCTTCCTGAACCATGCTTATAATAAGTAAGGTTTGTAAAAGGTGATTTGGTATTGGTATATTTGACTTTGCCTGGAGTTAAATAAGTGAAGTCATAAGGATCAGTAAAAAACTCCTGTGTTGTTTCCGCCCTTTCGAAAAACACGTGCGAAATTCTAGGTGAGCCAAGGTTTCCAAGATATGTATAATGTCCTGTTGGTCCACCATTGTCGTTTGTGTTTTGAAATCCGAACTGAAGGGTATCTACAGGTATTGTGGTTTTATTTCCAAAGCGTTCGTCTATAACCCATGAACTTAGTCCCACAGGTATGGTACTTGCATCATTTACCGCTGTGGTGTCTATAGGATTTCCGTTTCTGTCGAAACGATCACTGCTAACTCCAGATGCAGAAGTTCCGTATTGACTTTGCATCATGTTTTGTGCGAATGTATTGGCACAAAATAGTATTAATATTGATATAATTAGTATCTTTCTCATAACGTGGCAAAGATAGTGTAAAACGATAGAAGTACAAAGCGAAAACATAGTTTTCGGCTTTTAATTCCTATGTGCAGCCTATCTTGTCCAAAGATACAATACAAAAACAAAAAAGGAGGATAATCTATAAGAGATTGATCCTCCTTTGTATAAAATAGAATGCTGTAACTTGTTGATTAAGCTTCTTTTATTATTTCCATTCCTATACGGATTGCTTCTTCATTCATAGGAATTAGGTGATGATGTCTTTCAGGCAAGGTCTTTCTTAATGCCTTAACTACGCTTTCTGTAGATACCACAGGCATTAGTTTCAGCAGTCCTCCCAGAACAATCATATTGAATGTTTTTGCCATGTTGCGTTCGTTGGCCTCATCCATAGCATCTATACGATACACCTTAATGTCTTTTCTTGTAGGAGGGTTTATTATTCCATAACCGTCGTATATCAGGATTCCACCCGGTTTTACTTTATCCTCAAATTTTGCCAAGGATGGCTGGTTCAATATGATGGCACAGTCATATTTGCTCAATATTGGCGAGGATATTCTTTCGTCGCTAACAATTACAGTTACGTTAGCAGTTCCACCTCTTTGTTCAGGTCCGTATGCCGGCATCCAGGTCACTTCCTTGTTTTCCATCAATCCTGAGTAAGCAAGGATTTTACCCATTGACAATACTCCTTGTCCTCCGAATCCGGCTATAATTATTTCATGTTTCATTTTTTTCGAATAATTAATGTTGATTGAACTTTTATAAAGTAGTGTCCTTCAAGTCGCCAAGCTGATAGAATGGGAACATGTTTTCTTCCATCCATTTGTTAGCTTTCTCTGGCGACATTTTCCATCCGGAGTTGCAGGTTGATACTATTTCCACCAGATTCGAGCCTTTACCCTGCATAGAGTTTTCAAAGGCCTTTCGTATTGCTTTTTTAGCCTTACGTATTGCTGCTACAGTGTGTACAGACTGTCTTGTAACATAACAAGTTCCTTCAAGAGTTGCAGCTATTTCTGTCATCTTAAGCGGATATCCATGTATTTCTGGAATACGTCCGTAAGGGCAAGTGGCAGTTTTCATTCCCAGCAAAGTAGTAGGAGCCATCTGTCCTCCTGTCATACCGTAAATGGCATTGTTTATAAAGATGATTGTAATGTTTTCGCCTCTGTTCAGTGCATGGATTGTTTCGGCTGTACCAATACAAGCCAAGTCTCCGTCGCCCTGATATGTAAAAACGAGTCTGTCCGGCCATAATCTTTTTATGGCAGTGGCCAATGCAGGTGCACGGCCGTGTGCAGCTTCCTGACAGTCTATGTCAAGATAGTTGTACATAAATACGGCACATCCCACAGGACTGACGCCGACAGCTTTTTCGCTCATTCCCATTTCTTCTATTACTTCGGCAATAAGCTTGTGTACTACTCCGTGACTGCATCCCGGGCAGTAGTGCATTGGATTATCATTTAATAGTTTCGGCTTCTGGTAAACCAGATTTTCCGGCTTCATTATTTCTTCTTTTGTCATATTATTATCCTCCGGTTATTGTCATAGTAAGAAACGGAACACGAATTCCATCATTTTCAGAAATAGTGAAGCTCCGCATACATAGAAAAATATGGTTTTGTCTTCGCCTATAGTGAAATATAATATTACGGATACCAGTGCTCCAATCATGAACAAAATGTTCAGTATGGTTCTTATTCTGTCGATGTTCATTATAGTTTCTTACATGGTTATTTAATGAGTTTTTCTTTCAGCGCATCCACTACTTCGTCAGGATCCGGAACTATACCTCCCAGTCTTCCAAAGTGATGTACCGGTATATTGCATTCTACGGCCAGTTTCACATCTTCTATCATCTGTCCGCTGTTTAGTTCTACTACCAATATACCTTTTACCTGTTTGGCTCTTTTTGCAATTTCCGGAGTTGGGAACGGCCATAATGTAATAGGGCGGAACAGTCCTACTTTTATGCCTTCTTCGCGTGCATGTTCCATTGCTTTCTGTGCTATTCGTGCACATGAGCCGAATGCTACAATAAGATATTCAGCATCTTCGCATTCTATTTCTTCATATCTTCTTTCATTGGCTTCTATCTCTGCATATTTGTTTTGCAGATGTAAGTTTCTCTGTTCCATTACAGCAGGGTCAAGTTCCAATGATGTGATTACGTTAGGTTTACGTCCTTTACATCCTGTTGATGCCCAAGGACATTGCTCTATAATTTCTTCGTCAGTACGTCTTGGTCTAGGTTCAGGCAGTACCACTTTTTCCATCATCTGTCCGATTACTCCGTCTGCAAGAATCATAGCCGGATTGCGGTATTTGAATGCTAGTTCGAAACCAAGTTTTACGAAGTCTGCCATTTCCTGAACTGATGCAGGGGCAAGTGCTATAAGGTGATAATCGCCATGTCCTCCACCTTTCGTTGTCTGGAAATAATCGGCCTGACTTGGCTGTATTGTTCCAAGTCCCGGTCCACCGCGCATTACGTTTACAATAAGACAAGGCAATTCTGCACCAGCAATATATGAAATACCTTCCTGTTTAAGGCTGACACCAGGACTTGATGATGATGTCATTACCATTTTTCCTGTTCCCGCACCTCCATATACCATATTTATTGCGGCAACTTCACTCTCAGCCTGCAGTACCACCATTCCGGTAGTTTCCCAGGGTTTTTGTTCTGCCAGTGTTTCAAGCACTTCTGACTGTGGAGTGATAGGGTAACCGAAGTATCCGTCTACACCAATGCGGATTGCAGCATGTGCTATGGCTTCGTTACCTTTCATTAGAACTACTTCTTCTGCCATATTTTTCTTGTTTTAGCGTTTGTCAATTATTGAGTTATTCACACTTGGCTCTATATACAGTCAGACATCCGTCAGGACATACTATAGCGCATGAAGAACAACCGTTGCAAGTGTCTTCTACCACCTGCTGTACATAATTATATCCTTTCTGATTTACTTTTGGAGTAAGAGCCAATACTTTAAGAGGACAAGCCACCACACAAAGGTTGCATCCTTTGCATCGCTCGGTGTTTACTACCACCACTCCTTTCATTTTAGCCATATATATACGTATTTAGTTTTATTGATTAAACATATCTTTATTATAGAAGTTCAGTATATCCATCATCATTTCTCTGGCATCTTTTGCCGGACTGTCAGGATTGATATCTATTGCTGTTTGATAGTTGTTTAGTGCTCCCTGCCAGTCTCCAAGTTTTCTGCATGCGTTTCCGAGAAGATAATATGCTATATCCGAATGTTCTTTATTTTCTGCTATAACTCTGTTTAAGGCTGTTTTGGCTTCTTCTATTTTGCCATCCTTAATCATCGTTTTTATGTTTTCCAATATAGTGTTCATCAAAATACAAAATGTTTTAGACGCATGCAAAGATACATTTTATTTAATATCATACTCCATTTTTTTTGAATAAATAGTCATCATTTGTCCTTTTTTAGTGTGTTTTGTTGTAATTTTATGTATTTCTTTTGTAAGTATTTTTATTTGTTATACCTTTGCAAGGTTGGAACAAAAAGAATGAAAAACAGAAATATAACTAACTTTAAGAGTTTAAAATGAACAAAATTATTTCAAAAGAACATTTTTCGGAGAAAGTTTTCAAACTTGTTATTGAAGCTCCTCTGATAGCAAAATCTCGTAAAGCAGGTCATTTTGTCATCGTGCGTGTAGGCGAAAAGGGCGAGCGTATGCCTCTTACCATAGCCGAAGCAGATCCGGTGAAAGGAACCATTACTTTGGTTGTTCAGAAAGTAGGTCTGTCATCAACACGTTTATGTGAGTTAAACGAAGGCGATTATATCACAGATGTTGTGGGTCCTTTGGGAAAAGCTACGCACATAGAAAATTTCGGAACAGTGGTTTGTGCCGGAGGTGGTGTTGGGGTAGCTCCTATGCTTCCTATTGTACAGGCTCTTAAGGCTGCAGGAAACAAAGTTATAACAGTGCTTGCAGGACGTTCTAAGGAACTGATTATTCTTGAAAACGAGATGCGTGCAAGTTCTGACGAGGTAATTATTATGACTGATGATGGTTCGTACGGAAAGAAAGGTTTGGTGACAGAGGGTATCGAAGAAGTTATCAAACGTGAGAAAGTGGACAAGTGTTTTGCCATTGGTCCTGCCATCATGATGAAGTTCGTTTGTCTGCTTACAAAGAAATACGAAATTCCAACAGACGTTTCTCTTAACACTATTATGGTGGATGGTACAGGTATGTGTGGTGCATGCCGTATTACTGTAGGTGGCAAGACTAAGTTCGTCTGTGTGGATGGTCCTGAGTTTGACGGACATCAGGTAGACTTTGATGAAATGCTCAAACGTATGGGCGCATTCAAGGAAATAGAAGTAGAAGAAATACACAAACTGGATTCTAAACCAGATACATGCGAAGCCGTAAAACCGGCTGACGACCGTTCTGCACAGTGGCGTGAAGAATTGCGCAAGAGCATGAAGCCTAAGGAACGTACCCTTATCCCACGTGTACACATGAACGAATTGGATCCTGAATATCGTTCACACAGCCGTAAGGAAGAAGTTAACCTTGGCTTGAATGAAGAGCAGGCTGTTACAGAGGCTAAGCGTTGTCTTGACTGTGCAAATCCTTCATGTATGGAAGGCTGTCCTGTAGGAATCAATATACCTACTTTCATAAAGAATATTGAACGCGGTGAGTTCCTCGAAGCGGCACGCGTATTGAAAAAGACAAGTGCTCTTCCTGCAGTTTGCGGACGTGTATGTCCACAGGAAAAACAGTGCGAGTCTAAGTGTATACACCTTAAGATGGGACACGAAGCTGTGGCTATCGGTTATCTGGAACGTTTTGCAGCCGATTACGAACGTGAAAGCGGACAAATCTCTGTTCCTGAAATAGCTGAAAAGAAAGGTATTAAAGTTGCAGTCGTAGGTTCAGGTCCTGCAGGTCTTTCATTTGCCGGCGACATGGCAAAAATGGGTTACGATGTAACAGTGTTCGAGGCGTTGCACGAAATAGGTGGTGTATTGAAATATGGTATTCCAGAATTCCGTTTGCCTAACAAGATTGTTGACGTAGAAATAGACAACTTGTCAAAGATGGGTGTAGAATTCGTTAAGGACTGTATCATCGGAAAGACTGTAAGTGTGGAAGATCTTGAAAAAGAAGGTTTCAAAGGGGTATTTGTGGCTTCAGGTGCCGGTCTGCCTAACTTTATGAATATCCCGGGTGAGAACTCAATCAACATTATGTCTTCTAACGAATACCTCACTCGTGTAAATCTGATGGATGCTGCAAGTGAAGATTCAGATACTCCTGTAACATTCGGTAAGCGAGTTGCCGTAATCGGTGGTGGTAACACGGCAATGGACTCAGTGCGTACTGCACGTCGTCTTGGCGCAGAAAAGGCTATGATTATCTATCGCCGTTCGGAAGCTGAAATGCCTGCACGTCTGGAAGAAGTTAAGCATGCCAAGGAAGAAGGTGTTGAATTCCTGACATTGCATAATCCTATTGAATACATTGCTGACGAAAAAGGTCGTGTGAAACAGGTTGTTCTTCAGAAGATGGAACTTGGTGAACCCGATGCTTCAGGACGTCGCAGTCCTGTAGCGATACCGGGAGCAATCGAAACAATAGACATCGACATGGCTATCGTAAGCGTTGGTGTATCTCCAAATCCTATCGTTCCTAACTCTATTCCTGGTTTGGAACTCGGACGTAAGGGTACAATTGCAGTAAACGATGATATGCAGTCTTCTATTCCTACAATATATGCAGGTGGTGATATCGTTCGCGGTGGTGCTACTGTAATCCTTGCTATGGGCGACGGTCGTCGTGCTGCTGCAGCAATGGACAAACAGTTGAGCGGAAAATAAAAGTGTATTTTAATACCGTTTAAACAGTATTTAAATAGCGTTTAAAATATTACAAATGAACAGTCTTGACTATTCCGTAATGGTTGAGGCTGTTCTTTTTTTATTTTTATTATTATGGTTGATTGATTAAAGTGTTACTTTTGCATCCGTAATTTATTCAGAAACGATGAGTATGATAATAAGAAAGGCCGTTCCGGCAGATATTGATAGGCTGATGCGGATATTTGCCATAGCAAGGGAATTTATGAAATCTTCCGGTAATCCAAATCAGTGGATTAACGGTTATCCGCAAGAGGAACTTATAAGAAACGAAATTGCAGCCGGTCATTGTTTTGTTTGTGTAAACAGCGAAGATGGACATGTAGTTGCAACATTTTGTTTTATCGAAGGTCCGGACCCTACATACTCCTATATAGAAGATGGGGAATGGCCTGACGACGAACCTTATTATGTTATACATCGTCTTGCATCCGATGGCAGTGTGAAAGGAATTACCGGATTCTGTATTGACTGGTGTCAGCAAATATCTCCTTGTCTTCGTGCGGATACGCATCATGACAATAAGGTGATGCAACATCTTCTTGAAAAGAATGGTTTTGTAAAGTGTGGGATAATTTATGTGTCAAATGGTACCCCTCGAATAGCATATCAAAGAAGTAAATAAGTTTCTATGAAAAAGAATAAATTCCAGATAGAAGTACCAGGTGGGGCAGACAAAGTTCTGCTTCATACATGTTGTGCTCCATGTTCGTCTGCAATTATAGAATGCTTGATGCAGCATGGTGTTCGTCCTACCATATATTATTGTAACCCTAATATCTATCCTCTTGAAGAATATAATATCCGTAAGGATGAGTGTACCCGCTATGCCCAGTCTTTGGGATTGGACATAATAGATGCCGATTATGACCATCCTCAGTGGTTGGAATGCATAAAGGGTATGGAGAATGAACCGGAGAGGGGAGGACGTTGTTTACGCTGTTTCAAGATGCGTTTGCGCGATACGGCACGTTATGCTCATGAACATGGATTTACGGTTATTACTACTACTCTGGCTTCATCGCGCTGGAAAAGTCTGGAGCAGATAAACGAGGCAGGGCGTTATGCTGTAGAGCCATTTCCGGATGTCGTTTGGTGGGAGCAGAACTGGCGTAAAGGTGGTTTGAGCGAACGGCGCATAGCTATAATCAAGGAGTATAATTTTTACAATCAGCAGTATTGCGGGTGCGAGTTCAGTATGCGTAAACCCTCGGATGACTGATTATACTGAAAACGCCTACTCTTAATTACCGTCACTCGTTCGTGTTACACGCGTTACACGAACGTGTAACGAAAGTCACACGAAGGTGTAACTATAGTGACACGTACGTGTGACGCTAATTTGTACGACTCATTTCTTTTCTTTCTCTTCTTCTTTCATCTCTTTTTTCTCAATAGGCTTAGAATTCTCCTTATAAGCCGAGAATCCTTTTACAATCACCCTTTCCTTCTTGGTCTCTTCGTCATCTTCCGAAATTGCGGAACCCAGCTTGTCAATACTTTCCTTTATGGCATTACGTGTGTCGAAAAAACTGTCAAGAATAAGTTTCAGATGTTCTTCCGGTTCAAGTCCCTCTTCTGTGAAAAACGTATGGCAGTGTGAGTGTATACCAATCTCTTTGTCGCCTTCATTCTCTGCCATGAAAACAGTGGTAATGAAAGAACTGATGTTTACGGCATTGATTACTTCTTTAAGATACGGCAACACAGGATTGTCGGCGTTTATTGTTCCCCACCACGGATACCATATCATTACGAAAGGGACTTCGTCCTGGAGTGACAAGTAGAAATCATCGCCTTGATACATGAAACCTATATTACCATCTTCATTCTTTTCAGGGTTGCATCCCATTTTCTTTAGTGTAGACACTATAAGTTCTTCTGTAGAAATCTTTTTAGGAGGTACCGCAGGAAATTCGTTTTTGATACTGCATATAATCTTTTTTTCCCTTCGCCATGAAAGGTAAACTATTATTGCCGGCCATAATGCAAGTGCCAGGACTGCAATCATGATTGTGATGTCTGAAATGTTGTTCATAATTTAAGGCTTTAAAATGTTTGCTATGCATTAAAGATAATAAAAAAGATATAATATGTAAAGGAAGTATGAAAAATAACCGGACTTGTAAACGTTATTTTATCTTTATAATGAAAATAAACGGAGATTTTTAGTTAAGTTTGCATCCAGAATATACATTTATCGTTAATGAAAGAATTTGTAATATCCGAAGCACAGACCGAGAAGGCTGTATTGGTGGGTTTGATTACCCAAAATCAGAATGAAAGAAAGACTAACGAATATCTTGATGAATTGGCTTTTCTGGCAGAAACTGCCGGAGCTGAGGTGGTGAAGCGTTTCACTCAAAAACTGGATACTCCAAACTCCGTAACCTATGTGGGTAAGGGAAAACTGCAGGAAATAAAGGACTATTTACTGCAGATGAATGAAGATGAGGAGACAGAGATTGGTATGGTGATATTCGATGACGAACTTTCTGCCAAACAGCTCAGAAATATAGAGAACGAACTGAAGGTGAAAATTCTTGACCGTACTTCGCTTATTCTTGACATTTTTGCCATGAGGGCACAGACTGCCAATGCAAAGACTCAGGTGGAACTGGCACAATATAAATATATGCTTCCACGATTGCAGCGCCTCTGGACTCACCTTGAACGTCAGGGTGGTGGCTCCGGTGCCGGAGGTGGTAAAGGTTCGGTGGGACTTCGTGGTCCGGGTGAAACACAGCTGGAAATGGACCGCCGTATAATTCTGAACCGTATGTCGCTGCTTAAACAAAGATTGGCTGAAATAGACACTCAGAAATCAACCCAGAGAAAGAATCGCGGACGCATGATACGTGTGGCACTGGTAGGATATACCAACGTAGGAAAATCCACTATAATGAACCTTCTTGCGAAGAGTGAAGTGTTTGCTGAAAACAAACTGTTTGCTACGCTTGACACTACTGTGAGAAAAGTTATCATTGAAAATCTTCCGTTCCTGCTTTCCGATACTGTAGGTTTCATACGTAAGTTGCCTACTGACCTGGTAGAGTCCTTCAAATCTACTTTGGACGAAGTGCGTGAGGCAGACCTTCTGGTACACGTAGTAGATATTTCACATCCCGATTTCGAGGAACAGATACAGGTGGTGGAGAAAACCATATCAGATATAGGTGCCGGTGGAAAGCAGAGCATGATAGTTTTCAATAAGATTGATGCCTATAGCTATGTGGAAAAGGCTGAAGACGACCTCACGCCGAAGACAAAGGAAAATATTACCCTGGAAGAGTTGATGCATACATGGATGGCTAAGATGGACGATAATTGTATCTTTATCTCTGCCAAAGATAAGTCTAACCTGGAGGATTTCAGGAATATGCTTTATAAGAAAGTACGCGAGCTGCATGTTCAGAAATATCCTTATAATGACTTCCTATATCAGACGTACGATTTAGGTGACGATGCTTAAGTTACAAGTTTACGAGGCCTCCATCCGCATGGTTGCCTTGTCAACTCGTCAACGTGTCAACTCGTCAACTGCAATAAGAAGCATACTAATAACTTAAAACTCAATAACTCTAAAACTCAAAAGAATATGGCAACACCAGAATTTAAGTATCAGCCAATGTTCGAACACGGACATGACAATACAGAGTATTATCTGCTTACTAAAGACTATGTATCAGTAAGCGAGTTTGAAGGCAAACCAATCCTTAAAATCGAAAAGGAAGGTTTGACTGCTATGGCTAATGCGGCTTTCCGCGATGTATCTTTTATGCTTCGTCGTTCGCACAACGAACAGGTTGCAAAGATACTTACTGACCCGGAAGCCAGCGACAACGATAAATACGTAGCTTTGACTTTCCTGCGTAATGCTGAAGTTGCTGCTAAGGGTGTTCTTCCTTTCTGCCAGGATACAGGTACTGCAATTATCCACGGTGAAAAAGGACAGCAGGTATGGACAGGATATTGTGATGAAGAAGCTCTTTCTCTTGGTGTTTATAAAACATATACTGAAGAAAATCTCCGTTATTCACAGAACGCTCCTCTTACAATGTACGAAGAGGTGAATACACGTTGCAACCTTCCTGCACAGATTGACATCGAAGCTACTCAGGGTATGGAATATGAATTCCTTTGCGTAACTAAGGGTGGTGGCTCTGCCAACAAGACTTACCTCTATCAGGAAACTAAGGCTATCCTTAACCCTGCTACTCTTGTTCCTTTCCTTGTAGAAAAGATGAAGACTCTGGGTACAGCAGCTTGTCCTCCATATCATATTGCTTTCGTAATCGGTGGTACTTCTGCTGAAAAGAACTTACTGACAGTGAAACTTGCTTCTACTCGTTTCTATGATAATCTGCCTACTACTGGTAATGAATACGGACGTGCTTTCCGCGATGTAGAACTTGAAAAACAGGTTTTGGAAGAAGCACACCGTATCGGTCTTGGTGCACAGTTCGGAGGTAAATACTATGCACACGATGTACGTATTATCCGTCTGCCACGCCACGGAGCATCTTGTCCTGTAGGTCTAGGTGTTTCTTGCTCGGCTGACCGTAATATCCGTTGTAAGATTAACAAAGACGGTATCTGGATTGAAAAACTTGATTCAAACCCAGGCGAACTGATACCGGAAGAATTGCGTCAGGCAGGCGAAGGAAATGCAGTGAAGATTGACCTCAACCGTCCTATGAATGAAATCCTTGCTGAACTTGACAAGTATCCAGTGGCTACTCGTCTTTCTTTGAACGGTACTATCATCGTAGGTCGCGATATCGCACACGCTAAACTGAAAGAACGTCTTGACCGTGGTGAAGATCTTCCACAGTATATCAAGGATCATCCTATCTATTACGCTGGTCCTGCCAAGACTCCTGCCGGTATGGCTTGTGGTTCTATGGGACCTACAACTGCCGGACGTATGGACCCATACGTTGATTTGTTCCAGAGCCACGGCGGTAGCATGATTATGCTTGCAAAAGGTAACCGTAGCCAGGCTGTTACAGATGCATGTAAGAAGCACGGTGGTTTCTATCTTGGTTCTATCGGTGGTCCTGCAGCTATCCTTGCTCAGAACAATATCAAGAGTATTGAATGTGTGGAATATCCTGAGCTTGGAATGGAAGCTATCTGGAAGATTGAAGTAGAAGATTTCCCAGCATTTATCCTTGTTGATAACAAAGGAAACGATTTCTTCAAGCAGATTAAGCCTCGCTGTGCAGGTAACTGCAAATAATATTAAGTTGACGAGTTAACGGATTGACGAGTTGACAAGATTTCGCCGGATTGTAAATCCGGCGTTTCTTTTTATCAATAAGCTGGGAATAAGTTTTTTGAGTTGGTATAAATAAACTCATTAACAAATAAACTCACAAACTGTATGAATATCATTCGATTTATAAAGAACTGGACACTCCCTATAGCTATGGCTCTTGGAGTGATTCTATATTTTGTTTATGTGAATATCCCGTTTCTGGAGCCTACAAAACCATACGTGGAGCATGCTGTAGCTGTAGTTCAGCCTATGCTTATTTTCATGATGCTTTTTCTCACTTTCTGCAAGCTTGACATAAGCGAGCTGAAACCATGTAAGTGGCATATTGTATTACTCCTAATCCAGAGCCTTTCGTTTGTTCTCCTTGCCGGAGTCCTGTATGTATTTCCGGAACTGCATTCCAGAATATTGTTAGAGGGAGCTATGCTTTGTCTTATCTGTCCTACTGCTACTGCTGCTGCCGTAGTGACTGGAAAATTGGGAGGTAGTGCAGCGCATCTCACTTCGTATACCATTCTTATAAACTTGGTAACAGCCTTTCTTGTTCCACTTGTAGTCCCTGTTATACATCCGCAGGATGGGGTAGGATTTATAGCTTCGTTTTTAATGATTTTGGGTAAGGTGTTCCCATTGCTGCTGTGTCCGTTCATTCTGGCAGTTTTGTTACGCTATCTATCGCCAAAGCTTCATGCCTTTATAGGAAAATATCACGGATTGTCGTTCTACCTATGGGCGGTTGCACTTACTTTGGCAATAGCCGTTACAGTAAAAAGTATTGTTCACAGCGATGTTTCAATATGGTATCAGATAGGTTTGGCTATAGTGTCGTGTGTAGCTTGCTTCCTTCAGTTTTATATAGGGAAGAAAGTGGGACGTAGATACGATGATACTATAAGTGCAGGCCAGGCACTGGGACAGAAAAATACAGTGCTGGCTATTTGGATGGGCTATACGTTCTTTACTCCTGTTACGGCTGTAGCTGCAGGTTTCTACAGTGTATGGCATAATGTTTTCAATTCGTATCAGCTTTATTTGAAACGCAAGGAGGAAGAAATGTCTAATATCTAATATTCTTTTAGTCTGAACAGAAAAAAATAACGGCTGCATCGGGAATTCACTGATGCAGCCGTTTGTGGTTAATTGTGTGTTTATCAGCTTATGCTTTACTGTCCATTATACCCATTTGTGGAATTTCCTGAGGTACATAGTCACCCTGGAAGAATCGGCTTGCGCGGAGCAAGTGTCTCCATACACTAACCAACTCCTGAGTTTCCTGCAGAATATTCAGATACACCATTGATGCCTTAAGACTTCTGTTGTCTGCTTCCTGCATGTGATTCATCTGATTTTTGCGCAGAGCAGAAATCTTGTTTTTCAGTTCATCGCCTTTCTTAAGAATGTCGTCTGCCTCAGAATAATTGTTATTGATGATGGCGTTACGCGTACGGTCCATAAGTTCGCACAACTCTTCTCTGATAGGAAGGAATTCAGCTACATCGTCTTTTCTTACAGGGTTAAAGTTATTGTCTACGTGTTCCTTACAAGGCTCGCAAATACGCTTCAAGCAGTATAGCATTTCTTCGCAACTGTTTGTTCCAAGGTGGAACCAAGTGTTCTTTTCTATTGCTATAGTGATAGGAATACGTCTCAGACCAAGAATCTCTTTACGGCGACGTTTTTTCAGAAGCTTGCGCTGTTCGTCTGTTTCGTTTAAAGATTTCTTCAGCATTCTCAAATCTTCGTTTATGAAACCGTCAGTCATTTTTACGTATGCATCTTTACTGAATTCAATGTAGTTGGTAAGTGTTTCCTTAACATGTTCGCGGAGTAATGCAAGAGTTTCGTTTTTGTCCTTGCTAGCCATCATACGTTTGAACAGGTCGTCTTGTTTTTCAGCTTTTTCTTTCTTGCTGTACATAATATTACTGCGAACAAGAAGGAATACAGCCAACGCAATAAACGCCACCATGCCGACGATATTCGTATAGAACATTATTACTGTTACAAGGGCACAAGCTGTAAAGGCTACGAATGCAGTGATAAACCATCCACCGATAACAGAAAGCATACCGGTGATGCGGTAGACTGCACTTTCACGTCCCCATGCGCGGTCGGACAGTGATGTACCCATAGCGACTATAAATGTGACGTATGTAGTAGAAAGAGGAAGTTTCATTGTAGTACCCATAATGATGAGCAGACCTGAAAGAACCAGGTTTACGGCTGCACGTATAAGGTCGAATGCCGCACCGTTTTCAAGTATGACTTCGTCTTTATTGAATCGGCTGTTTATCCAGTTTCTTACGTTGGCAGGGATAACTCTTACCAAAAAATCGTTAATGCTTGTAGCACGGCGTACTATTGTACGTGCAAGACCTGACGAGCCGAACATTTCGTCACCCTCTTCCTGGCGTGCCAAATCTACTGAAGTCTTGATTACGTTTTTAGCCTTTTTTGATGTTGCCAAAGCATATACCATTACAATACCCGAGGCTATAAGGAAGATAAGTGGAGTCTTGGCAGACGACATAAGTGATTCCATCATAAATCCGTCTACACCCACGCCATTTGAGTTGGCTACATAGTCTGTATATGCAGAATAACCGGCCAAAGGAACACCGATAAAGTTTACAAGGTCATTACCTGCAAATGCGAGAGCCAACGAGAATGTACCGAGGAGAACGATTATTTTCAAGACATTCACCTTGCACCAGTGCAGGATTTGCATGAATAAAGTGAAGAATACGAAACATCCTGTCACTAATATTGTAGTGTTTGAGTCAACCCAAGCCATTACTTCTGGAGTAATGAAAGGAGCAGTCTTGAGTCCTTTTATAAGAATAAAGTATGAAAGAGATGTTACAGCTATACCACCGAATATACCGATAGTCCAGGAAAGATGCTTTTTATAGTTAAAGCTGAATATAAGACGGGAAATATATTGTACTATTGTACCGGCAATGAATGCTATTGCAACAGAAAGGAATATACCTAATATTACAGACAATGCCTTTTCTGTATTTAGCAAATCGCCAAGTGTAAGTCCGCTTTCATCGGAAACAAGTTTTAAAAGTGCAAGAACCAAGGTACCTCCCAATAATTCGAATACCATTGATACTGTAGTAGAAGTAGGAAGCCCCAGAGTGTTGAATACATCCAGTAGCACTACGTCTGTTACCATAACGGCAAGTAGGATGCACATTATTTCGTAGAATGAGAAATTGTTTGGTTGGAATATGCCGTGGCGGGCTATATCCATCATACCATTACTTAGCACTGCTCCTGCAAATACGCCTATTGCAGCTACGATAATGATTGTCTTGAATTTTGCTACTTTAGCTCCAACAGCGGAGTTCATGAAGTTCACAGCATCGTTACTGACTCCAACCATCAGGTCGAATACGGCCAGCATGAAGAGGAATATTACAATTCCCAAATAAATAGTTTCCATAAAAAATAATTAAGCTTTGATTTTTCGATGCAAAGGTCGTAATTTAATTCTAAATACATATTGCAAAAATGTTACAAACCTGTTACAAACCTGTTACTAAATAGTGAATATTGCATATGTTCCCAATAATTATACTTCTGGAGATATCTTATATTCTATTAGGAAACATCTTTCACATGAATCGGTATATTTATTTATACGCCTTGACGTTTTTAAGTAAAACGCTTTGTCGTTTTGACCAAAACGTCAAGGCATTTTGGTAAAGTGTTTTTATTCGCTGTGAATTTATATATCGTACACTGCCGGAATATTTATTACTATAGTATAATTTACTGGAGAAAAACTAACAGGATAGGTTCTAAGAATAGCTTTTCGCCACAATATACGCACTTTAAAGTCTTTATTTTTATTAATACGCTTATAAATCAAGATTTTTTGTGTAAGTTTGTAGTCGAATTTAAAAATTACAATAGCAATGTCAGAGTCAAAGAAAATTAAGACCGCACTTATTTCGGTTTATCACAAGGACGGTTTGGATGCGATTATTGCCAAACTTCATGAAGAAGGTGTACAGTTCCTTAGTACAGGTGGAACACGTCAGTTTATAGAATCATTAGGCTATCCATGTTTGGCCGTAGAAGATATCACTACTTATCCATCAATCTTGGGTGGAAGAGTAAAAACTCTTCATCCAAAAATTTTTGGAGGTATTCTTTGCCGCAGAGAACTTGAAGGCGACCGCAAGCAGGTAGAACAGTATGAAATTCCTGAAATAGATTTGGTAATTGTAGACCTCTATCCGTTTGAAGCTACTGTTGCATCTGGAGCAAGCGAACAGGATATAATCGAAAAAATAGATATAGGTGGTATCTCGCTTATACGTGCCGCTGCTAAGAACTTTAATGATGTAGTTATTGTGGCTAGCAAAGAGCAGTATCCTACATTGCAGAACATATTGAACGAAAGAGGTGCTGTTACTACTCGTGATGAAAGAAAGGCTCTTGCACGCGAAGCGTTCGGAGTTTCTTCGCATTATGATACTGCAATACACGCTTATTTTGCAGAAAATACTAAATAATATATCATATTAATTTTATAGCAGAAGGGTTAGCACGTCGTGTCTATGAGGTGCTAATCCTTATGCCATATTAATAAACAACAACCTAAAAGATGGGTTTATTCTCTTTTACACAAGAAATAGCGATGGACCTTGGCACAGCCAATACCATCATTATAAGTAATAATAAAATAGTTGTGGACGAGCCTTCTGTTGTGGCTCTGGACAGACGTACGGAGAAGATGATTGCGGTGGGAGAACGCGCTAAGTTGATGTATGAAAAGGAAAATCCTAACATCCGTACTGTACGTCCGCTTCGTGATGGTGTGATTGCAGACTTTAATGCCTGCGAACAGATGATGCGTGGACTTATCAAGAAGGTAAATCCAGGAAAAAGACTTTTTACGCCTTCGCTTAGAATGGTTATTGGTGTGCCTTCAGGCTCTACAGAAGTAGAACTTCGTGCTGTTCGCGATAGTGCTGAACATGCTGGCGGACGTGACGTGTATCTGCTTTTCGAACCTATGGCTGCTGCTATTGGTATTGGTTTGGATGTTGAGGCTCCTGAAGGTAATATGATTGTGGATATAGGTGGTGGTTCTACTGAAATTGCAGTTATCTCTCTGGGTGGTATCGTGTCGAATAACTCAATACGTATTGCCGGTGATGACTTGACTGCAGATATACAGGAATATATGAGCCGTCAGCATAATGTGAAAGTCAGTGAACGTATGGCCGAACGTATAAAAATACATGTAGGTTCAGCTCTTACGGATCTTGGCGATGAAGCTCCTGAAGATTATATAGTTCGTGGTCCAAACAGAATTACTGCGCTTCCTATGGAAGTACCTGTATGCTATCAGGAAATAGCTCACTGTCTTGAAAAGAGTATTGCAAAGATTGAAACGGCTATTTTGAGTGCTCTTGAAAATACACCGCCAGAACTATATGCCGATATAGTAAATAATGGTATTTATCTGGCCGGCGGAGGTGCTTTATTAAGAGGACTGTCCAAACGTCTGACCGATAAAATCAATATTCAGTTCCATGTAGCGGAAGACCCGTTGCTTAGTGTAGCAAAGGGAACAGGTATTGCGCTTAAGAATGTTGACCGTTTCTCATTCCTTATGCGCTGATTTTTAGCTTGTTTTCGCTTTTACGAATTTAAATAATATTGCGTGCGTAATATATTAGACTTTTTAATCAAATATTCCCATTGGGCTCTGTTTATATTGCTTCAATTGATTGCTGCAATCTTATTGTTCAGGTTCAATAGCTTTCAGGGAAGTGTATGGTTTACCTCTGCGTCCGAAGTGACTGCTTCTGTTACTAAGGTTGCTGCAGAGGTAACACGCTATTTTGGCCTTAAGCAGATGAATCGTGACCTTACGGAACGTAATATTTACCTTATGCAGCAACTGGAATATTATAAGGAACTCGTAGGCGAAAATGAGCATGGAAATGATAGCCTGATAGTAATTCAGGGAATGCAAAAAATAGTAAGGACAGATTCGTCTGTAGTTGTAATGAAGAAACCGCCAACTTTGATGGATCGTTCTTTTGTGGTATGTCCTGCAAGAGTCGTGAATATCAGTGTCAGACGATTTGATAATTATCTGGCTATAGATAAAGGTGAGTCTAATGGAGTACGTACCGGTATGGGAGTCATAAGCGGAATGGGTGTCGTGGGAATTGTATGTCGTACGTCTGATAACTATTCATTGGTGCTTCCTGTTATAAATTCAGGAAGTAGTATAAGTTGCAAAATAGCACGTACGGACTATTTTGGTTTTCTCAAGTGGGAGGGAGGTGACCCTCTTACAGCTTTTATGACTGATGTTCCGCGACATGCTGAATACGAGATAGGAGATACAGTTGTAACCAGTGGGCATAGTACAGTATTTATAGAGGGAATACCGGTTGGAAAGGTTATATCTAAGGATGAAAGTGACGATGAAATGTCGTTTACATTAGAGATAAGCCTGTTTACTGATTTTGGACGACTTAATGATGTATATGTAATGGCATTGCCACCGCGTGAAGAATTAACGGAACTTGAAAAAGATATAAAATATTGAAATGACAGCTACATGGGTAGATAAAATAAAATGGTTTGTCATACTTGTTCTTATTCAGGGTGTGATTATTAGCCAGATACAGGTATCGCGTTATGCAGTACCATTGCTTTATGTAGTGTTTATTCTTAAACTTTCTTCTGACACAGGACGAAAGGCTCTGTTGCTTTATTCTTTCCTAATAGGACTATGCGTAGATCTTTTTGCCAATACTCCCGGACTTAATGCTACGGCATCTATATGGCTGGCTATGGCAAGACCATTATTGCTAAGATGGCAGACTTCGCGTGATGCCTCAGATTCTTTTATTCCAGGTATAAAGTCAATGCGCTTATGGCCTTACATCAGGTATGTATTGCCTTGTGTGTTATTACATTCTGCTGTCTTGAATACTATTGATGCTTTCTCTATTGCCAAAATTTCGGATGTAGCAATAGCAACCATAGCCGATACTCTTGTCACTGTAGCATTTATTATTATTATAGAATTTGTAGGGAGGAAAAAATAGTGAAACGTGATTATAAACTTGAAAAAAGGAAATATACTATTGGAGGAGTAGTAATCCTTATCGTTCTGGTTTTTATTATACGGCTTTTTTCTCTGCAGATAATGAGTGACGACTACAAACGCAATGCCGACAGTAATGCTCTTCTGCAAAGAGTAAAATATCCTCCTCGCGGACTGATATACGACAGGCAGGGGAGACTGCTGGTTTTCAATCAGCCTGCATATGATATTACTGTTGTAATGAAGGAAGTAGAGAAGTTTGATACTCTTGAATTGGCTACTACATTGGGCGTTTCAAAGGATTTTCTTGTTAAGCGTTTCAAGGATATACGTAACCGAAACATTAACCCAGGATATTCAAGATATACCCATCAGGTTCTCCTTACTCAACTTTCTTCAGAGGATTGTGCTGTTTTTCGTGAAAAGCTTTTTAATTATCCCGGATTTTATATACAGGCCAGAACTGTGAGACAGTATGGATATGATTGTGGTGCTCATATCCTAGGCGATATTGCAGAGGTTTCGAAAAGCGAGATAGAAGAAGATCCTTATTATAAAAGAGGAGATTTTATCGGTAAGCTGGGAGTGGAACGTTCGTATGAAACACAGTTGCGAGGCGAGAAGGGAGTAGAGATATTGCTCCGTGATGCTCATGGAAGAATTCAGGGGAATTATATGAATGGTAGCCTCGACAAGGCTCCGGTAGCAGGAAAGAATCTTAAGTTAAGTCTGGATATTGAACTTCAGGCCTTGGGAGAAAGACTTTTGGAAGGCAAGATAGGTAGTATTGTTGCCATAGAACCGTCAACTGGTGAGGTCCTATGTCTGGTGTCGTCTCCCTCATATAATCCACACCTGATGGCAGGAAGACATAGAGGGGAAAATCATTTGAAACTCTCTGTTGATCCTTGGAAACCATTGCTAAATCGTGCAATTATGGGTACTTATCCGCCGGGATCCACATTCAAGACCTCGCAGGCGCTTACTTTCTTTCAGGAAGGTATAATCAATACCGATACTCAATATCCTTGTTCTCATGGTTTCAACTTTAGGGGATTGCATGTGGGGTGTCATGCTCATGGCTCTCCTTTGTCAGTTATTCCGGCTTTGGCTACTTCATGTAATGCATACTTTTGTTGGGGATTATATTATATGATTGGCGCTCGCAGTAAATATGGTTCTGTTCAGAATGCCATGAATACATGGCGTGACTATATGGTATCAATGGGATTTGGATATACTTTAGGTATAGATCTTCCCGGCGAGAAACGTGGGATGATTCCTAATGCAGCTTTTTACGACAAGGCTTATCGTGGGTCATGGAATGGACTGACAATCATAAGTATATCGATAGGTCAGGGTGAGGTTACTCTTACACCATTGCAGATTGCCAATCTTGGTGCTACAATAGCAAATAGAGGATACTATATAACTCCACATGTAGTGAAGGAAGTTGAAGGAGACCAGCTTGACAAAAAGTATTCTGAAAAACATTTTACCAAAGTAGACCGTACACATTATGATGAAGTTGTGCAAGGAATGCGTGCCGCTGTCCTGGGTGGAACTTGTAGAGGCGCAAATCTTCCGGATATAGAGGTCTGTGGTAAAACAGGAACGGCCCAAAACAAAGGTAAAGACCATTCTGCCTTTATGGGATTTGCACCTATGGATAATCCTAAAATAGCAATTGCTGTGTATGTGGAAAATGGAGGTTTCGGTGCTGTTTACGGAGTTCCGATAGGAAAACTGATGATAGAAAAATATTTGAAGGGTGAACTTTCGCCACAAAGTCAGTTACAGGCTGATGAGATACAGAAACGAAGAATTAATTATGGCTTACAAGAAAGATAGTATATTTAAGAATGTTGACTGGTGGACTGTACTGTTGTATATCTTGCTGGTTATTTGCGGATGGTTTAGTATTTGTGGAGCTAGCTATGATTATGGTGATGCGAATTTTCTGGACTTTGGTTTGCGTTCCGGAAAGCAGTTGGTTTGGATAGCTTGTTCGTTAGGTTTGGCTTCTGTCATACTTTCACTTGATCATCGTTTTTTCGATACATATGCATTCCTTATATTTGGAATTCTGCTTTTGCTTCTTTTTGCCACTATCTTTAATCCGCATGAAATAAAAGGTTCTAAATCATGGATCGTACTAGGACCTGTAAGCATACAGCCTGCCGAATTTGCAAAATTCGGTACGGCATTGGCTTTGGCAAAGTTTATGGGTGAATATACTTATTCATTATCTAATAGAAAGCATTTTATAGCTACTATTGCTATTATATTGATACCGATGTTTCTTATTATTATGCAGAAGGAAACGGGCTCGGCACTGGTATATCTTTCTTTTTTCCTTATGTTGTATAGGGAAGGAATGCCTGGGGCAATATTATTTACTGGTGTATGTGCTGTAGTTTACTTTATTGTAGGTATCAGGTTTTCTATAGTTCCAATGGCGGACGGAATAACTCCTTGGGGAGAGTTTGCTGTATTATCACTTATTATAATTCTTACGTCAGGGCTTATATGGGTATATTGCAGGCAGGCACAGAAATTAGCTATGATAATCCTTGCTGTAGGTATTACTTGTATTATTTTGGGAGTGTTATTCTCCTTTTATGTAATACCCTTTAATATGGTATATATGCTATTAATAGTTAATGGGGTTTTATCTATTGCTATGATTGTTTTTTTCTTGCGTGAAAGGATATACAGTTATTTATATATATCGGTTTTTGTTATAGGTTCGGTTGTATTCCTGTTCTCTACAGATTATGTTTTTGCGAATGTTCTTGAACCTCACCAGAAAGTAAGGATTGAAGTATTGCTTGGAATGAAAGATGATCCTTCCGGAGCCGGATATAATGTGAATCAGAGTAAAATAGCAATAGGTTCAGGTGGTTTTGCAGGTAAAGGTTTTCTGAATGGTACTCAGACAAAACTTAAGTATGTGCCAGAACAGGATACTGACTTTATATTCTGTACGGTGGGCGAGGAGCAGGGCTTTATAGGGTCTTCGGTGGTTCTCCTTGTTTATCTTTCGCTGATATTGCGCCTTATATATTTGTCAGAGCGACAGCCTACGAGGTTTGCCCGTGTTTACGGTTATTGTGTAATGAGTATTTTCTTCTTTCATCTTTTTATCAATGTTGGAATGGTTTTAGGACTTACTCCTGTTATTGGTATTCCACTTCCGTTCTTCAGTTATGGAGGCTCTTCGTTATGGGGATTTACCATTCTGTTGTTCGTGTTTCTAAGAATTGATGCGGCACGACACGGAAATACAAAAGGATAATATTATTGTTTTGATATTTTGATGCCTATATCGGTTATTGAAAGCAGTGTTTCTTCTTTCATTATATGCCATACTTTTATAATAGAGTCAGCTTGGCTTGTGTATTTGAATATAGGCGCTTCTGATTCATATTGGTAATAACCGCTCGCTGTTCCGTTTCCATTCCAGTTTCCGCGTTCGTTTGCTATAAAAAGATGAATAGTGTCTGGAGAAATTTTGTCGTGCATCAGTATAGATAGCCATAAATCTCTATATGGATAGTCTATGGTATGTCTGATACCGATTTGAGTGTTATAATCGCCTATTTCTAGGCTATCGTTTAGTATAAAGAATATTGTGTCTGACCTTTTCCAACCATCGTTTGATATGGGATTGTAATGATGATATACAGTATTCGATGTGCAGTATGTAAATGTACTGCATAATGAAATTAATATCAGTTTGTATATATAGGCAGACATATTGGGATATTTGTGTTGGATTCTTTAATATATAGATATACAGGCAGAGGGTTTTCCTCTGCCTGTTTTATATGTTTGTTTTATTGTGGCATATTATCAGTATTGACTTTGCCTTCCGGCTGCTGTTGCTGATTGTTTGTTTTCGGTTTTTGTTCGCCTTGATTTCCGTTATTTTGTCTTCTGTTAGGATTATTTCCTCTATTTTTGTTTCGTTGGTTTCTAGGTCTGTTGTCTGTTTGCTTTTCAGAATCATTATTTTCTTTAACTTTTTCCTGTGGCTTTTGTCCTTTGTTTTGATTCTTTTCTGCTACAGGCTTTTCTACAGATGCTTGTTCAGTTTCTGAAGGTAAGTTGTTTGGTGCTCCTTTATTTTTCTTCTTTTTATTTTTGGAGTTTTTGTTCTTGTCAAATCTTGTCAAGCTTTCCTGTTCCAGCAAGTCTTTTGATTTACGTTCTTCCTTTGCATTCTCGCTACTTTCCAGTTTTTCAGGTTTTTCGCCACGACGATTCATGTTTATAACCTCAAATGCTCTGCGGGCACTGATGGTACATTCGTTGGCAAGAAAACTTTTATCAGTGCTATAAGTTATAGTTCCTGCTAAAATATCAGCTTTGAAATAGTAGTATGTAGAATCGATTGTTTCCAATTCAATTTCTTTGCTTGGAAGTCTTTTCTGGCATTCCACGTATGCGTCTACTTCGTAGTTCAGGCAGCATTTTAGCTTGGCACATTGTCCTGCAAGCTTTTGAGGATTTAGTGAAATGTCCTGATATCTGGCTGCACTGGTAGAAACGGAGATAAAACTTGTCATCCATGTGGCACAACACAATTCTCTTCCACACGGTCCGATACCACCTATTCTTCCTGCTTCCTGACGTGCACCAATCTGTTTCATCTCAATTCGAACTTTGAAAGCGTCAGCCAACACTTTTATTAGCTGTCTGAAGTCCACACGTTCATCTGCTATATAGTAGAAAATAGCTTTATTTCCGTCGCCCTGATATTCCACGTCACCTATTTTCATTTTCAGTCCAAGGTCTTCTGCTATCTTTCTTGAACGTATCATGGTTTGATGTTCGCGCGACTTTGCTTCTTCGTATTTTTCCATGTCCACAGGTTTAGCTTTGCGATAAACCCTTTTAATTTCTACATCCTGACGAATGTTTGCCTTTTTCATTTGCAAAGGAACAAGACGTCCGGTAAGTGTAACTGTTCCTATATCGTGTCCAGGACTTGCTTCTACAGCTACTATATCGCCTTTCATAAGTGGAAGACGATTACTGTTTTTATAATATCCCTTTCTGGTGTTCTTGAATTGAACTTCCACCATATCTTGCTCTTCTGAATTTCCGGGGATATCCGCCATCCAGTCGTATGTATTCAGCTTGTTGTCTTGTCGTCCACAGCCTGTGCAAGCTAGACAACCGCTACCATTTTTCAATTTATATTCGTTGTTCATATGATATATATTTAAGTACCGTAAAAAATACGGTTTATATTATCTGTTTTTTATTAAGACTATCATTCTTACTGCCAGATCGAAGAATACCATTTTGGGATTTACGTTTTGTTCTATGTGTGTTATGGCTTCTTCGATTAATTCTTCTATTCCATAAACATTCCGTTCGTTAATAAATGGTGCGAAACGTACCGCGAAAGCGGCTTCCTCGCTGTTCATGTAATTTATGTCAGGAGTTCTGAAATTTGCCATGAAGTTCTCACGGTTCATTCTAGCTGCATACCTGAGAAATATTTTATGCCTTTCTCTTCCCCACGATGCCATTTGTTCACTCCAGTCTTTAAGTGAACGTATGTCGCGACGCCAAGCCTGGCGCATTAGTGTGGTGAAACTGTCAAAGCATGCTTTCTCTTCATCGCTTAGGCTTATGTTTTGAATAGCCTGTAATACGCTTCCTTCCGATAATCTGGCTATATCTTTTGCTTCGGTTTCTGTGAGTCCGAATTTTTCAATAAGATAGTCTTTTAAGATATCTTGCTCTATTGGAATAAGATTAACTCTTTGCGTTCTTCCCGCCAGTGTAGGTAATACGTATTCGGGTTCCTCGCTCACCATGATGAACAGAGTCTTTTCCGGAGGTTCTTCTACCAGCTTCAGTAATTTATTTGCACACTCGGCGTTCATCTTCTCTGGTAGCCAGATTATTGCTACCTTATATCCCCCCATTGCAGATTTAAGTGAAAGCTTACGTTGTATTTCATTGCTTTCGGAAGTATATATAAGTGGCTGTTTATTGGGGTCGCCCATTTCTCTGCACCAATCAGCAAGTGAGAAATACGGTGACTGTCTTAACCTTTGTCTCCATTCGCTAATCCAGTCGTCGGATACTACTGCTGATCCGTCTTTTTTTCTTATTACAGGAAATACGAAATGAATGTCCGGGTGTTCCTGTTTATCTATCAGACGGCATGAGATACACTCTCCACAAGAATCGCTTTCAGAAGGATTTGTACAGCATACATATTTGGCCAGAGCTAAGGCAAAAGAGAGTTTCCCGCATCCGGATGGTCCGCAAACCATGATGGCATGCGGCAATCTTCCGGCACGCATGGCCTGTGTTACCATACTTGCGGCTTCCTGTTGCCCTATTACAGAGGCAAATCCTCCTTTGGTTATTGTATGTATGCTATTCATTTTTTGTTTTTATATTAGTAAATAGCTTTTGCTATTTTGGCAATCGAATCTACTGCTCCTACCGAATAGAAGTGTATGCTAGGAACACCATGCGACATTAATTCCTTACATTGGTTAATAGTCCATTCACATCCAAGGCTTGCAACTTCTTCATCTGTTTTGCATTTTCTTACTTCCGAAGCCAATGTCTCAGGAAGGTCTATTTTGAATGTTCTTGGCAGGACGTTCAGCTGGTTTAGCTTTTTCAATGGTTTGATACCGGGTATTATCGGTATGTTTATTCCTTCTTTGCGTGCTTTGTCGACAAAATCAAAGTATTTTTCATTATCGAAAAACATTTGTGTAACGGCATATTGCGCTCCTGCCTCAACTTTTTGTTTGAGCCAGTATAAATCTCTTTCAGCGTTTGGCGATTCCTCATGTTTTTCCGGATAACATGCCACACCATAGCAGAATTGCGGCGGAAGTTTATCCATTTCCTTACCATCGAAGAAGAATCCTTGATTGTATTTGTTTATCTGGTGCTGAAGGTCGATGGCATGTGCGTGTCCTCCATTTTCCGGAGTGAAACTTTTTTGGTGAGGTGCCTTGTCGCCCCTTAGAACCAGCAGGTCTGTTATACCTAGAAATTGAAGGTCTATCAGTGTATATTCTGTTTCTTCTGGTGTATATCCGCTACACAGCATGTGAGGTACTACAGTCACTCCATATTTGGCTTTAATTGCAGCAGCTACAGCTACAGTACCCGGGCGTCTTCTTGTAAGTTTACGACAATACATACCATTCGGTTCAGGCATATATACGTACTCACTACGGTGTGTAGTGATGTTAATGTATTTAGGGTTATATGGAAGAAGGGTTTCAATATCTGACATCAGTTTGTCTATTCCTGCACCTTTCAGCGGAGGAAGAATTTCGAATGAGAATGCAGTGGTTTTCTCGGCATTTATCAAATCTATTACGCTCATTTTTATTCTATATTTGTATGTATTGTTTACAATGGAGACAAATTTAGAAAAAAAAACGGACATAAACGTACACAAAGTTTTTTATTTTGCTTGTAATATGGTCAGCAAGCTATAGTGTTATTAAATGACTGGTGTCAAAAGATGTGCGAACCACCCTACAAAGTTTCTCCAGACTCCTCTTTTTCTGTAGTATTCTTTTGTCATCCTTTCGCTGTCTGCCTTATCCTTATTGTATATTTTGTCCAGTTCGTATGTGGTTCCCAAGTCTAAAATAAATGCATTTATTTCATAATCATATTTCAGGCTTCTGCTGTTTAGGTTTGTACTTCCTACAGTACAGAACCTGTCGTCTACAGTCATAACTTTTGTATGGTGAAATCCGCCTTTGTACAGGTATATATGTGCTCCTGCTTTTCTGAATTTATTGGCATAATAAAAACCACCGTCAGGAGTGAATGATATATCGCATTTTTCAGAAAGCATAATTTCTACTTTGATACCTCTTTTAAGTGCTCTGTATATTGCTTTCCTTACACTCCTTGTGGGAGTGAAGTATGGCGTAACTATACGAATATGATGCTCTGCTGCATCCATAGCCTCTATATAAGCTCTTCTTACCGCATCAGGCGATTTGTGTGGGACTCTTTGCACTATAGCCACCTGTTTGCCAAGCTGTTTTGGAGTATAAGTAGAATCTTTTCCGTAAGGGAAATAAGTGTCTCCGTCTATGTTTTGTTTGGTCTCTTGATTCCACACATATAGGAACGCCTTTTGCAAACCGGTTACAGCCGGACCTTCTATACATATATGCATATCTCTCCACGGACCTATTTCCGGTAGCCCGTTTATATAGTAGTCGGCAATATTCATACCACCTGTAAAACCTGTCTTTCCGTCTATTATAACTATTTTCTGATGGTCTCTGCTGAATGCATGATTTATGTATGGAAATTTCATCGGGTCAAATCTTATGATTTCTATCCCTCTGTCATTCAGCATCTTGAGATGCTCCTTGCGGAGGGGCCTGTTATTTGACAGGTTTCCGAAATCATCGAACATGGCTCTGACTTTTACCCCTTCTTTAGCTTTCTCTGCTAATAAAGTGAAAATTTCTTTGGCTATAGAATCGCTTCTGAAATTGAAATACTCCAGGTGAATATGCTTTTGTGCTTTTCTGATAGCCTCGAACAAACTTTCAAATTTGATTCTTCCGTTGGGTAATAGCTCTATTTCATTGTTGTTGTATATCGGAATATTTCTTGATTTAAGATAATTAGCAAAGATGGAGTCAGAAGGTAAATATTCTTCATGGTAATATTCATTGCTGGTTTGGGCGTAAATATTTACGCCTCTGTAAAAGAGGAATGATATGATAAATATAATAAAGTATTTAAACCTCATATTTTCTGTATTCTATATGGAAGGTACAAAAATACTAATTATGTAATATATAACAAAATAGAACGTGTTTTAGACTACAAAATAAAAGAAACAGGCTATTGTTTATCTGGAAAGCTTTAATAATAAACCAATAAAAGTGTAAGGCAAATTCAGTTATAGTCAAAAATACTTGTGCTGAATTACCGTAACACGTTTGTGTAACGCTCGTAACACGTTCGTGTGACTTAAGTCACACCCTCGTGTAACTATAGTGACACGTACGTGTGACGATAAAAATGTTCTGTTTTCACGATTTATTTGTTTCTGATGAATCTTTTCATCCCTTTTGTGTAGAACACTTTGGTTGAATCGTTTTCGTCAGAATAAATAAAATAAGCATCAATCTCTGGGTGAGCATTGCAGATGGCAACAGCAGAGTCAAGTCCTAAAACCATAAAAGCAGTGGCATAAGCATCGGCTGTAGCACAGTTTTTTGCCACTACCGTAGACGACAGTATGTTGTGCTGCACAGGATATCCTGTACGCGGATTTATGGTATGTGCATATTTCTTGCCGTCCTTGTAATAAAAGTTGCGGTAATTGCCCGATGTGGCAAGTCCGGCATTTGTGATTTCCATTACAGTCTGCAATTCCTGATTTACTGAAAGAGAATCGTCTATAGGCTTGTTTATTCCTATGCGCCACGGATTCATTCTTGGATTTTTGCCTTTCAGTACAAGCTCGCCACCTATGTCTATCATATAGTTTTCCACTCCCTTGCTGTCAAGAAGTCGTGCCACGTGGTCCACTCCGTAGCCTTTGGCTATTGCGCTACAGTCAAGCATGGTTCTGCTGTCCTGCTTTATTATTTCCCCGTCCTTGAGAGATATCTTATCGAAACCAACAAACTGGCGTAGCGAGTCTATAGTCTCGCGGCTTACGTTTGTGGAACTGTCGAATCCGAACCCCCATGCATTGACGAGTGGCGCCACTGTTATGTCGAAGGCTCCGTCTGTTTCTTCTGATATACTTTTTGCAAGCATAAATACGTCGGTCAGAAGACTGTCGGCAGTCATGTCGGTATTATTGTTTATGCGTGTGATGACCGAATTCTTGTTGAAAGGCGAAAGTGAATTGTCCACCTCTTTCAGGGCTGCCTCAATTTCCGGTTTGAGGTTTTCGGCATGCTGATATGTTATCTTGTACATTGTGCCGAACACCAGTCCCTGGTCTGTGTGGAAAGGTGGCTGTTTTTTCAGAATGAAAAATGTTCCTACTATGAGCAGAATCAGGAATGGTATCTGCCACTTCAATGATTTATTGTTCATGTTTCTGTATGTTTTTTATGATAAATGTTCTATTAGAATTTTCACTCCTATGCCTATAAGTACCAGTCCTCCGAATATCTCCATCTTTAGGTTAAACCGCTTTCCGAAGAAAACCCCGATAAGGCTTCCTATTATTGAGATTACGAATGATGCAACTCCGATGGCTATAAGCGGATGTGCAAGTGAAGCAAGTGTCTTGAATCCGGTGAATGCGAATGATATGCCTACAGCCAGTGCATCAATACTTGTGGCTACAGCCAGTGTGAGTATGACTTTCAGTTTGTGTGGGTCGAAACTGCATGACTCATCGTCGCTGAAGTATTCCTTTATCATCCTTATGCCAAGGAATGTAAGCAGTCCGAAAGCTATCCAGTGATCGTATGCTTCTATATAGTGATGGAAGTTCTTTGCTCCTGCCCATCCCAAAAACGGCATCATGGCCTGGAACAGTCCGAAGAAGAAGCCCATCTTCAGAAATATTTTCCACTCTATTTTATGAAGAATAATACCGCTTGCCACTGAAACGGTAAAACAGTCGATGGCCAGGCTTACGGCCAGCAGCCAAATTTCAATTACACTCATATGTTAAAATGGAAGATTGTACATCAGATGATATGACAGGGTGAAACCTGTTCCTGCATTCTCGCCATAGCCGGGTATGTACCAAGGTTCTGTATTGGCATGTTTGGTGTAGCTGAGACGCTTTTTATATTTTACGCTCCAACCCATACAGAAACCTTTGTAGATTTTTACTTTCATTCCGCCTACTATCTCCAGCCAATGAGCAGTAGTATTTACACCGTGGTATGAGAATGGAACGTGTATCTGTCCTCCGTAATTGGTGTCTGTCATGTCTGGACCGTCTACATCATATGTGAATGATGAAAAGCCATACCTGATACCTCCGAACAGGAATCCCGGCAAATGAGGCTTGTCGTGGAAGAAGTTATAGTCGGCTCCTATTTTGAAGAACGGTGCGGCTGTCTTGTAATGTATGTCGGTGGCATCACTCAGTGTATTTACTTTGCCGTATCCTACTTCAACTACAGGCAGGAAACGGTTCAGAAAGTTTGCCTGCAACATTACTTCGCTGCTCAATATATCGCTGCCCAGCACATAATTCCCAAGGCCTGCTATTTCTACACCAATGGTGGTTCCCTGATACAGCTTTACATTTTCTGTCTTTTCTTTTTCCTTGTCCTTCTTGTCTTGTGCGAAAGCATACATCGGACATATCAGCAGACTACTGAGTATCAGCAATTGTAAAATATATCCTGAAGTTTTCTTTCTCATAATTGTCAATGTTTGGATTTACTATTACTACAGAGTCTATCCCGTAACTGTGTGTCACTTCTGTCGCTTCGTGGAACATCATAGTGCCACAATCTACACTCATGAAATATGGGATATTGCGGTGCTTGATTGTTATATAATCCTGCTGTTCGCCATCGTAGCTTATGATGAATGTAGTTTCGTCGGAATAGCTTAGTGGAACCTTGAATGTGCTCATATTGCTTTCCTTATTTATCAGTGTGTCGCTGATAATGGAGTCTTCAACTATTCTTTCTACTATTTCACCATTGTCCAGAGTGTCGAATACAGTAACATCGGCTGTCATTTGTCCTATGATGCTTGTTGGTACTGTGGGTGCTACAGCTGTTCCGTGTTGGCTCACCAGGGTGAATTTTGCATATGCCATTGCATTGGGTGGACATACTTCACCTTCGCAACCGTTAAGCATTAATGTTGCGACCAGTGTGAATATTATGAAAATCAGGGGTAGTCTCTTCATTGTATACGTTATAGTTCTTTTTCTATTTGGTATTTGTTCCTCTCTGTAGAGTTTCGGGCAATGAGTTCGCCAAGGAATCCGGCCAGAAACAGTTGCGTACCTAGTATCATTGTTGTCAGTGCAAGGAAGAAATAAGGATTGTCTGTCACCAGGCTGTACGGATTGCCTGCGTGCATATTGTAAATCTTCATTGCTCCAACGGCTATCAGTGCCAGAAATCCAAGGAAAAACATAATGGAACCAAGGAATCCGAAAATGTGCATAGGTTTCACTCCGAATTTAGAGAGGAACCATAATGTGATAAGGTCAAGATAACCGTTTACGAATCTGTTTATACCGAATTTTGTCTTTCCATATTTGCGTGCCTGATGATGAACCACTTTTTCGCCTATTTTGCTGAAACCGGCATTCTTTGCCAGATATGGTATGTAGCGGTGCATTTCGCCATACACTTCTATGTTTTTTATTACTTCGCGACGGTATGCTTTCAGTCCGCAGTTGAAATCATGCAGATTCTTTATTCCTGAAACTTTTCTTGCTGTGGCATTAAACAGCTTGGTAGGAATAGTCTTCGAAAGAGGATCGTATCTTTTCTGTTTCCATCCCGACACCAGATCGTATCCGTCTTCTGTAATCATTCTGTACAGTTCCGGAATTTCATCAGGGCTGTCCTGTAAGTCGGCATCCATTGTTATGACTACATCTCCTTCTGCCTTTTCGAATCCGCAGAACAGGGCAGGGGACTTCCCGTAGTTGCGGCGGAATTTTATTCCTTTTATATTGTCATGCTTCTTGCTTAGGTCTTCTATCACGTTCCATGAATGGTCTGTGCTGCCATCGTTGACGAAGATTATTTCGTAGCTGAAGCCATGCTCGTGCATTACTTTTTCTATCCACGCCTGAAGTTCCGGCAATGATTCTTCTTCGTTATATAGAGGTATTACTACTGATATGTCCATTTGAGTTTTTTTATGTTATTGTTGGTTTATGATTTTCTTCTTCCTTCGCATAGCCAGTAGTGCAGTAGGCAATGACAGTATGGCTCCGTAGAATATGTTCTGGAATATTAATTGCATGGTGAGCTGCAGTGCCGACATTGATGCTATTGTGTCAAGATTCTGTATCAGTTGGTCTATCGATGCCTCAAGGTCGCCCGTAAGTGTAGATTTAAGACTTTCCAGCTGTTCCATATATGTACCGGTAAGATATCCGTTGTCTATGAACTGGAAATAAATATAATGTGCAGCAGCTGTTAGAAGCGATGCGAAGAAATACATATATAATGAAAATATCCATCCGCGGGCAAATGACAACTCTCCGTTGCAGTAGCGTTCTCTGTACTTACGGATGTATATGTATCCTAGTATGGGGACAAACATAGTCATAAAAATGAATAGAAGTTGCAGCAGTGGTATTTTGAAACCTATAGGCAGAAACGAGAATTTGATTATCCAGAAAATTCCCATCATAGTGCCGAAACGCATTGCATGTTCCTGTAGAGTTTTTGGTTTGTCTTGCATGTCCTTTTGTTATAATATAATTATAGTGCAAAAGTAAGTTTTTTCGGCATAGAAAGTATACAAAAGAGCGAAAAAACATCTTTTTAAGGGTAAAACTTTATTTTTTTATTCAATAATAGTTGTGTAATTGAAAAAAATACCTACCTTTGCACCCGCAATCAGGAAATACTGAAAAGACATTAATTGATTGCGATACATAACATGGGTAAGTCCCATACGGCCAGCTCCCTTCGAATCCTCCAGGGCTTGATCGCAGCAAAGGTAGTTGGTTGTAGCGGCGCGATATGGTAAGCTTACCCACCTGCCTCTTTAGCTCAGTTGGCCAGAGCACGTGATTTGTAATCTCGGGGTCGTTGGTTCGAATCCGACAAGAGGCTCGAAATAAAACATATTGGAATATATTTCCCTGCCTCTTTAGCTCAGTTGGCCAGAGCACGTGATTTGTAATCTCGGGGTCGTTGGTTCGAATCCGACAAGAGGCTCGAAATAAAAACATATTGAAATATATTCTTTGCCTCTTTAGCTCAGTTGGCCAGAGCACGTGATTTGTAATCTCGGGGTCGTTGGTTCGAATCCGACAAGAGGCTCGAAGGAAATCAGATTGAATATTCAATCTGATTTTTTTGTTTATATGGGTATAAAATAAAAGGCTAACCTATAAAGTTAGCCCTTTATTGTGAGTGTGATTTTATTGAATGTATTTTGTCTTGCTAAAATTTATTTTATCTTACCTGTATAACCAGATATCTTGAGATACTCCAGAAATCATCTGCTTTTGTTATTTCCAGAACGTACTGTCCTTTGTCGTCTTTCTCAAGTTTATATGAGCCTTGTGGGTGTGATGTCAAAAGTTCTGCACGTTTTGAATACAGTTTTATTGTCTTGGTCTTTCTGATATCTATTTCAGTGAAATATTCTTTGTTGAAATCATTTTCTTTAAGAACGTCACCGCCTTTTAGTATTTTCTGGTCTTTTAGTTCGCTTTTTGTACCGAATACATACCATGCAGTGTTAAGTGCTTTGTCTTGAGCTTCTACAGTTTTGCTCTTTTCTTCGTTTTCAGCAGACAACTGATCTACGTTTTTGGTCAGCGACACTACAGCTTCGTCCAGTTCGGCTATTCTGATATTCTTTGAAGCCAGTTCTGTCTGCAATGTTTCTATCTGTTGTTGTTTAGCAGCCAGTTCTGCAGTCAGATTTTCCAGTGCTCGTTTCAGCTGTTGGCTTTTATAATTGCTGTTTTTCAGTTGTTGTTCTAGTTTTGCTATCAGTTCTCTGTTGTCTTTTAGCTTTTTGCTGATGAATTTTATGTCATCTTTGATTTTATTTGCAGTAGACTGATTTTCTATTGCACCACCATTCAAGTCAACTCTGTTTTCTGCTTCATTGATTTCGCGGAATCCTTCCTGGATTTCATTAAAAGCTCCCATTATTTCATCCAATTCTACATTTCTGTTGGACAATTCAGTAATCAATGAATCATTCTGTGCCTTAAGGTCATCATTCTTTTTGTTCATGTTGTTACATGACGATGCCATTAATGCGGCAATACATACCGAAAATAATACTACTTTTTTCATGATTGTTATTATTTATAGTTTCTGTTTATTCTTGGTTTCCTTGGAGAATGATAACAATTTCTCCTTTAGGTTCTGTCTGTGTAAAATGTTCTACAACTTCTTTAATAGTTCCGCGTACGCATTCTTCATGAATCTTTGAGATTTCCCTGCATACTGCAACAAGTCGTTCTTCGCCAAATATTTCGGAAAATTGAGTCAGTGTCTTTACCAGACGATATGGCGATTCATAGAAAATCATGGTTCTCGTTTCGGATACCAGCGAGTTGAGCCTTGTCATTCTTCCTTTCTTCTGAGGCAAAAAGCCTTCAAAGCAGAAACGTTCGTTGGGAAGACCTGATGAAACTATTGCAGGAACAAAAGCTGTGGCTCCCGGCAGACATTGTACTTCTACTCCGTTGCGTACGCATTCTCTTACTACTAGAAATCCCGGATCCGAAATTCCTGGAGTACCTGCATCTGAAACCAACGCAATATTCTCTCCGGATTTAATGCGTGAAACTACTGATTCTACAGTTTGATGCTCGTTGAATTTGTGGTGTGAAAGCATCGGCTTCTTTATTTCAAAATGCTTTAAAAGAATTCCTGTTGTCCTTGTATCTTCAGCTAATATTAAATCAACTTCCTTCAGGACTCTTATAGCTCGTAAAGTCATATCTTCCAGATTTCCCACCGGAGTAGGAACTACATAAAGTTTACTCATATATGTTTGGTTTGACATCAATATAACAAAGGTAGAAAGTTTTTATTCTAAATGGTACTAATCGTGTAAAATTTAACAGATGTTGTATATTGTAATGTCTTGTATCAGCAATAATTTTAAAATCAAAAGACATATATTACGGATAAGAGTTGTATTTTTGCAACATAAGGCAACAAAAATAACCGACTTATGGAAAATCAGAGAAAAATAACATTCGACAGTTTTATCCGCGGTGCTATAGGCGGAGCTATTGTTATTGCAGTCCTATATCTTTTAAATATGCTTAGCGGAGTGCTTCTTCCGTTTTTCATTGCATGGATAATAGCATATTTGATGTATCCTATGGTGAAATTCTATCAGGAAAAACTTAAAATCAAAAATAGGGCACTTGCTATTATTGCAGTATTGATAAGTATCGTGCTTTTAATAACAGGAGGATTTTTATTGATTGTTCCTCCTATGGTAGAGGAGTATATGAAACTCAGATCGTTGATTGAAATTTATTTTACGGAAGGAGGTAAATTAAATTCTATTCCAAAAGATATTACTGAGTTTCTCCACAATAATATCAATTGGGTTTGGATTCAGGAACACATGAATACTGAAAATATAATTGATACGCTCAAAAGTTTATTGCCTAAGATGTGGTCGCTGCTATCTACATCATATAATATTATATTGACCATATTTACAGTTTTTGTAGTGATATTATATTTGTTCTTTATTCTTTTGGATTATGAGAAGATTTCAGCCGGATGGATTATGTTGTTGCCGGCGAAATACAGAGGGCCTGTAACTAAGGTAGTCGAAGATGTAAAGGATAGTATGAATAAATATTTTAGAGGTCAGGCTTTGGTTGCTTTCTGTGTGGGAATACTGTTCAGTATAGGATTTGTAATAATAGATTTTCCTTTGGCAATAGGTCTTGGACTATTTATAGGATTATTGAACATGGTTCCTTACCTGCAGATAATAGGATTTGTGCCGACAATTATTTTAGCACTTTTGAAAGCTGCTGATACGGGTGAAAGTTTTATTTTAATATTAGGTTTGGCTCTATTGGTTTTTTGTGTTGTTCAGATAATTCAGGATATGTATCTTGTCCCAAAGATTATGGGAAAGATAACAGGATTGAACCCTGCCATTATTCTTCTTTCTCTATCTATATGGGGTTATCTTATGGGAATGTTGGGTATGATTATTGCCTTACCATGTACAACTTTGTTGCTTTCGTATTATCAGAGATTCATAAAGAGTAAAGATTTGCAATATTTTCAGAAAGAAAATAATCCTGAAAATCAGTAAATTATGAATTATTGGTAACGCTACTCGATTTTTTTAGATAAAAAAGCTATGAAAAGTTTTGGAGTTTAGAAAATAATTAATACCTTTGCACTCGCAATCGGGAAATAACGATAGCAATTAGGATTGATTCGCTAGCTCAGCAGGTAGAGCACAACACTTTTAATGTTGGGGTCTTGGGTTCGAGCCCCAAGCGGATCACTCAGAAAATCAAGCGATTATCTCAAAAAGATAGTCGCTTTTTTCGTGTTTATACGTTGGTTTACCATTATAAAGTTTAATCAAGAGTTAAACCGAGAGTTAAACCAGTAAACCGTATGACAGAAACAGTAAAAGCAGTATGTTACAAGTCTAAAACTGGATCAACGTAAAAATCTGAGGGATTACCAAATTATGCATAAATATTAGCGAGCCTGAACAGGAAGAAAGCCGGAAAATCATTACTTCATGATAATCATAAAGAAAGAGGCCATCTCAAATTTATTTTGAGACAGCCTCTTTTAGTGTTTATATAATTCTCAATAACTTATTGAGTTATATAATCAAAGAATTATTCTTCGTTACTCCAGTCCATTGCAGCCATACGCTTGTAAGATGCATAGCGTTTCTTAGCCATGTCTTCGCAAGCAGCGAACAAGTCAGCAGCTTCAGTAGGATACTGTTTCATTACAGAAGCGAAACGAACTTCCCCCTTCAAGTAATCCTGGAATCCTTCCCAGTTTGGTTCTTTAGAGTCAAGTGAGAATGGGTTCTTACCTTCGTCTTCCAATGCTGGGTTGAAGCGCCACAAGTGCCAGTAACCACATTCTACAGCCTTAGCCTCTTCAGCCTGAGATTTACCCATACCAGCTTTCAAACCGTGGTTGATACATGGAGCATAAGCGATAACCAATGATGGACCTGGATAAGCTTCAGCTTCGCGGATAGCCTTCAATGTCTGAGCCTGGTCAGCACCCATTGCAATCTGTGCAACGTAAACATATCCGTAAGTTGTAGCGATCATACCAAGGTCTTTCTTACGTACTCTCTTACCAGATGCAGCAAACTTAGCGATAGCACCAAGAGGAGTAGCCTTAGATGACTGGCCACCAGTGTTAGAGTAAACTTCTGTATCAAGTACAAGGATGTTTACATCTTCGCCAGAAGCGATAACATGGTCAAGACCACCGTAACCTATATCGTAAGAAGCACCGTCACCACCGATAATCCACTGTGAGCGTTTTACCAAGTAGTCTTTGAATTCAGCGATAGTAGCGCAGTAAGAGCATTTATCTTTAGCAGCTTCTACCATAGGGATGATCTTTTCAGCAGCAGCCTTGCTCTTGTCAGCATCGTTGCGGCCGTCAATCCATTCCTGGAATGCTTCTTTATATTCAGCTGGAGTACCTTCAGCAGCAATAGCAGCCTTCATAGCTTCTTCCAGACGGTTACGGAGTTTCTTGTTAGCCAATTCCATACCAAGACCGAATTCGCAGAAGTCTTCGAACAATGAGTTAGCCCATGCTGGACCCTGACCCTTTTCGTTAGTAGTATATGGAGTTGAAGGAACTGAACCTGAATAGATAGAAGAACATCCTGTTGCGTTAGCTACCATTTCACGGTCACCGAACAACTGAGAAATCAACTTAACGTATGGAGTTTCACCACAACCAGAGCAAGCACCGGAGAACTCGAACAATGGAGTAGCGAACTGAGAGTTCTTAACGTTAGCCTTGATGTCAACCAAGTGCTGTTTGCTCTTAACGTTGTCAACGCAGTAAGTCCAGTTGGCAGCTTCAGAAAGCTGAGTTTCAAGAGGTTTCATAGTAAGAGCCTTACCACCCTTCTTAGGATTACCCGGACATACGTCAGCACAGTTGCCGCAACCCAAGCAGTCCAAAACGTCAACCTGCATACGGAATGTCATACCGTCGAACTGCTTACCAACAGCCTTCAATGAAGTGAAGTTTGCACCAGCCTGTTCGTTAGCGTCAAGAACGAATGGACGGATAGCAGCGTGAGGACAAACGTAAGCACACTTGTTACACTGGATACAGTTTTCAGCATTCCATTCTGGAACGAAAGCAGCTACACCACGTTTTTCGTATTTAGCTGTTCCCTGATGCCAAGTACCGTCTTCGATACCTTTGAATGCAGAAACTGGAAGCAAGTCACCATCCTGAGCGTTGATAGGACGAACAACTTCGTTGATGAATGCCGGGTCGTTGTTAGCGGCAGCACCTTCAACTTCGAGGTTAGCCCATGCTGGGTCAACAGTAAGCTGTTTGTATTCACCACCGCGGTCAACAGCAGCATAGTTCTTGTTTACAACGTCTTCACCCTTCTTACCGTAAGACTTAACGATGAATTTCTTCATCTGTTCTACAGCAAGTTCTACAGGGATAACGCCTGTGATACGGAAGAATGCAGACTGAAGGATTGTGTTAGTACGGTTACCAAGACCGATTTCCTGAGCAATCTTAGTTGCATTGATGTAGTAAACAGTGATATTATTTTCTGCGAAATATTTCTTAACCTTGTTAGGCAAGTTCTTAGCAAGTTCTTCACCTTCCCAGATAGTGTTAAGAAGGAAAGTACCGTTCTTACGCAAACCGCGAGTTACATCGTACATGTGCAAGTAAGCCTGTACGTGGCAAGCTACGAAGTTAGGAGTAGTTACCAAGTATGTAGAGCGGATTGGGTGGTCACCGAAACGCAAGTGAGAGCAAGTGAAACCACCAGACTTCTTAGAGTCGTATGAGAAGTATGCCTGGCAATATTTGTTAGTGTTGTCACCAATGATTTTTACAGAGTTCTTGTTAGCACCTACAGTACCGTCAGCACCAAGTCCGTAGAACTTAGCTTCGAACATACCTTCACCGCCAAGAGCGATTTCTTCTTTCTTAGGAAGAGAAGTGAATGTAACGTCGTCAACTATACCGATTGTGAAGTGGTCTTTAGGAGTAGGCAATGCCAAGTTTTCGTAAACAGAAAGAATCTGAGCAGGAGTAGTATCCTTAGAACCAAGACCATAGCGTCCACCAACGATAACTGGGGCATTTTCCTGTCCGTAGAAGCAGTCTTTAACGTCAAGGTAAAGAGGTTCGCCGTTAGCTCCAGGTTCTTTTGTACGGTCAAGAACTGCGATACGTTTAGCAGTCTTAGGTACAGCAGCAAGGAAGTGTTTAGCAGAGAATGGACGATACAAGTGTACAGAAACCAAACCAACTTTTTCACCGTTAGCTACCAAGTGGTCGATAGCTTCGCGGGCAGCTTCAGTTACAGAACCCATAGCGATGATTACGCGTTCAGCATCTTCAGCACCATAGTAGTTGAACAAGCCGTAGTTACGTCCTGTAATCTTGTTGATTTCGTTCATATATTCTTCTACGATAGCAGGAACTGCTTCATAGAATGGGTTGCATGATTCTCTGTGCTGGAAGAAGTGGTCTGGGTTTTCAGCCATACCGCGCGCAACAGGTTTGTTAGGGCTAAGAGCACGTTCGCGGAATTCAGCCAATGCTTTCTGATCGATAAGAGGAGCAAGGTCTTCATTTTCCAGCATTTCAATTTTCTGTATCTCGTGTGAAGTACGGAAACCGTCGAAGAAGTTCAGGAATGGAACGCGAGACTTGATAGTTGACAAATGGGCAACACCAGCCAAATCCATAACTTCCTGTACAGAACCTTCGCAAAGCATAGCGAAACCTGTCTGACGGCAAGACATAACGTCCTGATGGTCGCCGAAGATACACAATGCGTGAGATGCAAGTGTACGTGCAGATACGTGGAATACACATGGAAGGAATTCACCTGCAATCTTATACATGTTAGGGATCATAAGAAGAAGACCCTGAGATGCAGTGTAAGTAGTAGTCAAGGCACCAGCCTGAAGAGAGCCGTGTACAGCACCTGCTGCACCGCCTTCTGACTGCATTTCCTGAACAAGAACTGTTTCGCCGAAGATGTTTTTACGTCCTGCGGCAGCCCATTCATCTACATATTCAGCCATTGTAGAAGATGGAGTGATAGGGTAGATAGCTGCTACTTCTGAGAACATATATGAAATATGTGCAGCAGCCTGGTTACCATCACAAGTGATGAATTTTTTTTGTTTAGTCATACAATTACTAAATTATAATAATTAGTTAATAAGAACTTTTATTCTCGTTTTTTCAATATAAGAACCCAAACATCCATAGCGGAATTTGGTTTCCGTGGCCCAGTTCGAGTTTGTGCATGGCATAGTAAACATTCGGGTTGGTTTTGAATTTGCATCCGTCAGCACAAATCCTGAAATGCAGGTCATTATCTACCAGGAAAGACGTACCCTTGTCTCCCTTATTGATTTTATGGTCTTTCCATAATGAATTAACGAAGAAAGTCTCAAGAACATCCTGTTCCTCCACTTTAACCGGATAAATGCTATACATCAGGCTTGTGTTGTGCATCATTATTTTTGAAGGTTTCTTCGGAAAATCCTCACCCTTTGGATAAACCATGTTTATCAGTCTTGCATCAGCCAGATACTTTATATAGTTCATTACAGTTGCTCTGGATGTTTGTATTTCCTCGGCAAGCTGGCTCACGTTTGGAGCTCCCGGTCCGTCAACCGCCAGTAAATATAGTAATTTTTTTATTTTCGAGAGATATTTCAATTCGATTTGTTTTATCAGCAGAATGTCTACTTCCACCATCATATTCATGGTTTTCAGAAGATTCTCTGAGAAATTCCTTTTCTCGAGGAAAAATGGATAGAACCCATGATGTATGTAATCCTGAAGATATTGGGTCGGATTTACATGCGGCAGTATAGTCTTTGCTATATGCTCGTGGTTGTTCAGTATCTCTTCAAGAGTGTATTTTGAGAAATTGTTTCCGGTTTGCAGGTTAAGAAATTCCCTGAATGAGAAACCTCTTAAATTGTAAGATTTTACTATTCCGTTCAGTTCCGGATTTTCTTCTTTTAATCTCATTACTGATGAACCTGTAAAAACGATTTTCAGATTAGGAAATCTGTCATAACATGTTCGTAATGATTTACTCCAGTCCGGCAGTTTGAATACCTGGTCTATAAGAAGCACTTTACCTCCGCGTTTGATAAAATCTGAAGCAAAATCAACCAGGTTTACTTGCGAGAAGTAAAAGTTATTCATGTTGACATACAAACAAGAACGGTCAAAACCAAACTTCTCTTTTGCATATTGTAAAAGGAAAGTTGTTTTTCCAACTCCTCTCGTTCCTTTAATACCAATCAGGCGTGCGCTCCAGTCTATTTCATCCATCAGATCTCTGCGTACGGGTACATTGGTATGTTCAACCAAATAAGAATGTGTTCTGTAAAAAGCCTCCATGAATATATTCTTTACTTGGGTGCAAATATACGAATTGTTCATAATATTGCAAACTAGAGATAGCAAAAATTATTTTTTTAGTATATCTTTGTAGAAATTCAGTGTATACATATAATGAAAAAACAATTGTATATTTTCAATCCGTGGCATGACATGGCTCTTGCCAATTTTACTCCATATTATAAAATCCCTTCCGAGATACTCAGAATGACTAATGATCTGGCTTTCTTGCCGCTCTGGTATGCTCCGGACGACACATTGATAAAAATCCCCGATACTGAATCTGCCGAATGTTTCTGTAGTCAGGTTTCCGTACTGAATAAAGATTTTCATGAAAGATTTACTGCCGATATTATATCAGGTGAAATATCTCCGTGGGGGTGGAGTCCAGCTTTAGTTCATATGTTGGCAAATGGAGGAGTAGAGTCGGGATTTCTCCCCGATGTAAAGCAATTGGACCAAATTCGTTATCTTTCCGGACGTCAAAGGTGTGTAGATGTGTTAACACATTTTTCGTCTGTTGATGGAACGTGCGGAGAAACTTTTTGTTGTCATGATATGGACGAAGTGAAGATTCATCTTTCCTCGTATGATAAAATAATACTTAAAGCTCCTTGGTCGGGGAGCGGCAGAGGGCTGTGTAGAGTCTCTTCTGAAAACTGGACTTCGAATGTCGAAGGTTGGGCTTCCAGAATATTGCGTACTCAGGGATGCATTATGGCTGAACCCCTATATAATAAGGTGTGCGATTTTGCAATGGAGTTTTATTCATCACCGGACGGTGAAGTCACTTTTGCAGGTTATTCGTTATTCGAGACTGACGATTTCGGCAATTATAAACAGAATATTCTGATGTCGGATTCTCGAATAGAATACCGCTTGTTGGAATATGGTATACGGCCGGAAACATTGTATGAAGTCAGAAATAAACTACTTGAGATTTTCAATCAGATGATAGGTGGAATTTATACAGATTATTTCGGAGTAGACATGATGTTATGCAATCAGAACGGTAGAACATTGTTGCATCCTTGTGTGGAAATAAATATGAGAATGAACATGGGAGTAGTGTCTCGCATGATTTTTGATATATATGTATCTTCTGCTTCTGCTGGTCTGTTTGTCGTAGAACATTATAATTCCGACAATGAAGCAATTGATTTTCATAAACGGATGACTGACGAATATCCTCTTGATATGGATGACGGAAACCGTATCAGAAGTGGTTATCTTACGCTTACCCCGGTACTGCCTACTACGCGTTATCAGGCATATATTATTGTATCGGTGTAGTACATATGATGTATGTCAAAGTTATAAAATAACAGAATATATAAGTGTCAGATTATACAGGCCTGGATGTTTAAAAAATATGCCTTGACGTTTTGGTTAAAACGACAGCTCGTTTTGTCTAAAACGTCAAGGCGTATTCTAAAGAATTTTTATTTACATTGGAATGGTTTTTAGTAGTCTGTTTATGTCAGTAATATAGAATGCAATATAATATATTGAATTGCATATAAAAACTTTGGCAAGGTTTTTGTACATCAATTCATTGATTAATAATTATAAAATAGAAAATATATGGTATTTAGTTGGATTATTTTTATTGGAATCGCTATAGTGAGTTTTATAGTGCAGTCCAGTTTGAAAAGCAAGTTTGATAAGTATTCAAAGGTTCCTCTCTACAACGGGATGACAGGGCGCGAGGTGGCAGAAAAGATGTTGCGTGACAACGGTATATACGATGTAAGGGTAATCAGTACTCCTGGAATGCTTACAGACCATTTTAACCCAACCAATAAAACAGTGAACCTGAGTGAAGGTGTTTACTCGTCATGTAGTGTAGCTGCGGCTGCCGTTGCTGCCCACGAATGCGGTCATGCAGTACAGCATGCCCGTGCGTACGCTCCTCTGCAGATGCGTTCTGCTCTGGTGCCGGTGGTACAGTTCTCATCGTCTATAATGTCGTGGATATTGCTTGCAGGTATATTGCTTATCAATTCTTTTCCTCAGCTGTTGCTGATAGGTATCTGTCTTTTCGCAATGACAACACTTTTCAGTTTTATAACTCTGCCTGTTGAGATTGATGCCAGCCGTCGTGCTTTGGTATGGCTGAACAGTGCGGGTATCACAAATGCCTCAAATCATGGTATGGCAAAAGATGCGCTTAAGTCGGCTGCATATACTTACGTGGTTGCTGCTCTTGGTTCGCTAGCCACTTTGGTATATTATATAATGATATACATGGGACGCCGCGAAGAGTAATTTTCACGATTATTTCCTTCTTATAAAATAATTGTCTACTTTTGTAAGCAAAATAATTAAATCAGAAACAATATGGCTACAAAACCGGGAATACCGAAAGGAACAAGAGATTTTTCGCCTGTTGAAATGGCGAAACGAAACTATATATTCGATACTATACGCGAAGTTTTCCACCTCTACGGATATAGTCAGATAGAAACACCTTCAATGGAGAACCTTTCTACTCTGATGGGAAAATACGGAGAGGAAGGAGATAAACTTCTTTTCAAGATTCAGAACTCAGGCGACTACTTCTCAGGTATTACTGACGAGGAACTGTTGAGCCGCAATGCCGTGAAACTGGCAAGCAAGTTCTGCGAGAAGGGACTTCGTTATGACCTTACTGTACCTTTCGCCCGTTATGTGGTGATGCATCGTGATGAAATTACTTTCCCTTTCAAACGTTTCCAGATTCAGCCTGTATGGCGTGCTGACCGCCCTCAGAAAGGACGCTATCGTGAATTCTATCAGTGTGATGCTGACGTGGTGGGAAGCAACTCTCTTATCAACGAGGTGGAACTGGTGCAGATGATTGATTCTGTATTCAATAAATTCGGAATACGTGTTTCCATCAAGATAAACAACCGCAAGATTCTTACCGGAATAGCAGAAATCATCGGTGAGGCAGACAAGATAGTAGATATCACAGTAGCTATTGACAAACTAGACAAGATTGGCCTGGACAATGTGAATGCAGAACTTGCATCGAAGGGTATTTCTCAGGAAGCTATTGACAAGTTACAACCTATCATTCTGTTGAGTGGCTCGAACGAAGAGAAACTTGAAACCCTGAAAACTGTTCTGGCTGCAAGCGAAACAGGACTTAAGGGTGTGGAAGAAAGTGAATTTATCCTGAAGCATGTGGCTCAGCTTGGTGTTAAATCGGAAGTGGAACTTGACCTTACTTTGGCTCGCGGATTGAATTATTATACCGGTGCCATATTCGAAGTGAAGGCTCTTGATGTTCAGATAGGAAGTATCAGCGGTGGTGGACGTTATGACAATTTGACAGGTGTATTCGGAATGGATGGCATGTCAGGTGTGGGTATCTCTTTCGGTGCCGACCGTATCTACGACGTATTGAATCAGTTGGACCTTTATCCAAAGGAAGCGGTGAACGGAACTCAGCTGTTGTTTGTTAACTTCGGAGAGAAGGAAACAGAATATTCTCTTCCTATTTTGTTCAAGGCTCGTGCAGCAGGCATACGTGCTGAAATCTATCCGGATAGCGCAAAAATGAAAAAGCAGATGAGTTATGCCAATGCCAAGCAGATTCCTTTTGTAGCTATAGTGGGAGAAAATGAAATGAACGAAGGAAAGGTAACTTTGAAGAATATGACAACTGGCGAACAGTCTCTTCTTACATCGGAAGAACTGATTCAGGCTATTAAGGTTGATAAGATTGAAGTATTATTATATAAAAAATAGCATGTGGAAACATTAGTGTTCCACATGCTATTTTTTTTAATAGTTAAAGCTGCTGCCACCAAGGAATTCCCTTAGTAATGATGTTGGTGGAAGTTCTGTGTCCTGTATGGAAACAAAATAACTCAGAAAGTGTAACAGACGATGCGCTTCGGAATATTCCGGACAGTTGTTTGGTACTTTTCTAAGTATCGGTTCTATATGGTCTTTTATTACTGCCAGTTCAAAAAGTAGTGCTGAATTGAACATAGCATCTGCATTTTCCTGATAAGGGAAAATCCATTTTTCTTCACCAGCTCTTACACTTGACCAACGTGCAATAGTTGCCTCGGCAGAACTTCCTCGGTATTTCGAGTCGCGTATAATGCGACGCAAAAGTCTGTTGTCTGTTGTTGGAATATAGTTATGTTTGTCAAGTAATATCGTTGTAAGTGCAGAAACATAAATCTTATACTTATTGTCGGAAGGAATATTAGGTGTAAGTTCCGGGTTTAATGCATGTATACCTTCCAAAATAAGAATCATATTGTCTTCAAGCTTGAATTTTGTACCACTCTTTTCTCTTGTTCCGGTGGCGAAATTGAACTTTGGAAGTTCCACTTCTCCACCTTCTAGTATTGTGTCGAGTTGTTTCTTGAAGAAAGGCAAATCTACAGCGTAAAGAGATTCGTAATCATGATTACCGTTTTCGTCAAGAGGTGTATTTTTTCTGTTCACGAAATAATCGTCAAGTGATATTGGGTACGGTTTCAGTCCGTTGGTCATCAACTGAATGCTTAATCTCTTGCTGAATGTGGTTTTTCCTGACGATGAAGGTCCCGAAATCAATATCAGTTTTATTCTGTCTTGTCCTTCCTGTCTTGCCGAAATCTCATCTGCTATTTTTACAATTTTTCTCTCTTGAAGTGCTTCCGATACGTTTATCAAATCAATTGCATGTCCTTCATTACAGGCTATGTTGAAATCTCCTACAGTGCTTATACCTAATATCTCATTCCATCTGTGGTGCTCTTGAAAAACTTCAAGCATCTTTTCCTGTTTGATAAGTTCTTCTATTTTTTCAGGATTATTTTTATTTGGTATTTGCAGCAGCAGACCGTCGTAATATTTCACAATGTCGAATTTCTTTATATATCCTGTGCTTGGTACCAGGCTACTGTAATAGCAGTCTATTGTATCGCCAAGTTTATAGTAGAAAGAATATAGTTTTCCTGAAGTAGATAAAAGTTTTACTTTATCCATCATTCCTCTTTCACGGAATATCTTTATTACATCTTCAGTTCTTTGTTCGTATCTTGTTATCGGTAAATCTTCATTTATTATTTCAAGCATCCTTTTCTTTATACGCGACACATCGTCTAAGCCAATGCCTCTGTCGATATGTAATTTACAGAAATAGCCTTTTGATACAGGATGTTCCAAAGAAATGGTACCACAAGGGTAAAGATCGTCTACTGCTTTTACAAGAATGAAGCACAGCGAACGTACGTATGTTCTCATACCCGATGCACTGGTAATATCAAGGAATTCCACATCCTTGTTGTAGTATACCCTGAAGTCCAGATTTTCTACTTTGTTGTTTACTTTTGCACTGACAGGACCGTATGGCATGTTCAGTTTAAAATCATTATAAATGTCTATAAGGGAAGTTCCTTCTGGAAAATCTCTTGTTTCTTTGTTATTTTTGCAATATATTTGTAACATAATTGTAATATGTATTACTAATTGGATGAACTGGCAGTTAATTTACTCAATATTATTTATATTGCCTATACCTTACCTAAATAATATCAGATGGAATATTCATTTTATGATTTTTTAAAGTTGCTTGGCTCTTTGGCTTTGTTCCTTTATGGAATGAAGATTATGAGCGAAGGTTTACAGAAATTTGCAGGTGACCGCTTGCGAAGTATTTTAACGGCGATGACAACCAATCGTGTAACAGGAGTTTTGACCGGTATGCTTATAACAGCATTGATACAGTCTTCCTCGGCTACTACGGTAATGGTTGTCAGTTTTGTTAATGCAGGTCTTCTTGAACTGGCACAGTCTATAAGTGTCATTATGGGTGCCAATATCGGTACCACAGTTACTGCGTGGATTATATCTGCTTTGGGCTTTAAGGTTGATATATCTGCTTTTTCGCTTCCTTTGTTGGCCTTTGGTATTCCTTTGCTGTTTTCTCAGAAAAGCTCACGCAAGTCTGTAGGAGAATTTATTTTTGGCTTTGCCTTCCTTTTTATGGGACTTAATCTGCTGAAGACTAATGCTCCAGACTTGAGTCATAATCCGGATATGTTAGCTTTCGTACAGAACTACACAGACATGGGCTTTATATCTGTATTGCTGTTTGTACTGATTGGTACTGTCCTTACAATGATAGTCCAGGCATCGGCAGCAACTATGGCAATTACATTAATTATGTGTGCTAATGGATGGATAAGTTTTGAACTTGGTGCAGCACTTGTATTGGGGGAAAATATTGGAACTACCATAACAGCAAACCTTGCTGCTCTGACAGCTAATACACAGGCCAGACGGGCTGCTATGGCTCATCTCATGTTCAATATTTTCGGAGTTGTTTGGGTGCTTATACTGTTCAGACCATTCCTTTCTATGGTGGAATGGATTGTTTCCGACTTTATGAATATCTCTGATGCAGGAGGTGTGGCGGTGTCATTCAAACTTTCTGCCTTCCATACTTGTTTCAATATCTGTAATGTGCTGATTCTAATATGGTTTGTCAAGTTTATAGAGAAAACAGTGTGTAGTATTATCCCTCAGAAGGAGCAGGAAGAAGAATATCGTCTTCAGTTTATTTCAGGTGGTATGTTGTCAACTGCCGAACTTTCTATTCTTCAGGCAAGAAAGGAAATTAATCTTTTTGCAGAACGTATACAGAGAATGTTCGGTATGGTTCGTGACTTGCTTCATGTTAAGAATGAGTCTGAATTCAATAAACTTTTCAGCCGAATAGAGAAATATGAGAATATCAGTGACAATATGGAGCTGGAGATAGCTAAATATCTTAATCAGGTATCAGAAGGAAGATTGAGTTCCGAAAGTAAGGTTCAGATACGGGGAATGCTTCGAGAGGTTACGGAAATAGAGAGCATTGGAGATAGTTGCTATAATATAGCCCGTACCATTAATCGCAAGAATAGAGGAAACGATGATTTTACCAATGCACAATACGATCATATACATCAGATGATGCAGCTGACAGATGAAGCTTTGTCCCAAATGATAAAGTTGGTTGAAGATACTCATCATACTGTTGATGTGAATTGTTCATTCAACTTGGAAAATGAAATAAATAATTACAGAAATAGGCTTAAAGGTCAGAATGTTGTTGATGTAAATAATAAGGAGTATGATTATCAGATGGGGGTTCACTACATGGATATTATTGCCGAGTGTGAAAAACTTGGTGACTATGTGGTGAATGTCGTTGAGGCTCACACTGATATAAAAGAAAAGAAGTAAAAGGATATAAAAAATCCGGTAGAATTGATTTTCTACCGGATTTTTTTATATCCTTTGTGAAATAATTATTTCTCAATGCTGATAAGTTCAACTTCGAAAATCAAAGTAGAGAAAGGTTTGATTTTACCAGCTTCGCGAGAACCGTAACCGAGTTCTTGTGGAATATAAAGTTCCCATTTAGAACCTACAGGCATCATAGTAAGAGCCTCAGTCCAACCTTTGATAACCTGATCTGCACGGAATGTAGTAGGTTCTTTACGTTCGTATGAGCTGTCGAACTCAGTACCATCAATCATAGTACCTTTGTAGTGTACTTTTACTCTAGAATCTTTAGTTGGGATAGCACCTTTACCTTCTTTGATGATTCTGTACTGAAGTCCGCTTTCAGTAACCTTGATACCATCTTTGCTCTTGTTATTTACAAGGAACTCTTCGTTTTCCTTCTTATATTCGCCATATTTAGCTTCAAGAGCTTTAGTCTTGATTTCTTCAGATTTAGTACGTACGTATACAGAAGCAGAGTCTGGAGTAACAAGGCTGTTTTCTTCTACTGCAGCGATGAATCCTGCCAGGAAGTTTTCTTTGCTCATTGTTGTTGTAGAGTCACCTGCAAATAACTGGTTGTTGATGGCATCGTACATATCGCCACTAACTTGCTGACCAATCTGCATACCTGCCATATAAGCCTTTTCCTTTGCAGAAGTACTCTTCATACCTTCTTTGATACCTTTGATGAAGTCTGCCATGTAAGTAGTGTCAACACCAAGACGACCTACAACATAATCTTTTAAACCTTGAGAATTGCTAACTCCCACCATATATGAAAGTGTGTCAACGTCACTTTTCATGTTTGCTTTAGGAGCACCGCTTTGACCGCATGAAGCAAGTCCGGCTGCAGCAGCCAATACCATAAGAGCTGTACCTTTTTTCATTTTTGTTTCTAGTAATTTTAAGATATTAATATTTTAGTTGTTTGTTCTCGATATCAAAGAACTTCTATAAGTTCCACTTCGAATATTAGTGTGCTGTGAGGAGGAATCATTTCTCCAGCTCCATGTGCACCGTAACCAAGTTCAGAAGGTATGTAAAGTTTCCATTTCGCTCCTTCTGACATTAGCTGTAATGCTTCTACCCATCCCGGAATAACCTGATTAACACCGAACACAGCAGGTTCACCGCGTTTTATTGAACTGTCGAACATTGTACCATCGATAAGTGTTCCTTCGTAGTGGCAACGTACACGGTCTGTAGCTTTAGGCTTTTTACCGTTTCCTTCAGTAATGACTTCATACTGAAGTCCGCTTGGCAATGTAATGATATTTTCTTTCTTCTTGTTCTCTTCAAGGAAAGCCTTGCCTTTTTCTATATTTTCTGAATTTACTTTTTCTTCAAGTTCAGTAAAAAACTTGTTTACTATTTCGCGGGCTTCATCGTGAGTGATAGCGGTCTTGTTACCTTCAAGTACATCCTTGATAGCTTGTGCGAAATCTTCTACCTGAATGTTGCGGGCACCCATGCTCCACAAGTTTTGACCTATTCCAAGGCCAATGGCATAACTGAATTTATCCATGAATTTAATTGTAAATATTATATTAATTGTTCGGATGGCAAAGGTATCTTTTTTCTTTGAAAGTGAGGTGTTTTGAGTGATAATTTTTCTTATTTTTGTGTTCGAAATGTATAAAAGTACAGACAGATATGAAAAAAATAGTAGTATTGACAGGTGCAGGCATGAGTGCGGAGAGTGGAATCAGTACTTTTCGTGATTCTGGTGGACTGTGGGAGAAATATCCTGTTGAACAAGTTGCTACACCTGAGGGATATGCTGCAAATCCCAAACTGGTATTGGATTTTTATAACGACAGGAGAAAACAGCTTTTGAAAGTTGAGCCAAACCTTGGACATAGAATTCTGGCTGAACTGGAAAAAGATTTTGATGTTACTGTTATTACACAAAATGTGGATAACCTGCATGAGCGTGCTGGAAGTAAAAATGTAATTCATTTGCATGGCGAACTCACCAAGGTTACATCAAGTCGTCAGCCTAACGAACCAAAATATATTAAGGAATTGCTACCGGAAAATTTTGAAGTCAAGATAGGTGATTTGGCTGATGATGGTTCACAGCTTCGCCCTTTCATCGTGTGGTTTGGCGAGGCAGTTCCTATGATAGAGACTGCAATAGATTATGTTGAAAAGGCTGACATATTTGTTATTATAGGAACATCCTTAAATGTGTATCCAGCCGCAGGATTACTTAACTATGTAGGTTATGATATTCCTGTTTTTCTTATAGATCCTAATCCGGTAAATATTTCATCAGGCAGGAAGGTTCAAGTAATATCAAAAGGGGCATCTTCCGGAATGGAAGATTTGAGAAAAATATTGTACGATATGTTATGATGTGAACATTTTTATATTTACATTTGTTCTGTAATTAAGATTGAAACAATAGACTAACATTTATTTAAAAATTAGAAAGCGTTATGAAAAAGTACATTTGCACAGTATGTGATTGGGTTTATGATCCTGCAACAGGTGATCAGGATAGCGGAATAGCTCCAGGTACAGCATTCGAGGATATTCCAGAAGATTGGGTATGTCCTGTTTGCGGTGTTGGTAAGGAAGATTTCCAGCCAGTAGAAGAATAAAAACATATAAACCTGAAATAAAATGAATCTCCATACCGATGATGTCGGTGTGGAGATTTTTTTTGTTAGAATCCAATCTTTTCTTAACTTTACAGCCGCTAAACAAAAAAGTAATTTTTGAAAAGGTCAATACACATATCAATTATCCTGTTTTTGGGGCTTTTGCTCTCTATTATTACGTCATGCACTAGTGTGTATGATGACAGTGTATGTGTACACGCCGAAAGCGTAGAAGGAAATAATACGGAATATTTTGATGTGCGTAAATATCTGTTATCCAACAATAATGACAATCGCACGGAAATGTTGGCAGCAGATGTAAGTCAGTTGGGAAGTCTTGCGGTAAATCTACGTGTGATGGTGAAGCTAACTGCAAGACAAATTTATAAAACCTCTGTTTTATGGGCAAAATATGCTGTCCGTATGATAGCAGAATATATGCAGCATCAGAGTTTTATATCAGAATGTTTAAACTCCAGTAAATTTCGTGTAGGCATGACCGGTAACCATGTAAGGTATCTTTACCAGTTATGTCGAGTTGTTATTTAGTCCATTTATTTGTCATTTTTTTATTGCGGGGAGTAATTATGATATTCCCTAAGGTAGCTTATACCTTTTTTTGATTTAATCTATCATTAATATTAATCTAAAGAAAAAAGACAAATTTTAAATTATGGACACAAATTCATTATTTACAAACGTTCATGAACATGTTGCACGCCGTACAGATATACGTTCAATCATTTTCTCGGTTATTTTGATTCTCGTTGGTGGGTTGGCATTTTATTTTTCTATAATAGAAGAGAATGAATCTTCTTCACTGAGTATGCTTATAATGACATTGGGGGCTGCATGCCTTCTTGTAGGTGTGTTCCGTTTGTTCTGGAAAAGCCACAGTTGGTTCTATACTCCTACAGATAGTCGTATTTCTGTGAAGAGTGAGTTTTACGAAGCTGCAGATTTCCGCAGTCTTAAATCTGTTTTGGACGGTTGTTGTTTCTCTGGTGAAAAGACAGTTAAAAGTGGAAATACAGGCGGTATACGAATGGATTACATGTATTCTAAAGACAGAAAGTTTGCTGCTGTTCAGTTGTTTCAATTTTCATCTTACATTTATCAGCCTGTTACAGAAGTATATTATTATAGAGATATGACTGCAGATGAATTTATCTGTTGTGCAGAAAAGAGAATGTTCTGATACTTTTAATTTCTAAATTTCTTAATCATTATATATAAATTTCCCCGCCATACCGTGATGGTACAGACGGGGAAATTGTTTTATATAAAAGTGCTTATTTCACTTTTTCCATAGCCTGAGACAAATCTGCTATAATATCGTCTACATTTTCTATACCTACAGACAGACGTATCAGGTCAGGAGCTACACCGGCTTCTATAAGCTGCTCGTCGCTTAGCTGACGGTGAGTATGACTTGCAGGGTGGAGTACACATGTACGTGCGTCTGCTACGTGAGTGACGATACAAATCATTTTCAGATTGTCCATGAATTCTATAGCTTCTTCACGGCTTCCATTCAGTCCGAAGGCTATTACTCCGCAAGAGCCGTTAGGCATATATTTCTGGCCTAATTCGTAATATTTGCTGCTTTTCAGTCCGCAGTAGTTTACCCATTTTACTTTTGGATTAGCTTCAAGCCACTCTGCTATTTTCTGTGCATTTTCGCAGTGGCGTGGCATACGCAGATGAAGGGTTTCTAGTCCCAGATTCAATAAGAAAGCATTTTCAGGTGACTGTATTGAACCTAAATCACGCATAAGCTGAACTGTAGCCTTGGTGATATAAGCCATTTTTCCGAATGCCTTTGTATAAATCAGTCCGTGATATGATTCATCTGGTTGGGTTAGTCCTGGGAATTTGTCGGCGTGTGCTTCCCAGTCGAAGTTACCACTGTCTACTACAGCGCCACCCACACATGTGGCATGTCCGTCCATATATTTAGTAGTGGAGTGAGTAACTATGTCGGCTCCCCATTCGAATGGGCGGCAGTTGATAGGAGTTGCAAAAGTATTATCAACAATCAAAGGTACACCATGATTGTGTGCTATACGTGCAAATTTTTCAATATCCAGAACATTGATACTAGGGTTTGAGATAGTTTCGCCAAACAGACACTTTGTGTTTGGACGGAAAGCCTTTGAGATTTCTTCTTCGCTAGCGTCAGCATCTACGAAAGTACATTCTATTCCTAGTTTCTTCATTGTTACGGCAAACAGATTGAAAGTTCCGCCATAGATAGTGGAAGAACAGACAAAATGGTCGCCTGCCTCGCAGATATTAAATACAGCATAGAAGTTAGCTGCCTGTCCCGATGATGTAAGCATTGCACCTACACCACCTTCCAATGCAGCTATTTTTGAAGCCACGGCATCGTTTGTAGGATTCTGAAGTCTGGTATAGAAATATCCTGATTCTTCAAGGTCGAAAAGGCGTGCCATCTGCTCACTTGTTTCGTACTTGAATGTTGTCGACTGATATATAGGCAATACTCTCGGTTCACCTTTTTTAGGTTGCCATCCGGCCTGTACGCACAGAGTTTCTCTACTGAATTTATTTCCCATAATGTTTTATTTTTATTGAATATTTATTTTATTGACGGCAAAATTACTAATATTTCCGTCAATTAGTTGACGAATGACAAAAAAAAGAATTATATTTGAACAATATAACCAAATAAGAATGTTAGCATGGAAGATGAAATCCTTTTTAAACACGTAATCCCGGCTCAAATTCGCTTCAGTGATGTCGACCAGTTCGGGCACATGAACAACTCTGTGTATTTCTCTTTGTACGATTTGGCGAAGACAACTTATTTTAAGGATGTTTTCGGCGATTTGCACGATTGGAATAAATTTGGTGTTGTCGTAGCAAATATAAATGCCGATTTCATGGCACCTGTGTTTTTCTCGGATGAACTTATAATCGAGACTACAGTGGTTCATCTTGGCAATAAAAGTCTTACATTACTACAACGTGCAGTGAACAAGGCTAGTGGTGTAATGAAATGTCAGTGCCGTACGGTGCTTGTTGGTTATGATGTGGCAACTAAAGAACCGGTTCCTATTCCAATGATATATAAGAAAGCAATTTGCGAATATGAGGGTAAAACTCTAGAGGAACTTTCGCAGAAATAAAAATATGACCGTTATAGTCTGATTTGAGATTATAACGGTCAGTTATTTGTAAAATATATTGATTGTCATTTCTTAACCTTCACTTCATACAAGTCATTTCGCCTGTCTTTCAGATTTCTCACACTTCCGTAGGTATGTAGTTCGTTCAGAAGGTCAAGGTCTACATCAGAAACTAAAATCATTTCTGTATTAGGAGTAGCTTCAGCTCGTTTCCCATCTGTTGGGAAGGTAAAATCGCATGGGGTGAATACCCCTGATTGTGCATATTGTATGTCCATATTATGCACACGTGGCAGATTTCCTACACTTCCGGCAATAACAACGAAACATTCATTTTCTATGGCTCTGGCATGTGCACATACTTTCACGCGGCTATATGCATTTTGTGTATCTGTCATAAATGGAACGAATAGAATCTGCATGCCTTGGTCTGCCATAATACGCGACAATTCAGGGAATTCCACATCGTAACATATCAGTACACCTATTTTGGCACAGTCCGTATCAAATGTCTTTATGGAACGTCCGCCGTTTAATCCCCAACTCTTGGTCTCATCCGGAGTAACATGGATTTTCTCATACATTTCTGTAGTACCATCTCGTCTGCATAAGAAGCCTACGTTGTACAGTCGTCCGTCTTCCTTTATCAATGGCATACTACCTGTGATGATATTGATATTATAACTGATAGCTAATTTAGTAAAGCGTTCGCGTATTTCGTCTGTATATGTTGCCAGTCCACGTATTGCTTCCGATTCAGCTTCGTTATTAAAGTGAGCCATGAGTGGAGCATTGAAATATTCCGGGAATAGGATGAAATCGCTTTTGTAGTCGGATACTGCATCAACGAAGAATTCCACCTGCTCGAACAGATCATCAAGTGTGTTGTACGAACGCATTTGCCACTGTACCAGCCCTACGCGTACAGATGTTTTTGGGCTGATGTATTCCTGTGTAGGTGGCTGATAATAGATATTATCCCATTGCAGCAGACATGCATAATGTCTTGATTCTTCATCGTTGGGAAGATAGTTGCGCATAACTTTGCGAACGTGGAAGTCGTTTGACAGTTGGAATGTCAGTACAGGGTCATAAATTTCTTTTTGTCTAACTTTGTCTATATATTCCTTAGGACGCATCTTGTCGGCATATTTGTGGTAGTTTGGTATTCTGCCGCCAAACATGATTGCTTTCAGGTTCAATTCCTCGCATAACTCTTTACGGTATTCATACATGCGTCGTGCCAGACGTAGTCCTCTGTACTGAGGATGTATGAATACCTCTATACCGTAAAGTATGTTTCCCTTAGGATTGTGGGTATTGAATGTTTCCTTTCCTGTTACCTGGGCATAAGTATGGTCATTTTTTACATCGTCATAGTTTACTATTATTGATAGAGCGCATCCCACAATCTTTTCGTCCACTACAGTTACTATCTGTCCTTCTGGAAAGATTTTGATAAGTTTTTCTATTTGCTTGTGTGTCCAGAATACATCGCTTCCATCTGAGTATACACGTGTGAACGATTGTGCCAGTTGGTCATAATCTTCGATTTGCAGATTTCTGATTTGTACCTTGTTTATTTTTAGTGAGTCCATTGTTTTATGTTATGATGTATCTTTTTTTCCTATAATGAAAATATCTCCAATACCTGTTATGGAATTGGAGATATTATAAAAGTTTTTATTTGTATGATTTTTTATAGATTTCCAGAACTTCTTCGTCTGTAAGCGGACGTACATCGAAGCGGTAGAATCCGCCTGCTATGTCTCTGGCATTGCTAACCATTTCCGGCAGATCTTCAGGTTTCATCCCCCAGTCGCTCAGTTTCAGATTGTCCATACCGCATTCTTTTTTCATCAGTGCAAGTGCTTCAAGGAAGTCACTAGGTCTGTTGCTCTTTTTCTGTGTCATTACTTCAGCCATCTTCATGTAGCGTTTCATGCAGTCGTTCTTGAATGTTTCGAAGTAAGCATCACTCAGTGCTATAAGTCCTGCTCCGTGTGGAAGTTCAGGATATTTTGCACTCATGGCATGTTCTAATGCATGTTGTGACACACATCTGGATGTTGCTTCCACCAATCCTGCGAGGGTACTTCCCCAAGCCACTTTTGCTCTAGCTTTGAGATTACGTCCGTCTTTTACAGCAACTGGCAGGTATTTATAAAGAAGTCTCACTGCTTCCAGTGCATAGAGGTCGCTGATAGGTGTTGCACAGTTGGCAATGAATCCTTCAGAGGCATGGAAAAATGCATCGAAACCTTGATATGCAGTCAGTTGTGGTGGAACGGAAAGCATCATTTCCGGGTCAACTATAGATAGAGTTGGGAAAGTGTACTGACATCCGAAACCTATCTTTTCAGTCTTTTCTGTATTTGTTATTACTGTCCAAGGGTCAACTTCTGTTCCTGTTCCTGCAGTGGTAGGTATTGCTATGATAGGCAATGCTCCTTTTACCGGACGTCCTTTGCCGGAACCGCTCTGAATATAATCCCAATAATCGCCGTCATTGCATGCCATAACAGCAATGGATTTTGCAGAGTCGATGGAACTTCCGCCTCCTAGTCCTACAAGCATGTCGCATTTCATTTCGCGGCAGATGGCTGCACCTTCCATTACATGGTCTTTTATTGGGTTTGGAAGTATCTTGTCGTATACTATTGAATCCACATCATTTTCCTTGAGCAGTTCTATCACTTTGTCCAAATAGCCGTATTTGCGCATAGATGAACCTGCAGAGATAACAATCATGGCTTTTTTCCCAGGGAGTTGCTCTGTGGCAAGATTTTTAATCTCGCCACATCCGAACATCAATTTTGTAGGGATGTTCAGACTGAAAACAGGATTTGTATTCATAATGTCTATAGTTTTAAAGTTCGTATTCTCAAAATTAAGTAATTCCGTTGATATAAGGTCACTAGTAAAGTTAAAAAATACTATTTTATTTTGATGCTGTTTATTGTGAGATTAATTGTTTATACATGTATCTCATTTTTTTGATGTCTATTGTTTGAATAAATATGAATTACAAACGCAACAATTATTATTTTTTTTACAGCTTAGTAGTTTATTTTTACCACTTGGTTACACAATTCTGCAATATAGTACGA
>NZ_JADYTJ010000099.1 GCF_021531075.1 Bacteroides caecigallinarum | reverse complement strand
AATACCGGAGCGCAGCGAGGATGATTTTTTCCTGTCCAGCCAAGCCCTTGAGGGCAGCCTTGCGGCAAAAGGCAGGCAATCCAAGACCTTTGCCGCTTAAAAGCGGAAAAACAGATTCTTTTCTGTACGGATACAAAAAAATGCAGACCTTCAGGCCTGCATTCTCTTGGTTGATTAGGTATAGATGTTATTCTTCTTTTGTGGAATAGGTGTTGAAAATGTCATCGGTCATTTCCTTGGCGAGAGTCCTGATCCTGTTCAGGAAGTCCTGTCCGGTTATCATTCCGCTTTCAAGTCCGGCCAGCTGTTTTTCCCAGTCTGCGGTGAGTGAAGTATCCGCAATTTTCTTTCCACGGATGGTTTCGTAGGTGAACATGCCTTTCGGGGTCGGAACGATATATTTCCCTGAATAACGGATATACTTACGGTTAACCAGTGTACGGATGATATTGGTACGTGAGGATACCGTGCCCAGTCCGTTCTGTTCCATGTATTCCACCAGTTCTGCATCCGTGAACGGATTTACCGGCAGCTGTTTCTTGTGCACCATGTTGCATCCGCATACATTCAGGGTATCACCTTTCTCCACTTCGGGGAGTTCTTTGACGGAATATCCCGATGTCGGGATCATGTCGTAACGCATGAACACGTCATGCCAGCCGGCTTCAATGATTCTTGTTTGTTCGGCCTTGAAATGCTGTGCGGCACAAACCGCTTCAACATTTGTCGTTTCTATGCGGCATGGAGCCATGAATGTTTCAAGCATCCTTCCGGCTACAAGTCTGTAAACCTGCATTTCCTTTTCGGACAGATTTCCGGGACGGATACCTGTAATGATGATGGCATGATGTACATTGGCTTTTTCTGCGCTTATTACGTGGCGGGACAAACTGGATATGTCAATACCTCCAGTTCCTTTAGCGGCAGGGAACAGCTCCCATGATAGCAGACGCGCCATGATTGGTGAAAGCGAGTCAAACACATCCTCCGTCAGATAACGGCTGGAAGTCCTTGGATAAGAAATCAGTTTCTTTTCATAAAGGGACTGTGCGATGTCATACACCTCTGATGCGGTAAAGCCATAGCGGATGTTCGCTTCCTTCTGAAGTTGTGTCAGGTCAAGCAGATCCGGTGGAAGTATTTCCTTAACGCTGTGGCTGATACCTGTAATCTGTGCCTGATGTGACAGCTTGCAGTCCTGGAAAAACATTGTAGCGGATTCTTTGTCTGGAAGATCCTGTGTGCGGCGCATCTTGAAAAGGATGCCGTCCTTTTGCAGGCTGATATAGATGGGCCAGCTGTCCGATGAAATATGGTTCTCTCTTTCACGGTAGCGTCTGCTGATGGCAGCCAGTACCGGTGTCTGTACCCGTCCGAGGGAATTGTTGCCGAGTCCCGTCGCCTTGCACATGGCATAGCTGGCGTTGATTCCGAGAATCCAGTCCGCCTTGTTGCGGCTGTCGGCTGCAAGGAACAGGCTGTCGTAACAGCTGTCCGGCTTCAGGTTTTCCATGCCTTTACGCACAGACTCGTCGGTAAGAGAGGAAATCCACAGACGGAAGCAAGGCTGTGTACAGTTCAGGTATTGATAGACATAGCGGAATGTCATTTCCCCGTCACGGCTGGCATCGGTAGCCGCAATGATGGTATCGCATGCTTGAAACACTCTCTCGATTACCTTAAGTTGGAGCACGGCATCAATGTCCGGTATCCATCCGTTCTCGGTGCGTGTATGACGTACCATCAGTTCAAATTCGGACGGGATGAAGGGAAAGTCATTCCGTTCCAGCTTTTGGGTTCCGTAGTCTTTGGGCATGGCCAGTGACAACATGTTCCCGAAGGTCCACGTAACCATGTAGCCGTTTCCTTCCACATATCCGTTTCTTACTCTGGTTGCACCGATGATTCTTCCGATTTCTTTTCCTACACTTGGTTTGTCTGTTAATATGGCAATCATGATAAATTCTGTTTTTATCTCTTTCCATACGGACTTACCGTATGGAAAGAGAGATGATACATTATGGTTTCTTATTTATTCACCTGAAGGGTTGATACCGTTTACGCTGATGACCGGATTTCCATTCTCGTCTTCAATCAGACTGAGTGTGGCGTCCATGGTCAGTGAAAATACAGGAGTCTTGATTTTAATGGACATGACATTGGTTTCCTCTCCCTGAAGGAGCAGGTCCATGTTTCCGTCCTTTTCAATTTGCGATTTGCTGATACCTACCGATTCCAGTTTCTCCCAGTCGATTTGTTCAGTCTTGTAGATATGATGATTGGTCTTGTTCATGTTCTTTCCTTTTTTAGTAATTGATGATTTGAATGATTTGAATCCCGTTCAGGTCAGACAGCCTGTTTTGCTCCCTTCTTCTGTTCCTGCTGCTGGATATTGTCAGTCTGTGAAGCACGCTGTGAGGTATTGCGGCGCACATCCGGATTTTCCTGGAAATATTGCAGCTGTCCGGTGTTTGCGTTTACTTTCAGATAGGAATCGAACGGTTTGCCGTTGGGACCTTTCATACCCGTTACAAGGATAGCCTTTCCGTCCTGAAGATTTGCTCTTTCCTGTGCTGAAAGCAGGTGTCCGTAAACCTCAGCCGGGATGGTAGGTGCCTGTCGTTCGTTGAAACCGTCCGGAGTTCTGGAATACTGTGGTCTTCCGCTTGTCAGGTCCAGTTTGACGAATGACGAGAATTCCTCACCTTTACGGTTGATCATGTTCTCAAGATAGATAGGCTGTCCTTTGCGTAACGCTTCCTTGTCCTCCGGTGTGAGCTGTACCGAACAAATTTCTTTCGGTATGTAGATTTCTCCCGTTTCCGGATTGTGGCGCGTATATTGGAGACCGCCTGTTACCTTATCCATGGTAACGAAGGAAGAAAACAGTTCGCCGTTCTTTCGCTTCATATCCTCTACAAGGATGGTGTGGCCTTCGTTCAGCGCTTTAAGCTGCATGGGGGAAAGCGGCACACCACCGAGCGTCTGCTGATTGAAGGCCTGGTCTTTCGGGAAAATAAATTCGATGCCTCTTCTTTCCGCACTGTATTGCAGATTGGCATTAAACTCTTTACCCTGATTGGACTTCATTCCCTCTACGAATATCTGTTCTCCATTTTTCAGTTTCTGAATTTCGTCCGGAGTCAGGGTTACCCCTTTGATTTCATTCGGGATATAGACATGCTCCTGTCGGACGGCTACCAGTTCGTTGGTATTCTTGTCGATGGAAATCAGACACGGCTCAGTCGTGTTGCCACGCAGGTTAAGGTCAGCCACGCGTCCCATGTTCCCGCTTTCACGCAGGTTCTTCTTGTCCTCTTCCGTGAAGATATGTCCGAAATAAGGACGGTCCAGTTCAGGTTCCTTTCTGATACCGTGGATGCCCAGCATGACCTGCCCGCCGTTGGATATGAACGAAAGGCGTGCATCAAGCT
>NZ_JADYTJ010000098.1 GCF_021531075.1 Bacteroides caecigallinarum | reverse complement strand
AGCTTGATGCACGCCTTTCGTTCATATCCAACGGCGGGCAGGTCATGCTGGGCATCCACGGTATCAGAAAGGAACCTGAACTGGACCGTCCTTATTTCGGACATATCTTCACGGAAGAGGACAAGAAAAACCTGCGTGAAAGTGGAAACATGGGACGCGTGGCTGACCTTAACCTGCGTGGCAACACGACAGAGCCATGTCTGATTTCCATCGACAAGAATACCAACGAACTGGTAGCCGTACGACAGGAGCATGTCTATATCCCGAATGAAATCAAAGGTGTTACTCTGACTCCGGATGAAATTCAGAAACTGAAAAACGGAGAACAGATATTCGTAGAGGGAATGAAGTCCAATCAAGGTAAAGAGTTTAATGCCAATCTGCAATATAGTGCGGAAAGAAGAGGCATCGAATTTATCTTCCCGAAAGACCAGGCCTTCAACCAGCAGACACTCGGCGGTGTGCCGCTTTCCCCCATGCAGCTCAAAGCGTTGAACGAAGGACACACCATCCTTGTAGAGGATATGAAACGAAAGAACGGCGAACTGTTTTCTTCCTTTGTTACCATGGACAAGGTTACAGGCGGACTCCAATATACGCGCCACAATCCGGAAACGGGAGAAATCTACATACCAAAGGAAATCTGTTCGGTACAGCTCACACCGGAGGACAAGGAAGCGTTACGCAAAGGGCAGCCCATCTATCTTGAGAACATGATCAACCGTAAAGGTGAGGAATTCTCGTCATTCGTCAAGCTGGACCTGGCAAGCGGAAGACCACAGTATTCCAGAACTCCGGACGGTTTCAATGAACGGCAGGCACCTACCATCCCGGCTGAGGTTTACGGACACCTGCTTTCGGCACAGGAAAGAGCAAATCTTCAGGACGGAAAGGCCATCCTTGTAACGGGTATGAAAGGTCCCAACGGCAAACCGTTCGATTCCTATCTGAAAGTAAACGCAAACACCGGACAGCTGCAATATTTCCAGGAAAATCCGGATGTACGTCGTAATACCTCACAGCGTGCTTCACAGACTGACAATACCCAACAGCAGGAACAGAAGAAGGGAGCAAAACAGGCTGTCTGACCTGAACGGGATTTAAATCATTCAAATCATCAACTACTAAAAAAAGGAAAGAACATGAACAAGACCAATCATCATATCTACAAGGCTGAACAAATCGACTGGGAAAAACTGGAATCAGTAGGTATCAGCAGATCGCAAATTGAAAAGGACGGAAACATGGACCTACTCCTTCAGGGAGAGGAAACCAATGTCATGTCCATTAAAATCAAGACTCCTATATTTTCACTTACAATGGATGCCACACTCAGTCTGATTGAAGACGAGAATGGAAATCCGGTCATCAGCGTAAACGGTATCAACCCTTCAGGTGAATAAATAAGAAACCATAATGTATCATCTCTCTTTCCATACGGACTTACCGTATGGAAAGATATAAAAAACAGAATTTATCATGATTGCCATATTAACAGACAAACCAAGTGTAGGAAAAGAAATCGGAAGAATCATCGGTGCAACCAGAGTAAGAAACGGATATGTGGAAGGAAACGGCTACATGGTTACGTGGACTTTCGGGAACATGCTGTCACTGGCCATGCCGAAGGACTACGGAACCCAGAAGCTGGAACGGAATGATTTTCCTTTCATCCCATCCGAATTTGAACTGATGGTACGTCATACACGCACCGAGAACGGATGGATACCGGAGATTGATGCCGTGCTCCAGCTTAAAGTAATCGAGAGGGTGTTTCAGGCATGTGACACCATCATTGCGGCTACCGATGCCAGCCGTGACGGGGAAATGACATTCCGCTATGTCTATCAATACCTGAACTGTACACAGCCTTGCTTCCGTCTGTGGATTTCCTCTCTTACTGACGAGTCTGTACGTCAAGGCATGGAAAATCTGAAACCGGACAGCTGTTACGACAGCCTGTTCCTCGCTGCCGACAGCCGCAACAAGGCGGACTGGATTCTCGGAATCAACGCCAGCTATGCCATGTGCAAGGCGACGGGCCTCGGCAACAATTCCCTCGGACGGGTACAGACACCGGTACTGGCTGCCATCAGCAGACGCTACCGTGAAAGGGAGAACCATATTTCATCGGACAGCTGGCCCATCTATATCAGCCTGCAAAAGGACGGCATCCTTTTCAAGATGCGCCGCACACAGGATCTTCCAGACAAAGAATCCGCTACAATGTTTTTCCAGGACTGCAAGCTGGCACATCAGGCACAGATTACAGGTATCAGCCACAGCGTAAAGGAAATACTTCCACCGGATCTGCTTGACCTGACACAACTTCAGAAGGAAGCGAACATCCGCTATGGTTATACCGCATCAGAGGTGTATGACATCGCACAGTCCCTTTATGAAAAGAAACTGATTTCTTATCCAAGGACTTCCAGCCGTTATCTGACGGAGGATGTGTTTGACTCGCTTTCACCAATCATGACGCGTCTGCTATCATGGGAGCTGTTCCCTGTCGCTAAAGGAACTGGAGGTATTGACATATCCAGTTTGTCCCGCCACGTAATAAGTGCAGAAAAAGCCAATGTACATCATGCCATCATCATTACAGGTATCCGTCCCGGAAATCTGTCCGAAAAGGAAATGCAGGTTTACAGACTTGTAGCCGGAAGGATGCTCGAAGTATTCATGGCTCCATGCCGCATAGAAACGACAAATGTTGAAGCGGTTTGTGCGGCGCAACATTTCAAGGCCGAACAAACAAGAATCATTGAAGCCGGCTGGCATGACGTGTTCATGCATTCCGACATGATCCCGACATCGGGATATTCCGTCAAAGAACTCCCCGAAGTGGAGAAAGGTGATACCCTGAATGTATGCGGATGCAACATGGTACACAAAAAACAACTGCCGGTAGATCCGTTCACGGATGCAGAACTGGTGGAATACATGGAGCTGAACGGACTGGGCACGGTATCCTCACGTACCAATATCATCCGTACACTGGTTAACCGTAAGTATATCCGTTATTCAGGGAAATATATTGTTCCGACCCCGAAAGGTATGTTCACCTACGAAACCATCCGTGGAAAGAAAATTGCGGATACTTCACTCACCGCAGACTGGGAAAAACAACTGACCGGACTTGAAAGCGGAATGATAACCGGGCAGGACTTTCTTAATAGGATCAGGACTCTCGCCAAGGAAATGACCGATGACATTTTCAACACCTATTCCACAAAAGAAGAATAACATCCATATCAATATAACCACAAGAATGCAGGCCGGAAGGTCTGCATTTTTTGTGTCCATACAGAAAAGAATCTGTTTTTCCGCTTTTAAGCGGCAAAGGTCTTGGATTGCCTGCCTTTTGCCGCAAGGCTGCCCTCAAGGGCTTGGCTGGACAGGAAAAAATCATCCTCGCTGCGCTCCGGTATT
>NZ_JADYTJ010000097.1 GCF_021531075.1 Bacteroides caecigallinarum | reverse complement strand
TGTTTGCCGCCAGCTTCTTTCAGATTCCACCTCACGATGGACACCCTTGCTATTGGCTGTATGATTCCCGCTATTAGGGCTCATTAGGGACTTGCACCCGTTAGCTAATACTCATGCCGAGCATACTATCAGAATAGGGTATATCCATCCGGGTATACCCTATTCTTTTTTATTCAAGCCACTGTTCCTAAAAAGAATTATTACTGAAAAACAACACTTTATACAAAAAAATACACCGAAATTATTGATTATATAAAGTATTTAGAGTATCTTTGCAGCCGATTTTAGTCTGTGGAGGTAAACAAGTGATTGCAAGAATCAATCCACCTTACGGAAGAAACCCGTTTAATAATTATAATAAAATGTACGTAATCGTAGAAATTAACGGTCAGCAGTTCAAAGCTGAAGAAGGCAAGAAACTGTTTGTACACCACATTCAGAACGCTGAAAACGGCGCAACTGTTGAATTTGACAAAGTTTTGTTGGTTGACAACAATGGTACTGTAACTGTAGGTGCTCCTACTGTAGAAGGTGCAAAAGTGGTTTGCGAAGTTAAGTCTAGCCTTGTAAAGGGTGACAAAGTGTTGGTATTCCACAAGAAGAGAAGAAAAGGTTACAGAAAACTGAACGGTCACCGTCAGCAGTTTACTGAATTGACAATCAAACAAGTTATTGCTTAATCATTAAAACGTAGAAGAAAATGGCACATAAAAAAGGTGTAGGTAGTTCTAAGAACGGTCGTGAATCAGAAAGCAAAAGATTAGGCGTAAAGATATTCGGTGGTTCAGCTTGCAAGGCTGGTAACATCATTGTTCGTCAAAGAGGAACAGTTCACAACCCAGGTAACAACGTAGGTATGGGTAGCGATCACACTCTTTACGCATTGGTAGATGGTACAGTATGTTTCAAGAAGGGTCGTGAAAACAAAAGCTATGTTTCTGTAATCCCTTGCGCTGAAGCATAATCTGCAAATTATTAAGGAAATTAAAAGCTGTCTTAATGAAGACAGCTTTTTTTGTATCCATAAAAAGAATAAAATCAATCCTATTTTCTTTAAAAATCAGATATATAAATTACAGTATAATAAGATAATATCTATCTTTGGATTTAAACAATAAACTCCATAATAATGAAATCGTTATATCCTGTAATACTATTTATATTACTACCTGTCATAAGTATGGCTCAAAATAACGAGTCGACAGTTTCTGCAAACGATTCCGTTGTTTATAACATATCATTTGAAACAAAAGCAGAAACTTACGAAGCAAACTATCCAATTACTGATACAGACTCATTGAGCACACCACTCGTGGCACCTATAATGCAGACAGGAATGTATCCGTCGTTCAGTATGTACGGAATCAGTCCGTTTACATACAACTATGCCAATTGGGAACTTCACAAAGGTTTCAATGCCTCCCTGGGAATGCACGTCACATTCAGTCCATCAAAATATGCTCCATCAGGAGTAGGATTCGGACAGGATGCTGCATTTATGTACGCCATACCTATCAATAACAGATTCAGCGTGGCTGCCGGACTATATGCCACCCATATGGACTGGGGATTTATTAACTATAAGAACATAGGAATTGCCGGAGTTGCCGCTTTCAAGCTCAATGAACGGATAACACTTTATGGATATGGCAACAAGTCACTCATGCCCCAACGTTCGCCACTTTATTATCCCCTGCCAAACTTCTCGCCTGACAAATTAGGAGGAATGATAAACTTTAAAATAGGCGAAAGTTCATCTATCAGCTTTGGAGTAGAAGGAATGAAAGGCTACGGACCATATTATTGGTAATACGAAACAATCATATATTTTTTGGTGCTGACTATAGTCGGCACCACTACCGACCATAGTGAGCAGCACTGCCGACGATGGTCGGCACCAAAAAACATTAAGTTATCAGCATTATTATAACTGCAAACATTATAACGGTATAGGATAAAAAATCCTAACTTTGCACCCTGTTAATAAGCAATATCAAAAAATAATATGTCACAAAAAGTAACTGCAACTGAACTTGGAACCGAACCAATCGGTAAACTTCTTATGCAATATGCCGTACCGGCAATTATTGCCATGACAGCATCATCACTCTATAACATGGTAGACAGTATCTTCATCGGTCACGGTGTAGGTCCGATGGCAATTTCAGGTCTTGCCATAACATTCCCTCTTATGAATCTTGCAGCAGCCTTCGGATCACTTGTCGGCGTAGGTGCATCAACACTTGTTTCCGTAAAATTAGGACAGAAAGATTATGCATCTGCACAACACATCCTTGGAAACGTTGTTTCGCTTAACGTTATCATGGGTATATTGTTTACAATAATTACCCTTATCTTCCTCGACCCGATATTATATTTCTTCGGAGCTAGTGAAGCTACCATCCCTTACGCACGCGATTATATGGTGATTATCCTGTTGGGAAATACTATCACTCATCTTTACCTTGGGCTGAATTCAGTTCTCCGTTCGGCAGGACATCCACAGAAAGCGATGCTGGCAACCATACTGACAGTTATTATAAATACCATACTTGACCCACTGTTCATCTACGGTTTCGACATGGGTATCAAAGGAGCAGCCATAGCTACCATATTGGCCCAGATAATATCACTGGTGTGGCTTATAAAGATATTCAGCAACAAGAATGAGCTTCTGCATTTCAAGAAAGGTATCTACCGCCTTCATGGAAATCTCGTTTCAAATATAATAGGTATCGGTATGGCTCCGTTCCTTATGAATCTGGCATCATGCTTCATAGTTATACTTATCAACAAAGGACTGAAACTCTACGATGGCGACCTTGCCATTGGGGCATTCGGTATCGTTAACAGAATAGTTTTCCTGTTCGTAATGATTGTAATGGGTCTGAACCAAGGTATGCAGCCTATAGCCGGTTATAATTTCGGTGCTCAGCAGTACCACCGTGTAAACCATGTTATGAAACTTACGGTTATAGCAGCCACAATTATCACCACCTCCGGATTTATTGTCGGCGAATTTATTCCAAGACTGGCAGTATCAGCTTTCACCACAGATGAGACTCTGATAAATCTTTCTGCCAACGGTTTGAGAATTGTTGTAATGTTCTTCCCTATCATAGGTTTCCAGATGGTTACATCCAACTTCTTCCAGAGCATAGGTATGGCACGCAAAGCCATCATTCTGTCATTGAGCCGCCAAGTGCTGATCCTTATTCCTTGTCTGTTCATCCTGCCACTGTTCTTTGATTCATTTGGAGTATGGATAAGTATGCCTATTTCCGACCTCGCAGCAAGTATATTGGCAGCAATAATGCTCTACAGACAGTTCAATAAATTCAAGAAGCATACAATTTAATATGAAACAACAATTCATTAGTGGAAGTTTTCTAAAACTTATTGCCATCATACTCATGTGTATAGACCACATAGCCTGCTTCCTCTACCCCAATGAATGGCTAAGCAATATACTGACGACAATTGGCAATAAAGACATCACAGTATATTTTTTGATGAGAGCAATAGGTAGAATGGCATTCCCTATTTTCTCTTTTCTTATTGTTGAAGGATTCATTCATACACATAATAGATTCAAATACGGTAGAAATTTATTAATATTCGCTTTAATATCAGAAATACCCTGGAACCTGGTTCACCAGAATACAATATTC
>NZ_JADYTJ010000096.1 GCF_021531075.1 Bacteroides caecigallinarum | reverse complement strand
ATCCTACTTCATGGCAAATAATAAATGAGGATAATCAAGTAACCAATCAAACCAATATATCTGTTCAAATTATAGAGAAACAAAAGAATGATTATGATTTTAGCCCCAATATAAATATTATAGTGTCAAGTAATAAATGGAAAGAACCTACATCTTATTTAGCAAAGCAAACAATATCTCAGAATAGAAGGTTGTTAAATAGTTATCATTTAATTGAACAAAAAAATGATATAGTTCTTAGTAATTGTAAAGGTAGTTCCATTGAATATACATTCAATATGCAAGGATATATTTTGTATGGGATACAGTATATTGTGAAAAAGCATGATAATACGACTTTTATAATTACCTTAACAGTGGATAATAATAAGAAGATAAAACAAAATGATATAATAAATAGCATTATTAACTCTTTAGTAATTAAATAGTATGACAAAACAAGAATTACAATCATTGACGATTGAACAATTAAATTCAATGACTTCTGAAGAGGTGGAAAGTATTGCTCAAGAAGTCCTTGATAATTTGACAACAAGTGAGATAGAAGAACTTTCTGATGAAGTAAGAAAAAAACTGGGAATAAAAATCAAAAGTATTTGGAAAAGTGCCGAATTATGGATAGGGCTTATTGTTAGCGCACTTATTATGAGTATTATGCAAGGAATCTTTGGTAAATAATTAATGCCTTGATAGCGGCTGTAGAATACTAAAAATATGGTTTATCCTTTGAATTATGGATTAAGTAAAGGTAAACTACCCATTATCCCTGTTGAGATAAAAGGTAAATACCTGTGTTTTATTATAGATACAGGAAGTACTTGTTGCTTGATTGATAGTAATGTTGTAGAATATTTCAAAGATATTGTGAATACTGTTGGGGATTACAATATCAGTGGAATAGATGGAACTAAGCATAAGGTTGATTTGGTAATTTTACCTTTCACCTTTGAAGGTCAGACATATAGTCAAAGATTCTGTGTAAAATCACTTCTTGATGCGTTTGAAGGCATTGAAACAGAGAGTGGCATACAGATATATGGAATATTAGGTACTGACTTCTTGATTGAAAATAAATGGATTATTGATTTTGATAAATTGATAATAACAACAACTAACTAAAAACAAAATATGTAAATGAAAAAGTTTCGTATTGCGTTAAATATAGTTTGTATAATATTTACTGCTATACTTGCTATTATGTGTTTTAGTGCTGGAGAATGGAATGTAGATACAATATGTTATACATTTGGTTTCTTATTTTCTTTTGCTTCTATATATTTATTAGTTCGTTTAATAAACTCTGAAAAATGAAACCTTTACTACTATAAACTGCTTTTCATTGATAGAAGTATTGAAGAAGGATATATAATTTAGACCCTATCTTATGGGATAGATGTAATATTTTATAATAATAAAATTTTTATGAGTAAGAAATAATAAATTTAGCATTTCTAAATGTTACTATTGGTATTGTATAAACTTTACCATTGTTGGTCAATAGTTGTTCCATTGACTACAAAAGAGATTATTAATAAGTTGATTAACAGTAGTTTAAAGTGTGTATATCTGTAGACTCATAATCTGGAGGTCCCTGGTTCAAGCCCAGGCTGGTCCACTTAAAAAAGAAGCGTTAATTGCACAAAATCAAGCAGTTAACGCTTTTCTTTTTGGCTTTTTATGACTTCTGCTATTGCTCTTGCAAGTAGTTTATATAATCCAAGCACAGCATTTGTTGACTAATTGTTGACTAATTAAATTAGAACGTAAAATGCTGACTATCAAATCAGAAATCAAAAGACAAGAACAGAAGTTGGATGGGACTTACAATGTTAAATTGAGATTCACCCTTGACCGTAAAGTAAAGCGTTTATCAACAAGTCTATTTGTCTATTCTAAAGACTTGACTAAAGAGTTCAAAATCAAGCCGTCTTCCCCTATCAAACAAGATGTAGAAGCGTTGATTCGAAGTTATTATGAGAAATGTGCCAAGCTTCAAATTGAATTGAATCATTATACTTTGGATGATATAATAGACTATCTTAATGGAGAACAAGAAAAGAATCAAGTCATAAATTTTATAAAGTTCAGCCGTGAATGGATAGCCTCAACAACTATTAAAGGTGCGCCCAATTATACTTCTGCCATTAATGCTTTGGTACGCTTCATTGGTAAAGAAGAACTGGATGTGAATCTGATAACAAAAGATTTTTTAGATAGCTTCAAGACATTTCTGAATAAAGAACATGAAACACGTACAAAGAAACTAATACAGCAGGGGAAACGTGTCCCCTCTAACCGTTCTCTATCCCTTTATCTGATAAGCATTAAGAAACTGTTTAATGAAGCCAAAAAGAAGTACAATAAAAAAGACAAAAATCTGATTCTTATTCCCCATTCTCCTTTTGATGATTTTGTCATGCCCAAACAAGAAGCTACACGCAAAAGGGCTATTCCAGCAGACATAATAAAGAAAGTTTGGAAACTACCTTATAAGGATATGAAAAAAGGCTATAAAGCCACTTGTCGCTATAATTTAGCAAAGGATTGTTTCATTCTCTCATTTTGTTTGATGGGTATCAATTCAGCAGACCTTTATAATGCTACTAAAATGGATGGTAATACTATTACCTATTACAGAACCAAAACAAAAGACCGTAGATTAGACAACGCCAAAATGATGGTTGAGATTCCACATATAATTCAACCTATAATTAATAAATATAGGGATAAGACAGGCAAACGGTTGTTTAATTTCTACCAATACTACTGTGACGAAAAAGGCTTCAATAAGGCAATCAATTATGGCTTGAAAGAAATTGGCTCTATTTTAGGAATTGATGATTTAGAATATTATGCGGCTCGTCATAGTTGGGCAACCATAGCATTGAATAAAGTGGGAATAGACAAATACATAGTTCATGCTGCCTTGAATCATATAGACGATTCCATGAAAGTGACCGACATCTATATTGAACGTGATTTTGTGAATGAAAATAAGGCTAATGCAAAGGTAGTGCGATATGTGTTTGGAAAGTAGATTTATGATTTTCCCACTTGCAACATTTGTGAGTGGGATTTTCTTTTTAACTTTACAACCTAATAATCAAAGGAGTATGGAATTACCTATAAGATACCTCAATGAAAAAGGACAGCTTGACGATGGAGAATCAAGCCAGTTAAGATACGTTTATGATATTATGTATGGAGAGGGCGAGCCTTACCATAATGCGGATTGGTCTGTTGTTATTTATCCAAGTGAAGTGAAATTGGTGGATATTCCAACTGCGGCAGAGATATTTACAGAACGATATAATACAGACCAAATATTATGTCGCTATAAATATGAGGAGTTTTTAAAAAAGAAGGATTTACAAGACACAATAAATGGATTGGGACTTGATACCGATGCCTTTTGGCTTTTGGTAATGTTCTGTTTTGATTATGCTTGTAGCATGTGCTTTGACAGTTTCATCAGACTACCTACACGTGGAGAAAACATTGAGAACTTAATCAATTTACTACCTGACACAAATAACTTTAAGGCAAAATTAAGCCTAAAAACCCAAAAAGGAAAAATAGAAATAGAAAGCAGCAAAACTATATCACTTATATTAGAATGGATAAAGCGTGGTTATGAACAGGATAAGGACTTTATACACGTGAACAGGATAGACGTAAACAAAGGAGTTTCCCCATTCGTTCATAAAAATGATGAATCTGATTCTGTTCTGATATGGTATTTTGCACATCTGTTAAAATACTTTTTTGATTTGAAACCTCAATTTAAAGGTAAACGAAAAAAAGGAGAAACTTCATCACTAAACAAAACCCTACTCATATCCAAATTAATTTACTATACGCAACTTTCTAAAAATACAAACTTCTTAGAAGATACTGATACTATTAAAAG
>NZ_JADYTJ010000095.1 GCF_021531075.1 Bacteroides caecigallinarum | reverse complement strand
GCAGCAGAACCACCACCTAAGGAGGTAATAAGCTCATAAGAGGGGCTTGTCTGATATGAAAATAACTCCCAACTTATCTATTTCAGCAAGTTGGGAGGGAATTCACGTCTTTAGCGGACAGTAATATAATAATATTCATAATGTCAGCAACGGAAAATTGGAACTGGATGAACTGGAAATGATTCTTGCAAATGATGCTGCCTGGCTGGACTCAGTAATCCTTCAACGGGGAAGCGATATAGACCGTGAAACTGTACTGGAATACCTGAAAATGTTCATTGCCGAACAAAAAATGAAGTCATCCGACAAGAGGGAAATAATAGACATCCAGAAACATTTCCGCAACTGGCTGAACATTAAAATGAATTATAGACTAAAACATGAAAGAGCAGAATCAAAACGAGTCAACAGTGGACGTAGAGCTACTGAAATCACAGCTACTTCACCGGAAGATTACGATTGGCCGGTTTAGGCTGCCATATTCCTACGAACAGACAAAGGATATGCTGCTGGCCGCATACCAGGCAGAAGTCGAATACAGGTGCAGACATTTCACAACCTGTGAAGAATTTGAAAGCCAACGTGAACAGATTGCACGCTTCCTTACGGGAAATTCCGAAAAGTTCGGTCTGTTTTTCAGCGGAATGTGCGGAAATGGAAAAACCACATGGCTTAAAGCCATCCGTACCCTGATAAATTCATTGAACTTGCGCCATCCGCAGACCAATTCCAGTTATAGCGTATCGCTGTGGAATGCAAGGGAACTGGCTTACAGGTGCAAAGACGAATATCAGGAATGGGCTCGGATAGCCAGACTTCCAATCCTTGCGATAGATGATTTCGGGACAGATCCAAAGGAAATCATCAGTTTTGGCAATTGTCTTACCCCTATGATAGACCTGATAACAAAACGGTATGAGGAACAGCTGTTCACCCTTTTTACGACAAATCTGACATTTTCACAGATTAAGGAAAAATATGAGGAACGTATCGCCGACCGGCTTATTGAAATGGTCGTGCCCATCAGGTTTGGCAACGGTTCATACCGGAGCTGACATATTCTCCAAACAAGTTAAGACATGAAACAGGAAGAACTCAAAAAGGTACTCGCTGAAGTTGATCCTTTACTGGCAAATGCCGTTGATTCCATGATTTCCTTTATACATGCCGAAGGCATAGATGGTGTACCGTCGGAACGGCAGATAGAACAGGTAAATACCTATTTTGATTCCATAGTAAGCCGTACCGGAAAAGACTATGAGAAGTGGAGCGAATACAGGTGGATAGCATCATACAATATAGAAATCGGAGCCATTCCATGCCTGGAACACCACGAACTGGACTATCTGCACAAAGTCCTTGAATCAATAGCCAGAGACCACTCATATTATGAGGAAGCACAGGTACACTGGCACAGATAAAACTCCATTTATAAATCCGTCATCCACGACGAATATTGTACAATAGCCTGTTATAATGGCTTCCGTAGCATTGTACATCCTGTTCAGAAAGTAGGACACTTTTTTAAGGGGTGTGGGAGCAAGATAGGTTTTTTGTGCCAAAAAACCACCGACTGAATGTCGGAAGGCTCCGCCTGGATGACCTTAAACAAACGGACATGACAGAATTTGCACCCACACCCCGAAAGGATTCAGAACGGAGAAAAGGAGGCCGTCCTCGAAAGGATTCGACAGAGAAAAAGTGCCATTTTATAAAGGTCGGTTTTGATGAACTGAACTTCAAAAAACTAAAAAAAAGAAGCCGCAGGATGAAGGCTTCACTTTCCTCCATAGTCTATGATCTGGCAATAAACGGTAAGATAAACGAACCGCTCTCCCAGGAGATGATGGATTGTTTCAGGAAGCTCGCAGGAATGGCAAACAACCTGAACCAGCTGGCACACGAAGCGCACATTGCAGGCTATGAGGATGTGGCCGCAGCTGACAGGCTATTGTCAGAAAAGATAGATGAAGTGTTGAATAAATTAAGTGAACTAAGGTAACGATGAATGCAAAAATAATGAAAGGGAAATCAGCCGGGGGTCTGATTGACTACCTCAATAGCATGAAAGAGAAAAATGCCAAAGTGATTTTTTCCAATGGAGTCAGTACAACATCAAACCGGACTGTGGTTGCTGCCTTCAATCTCCAATGGGCAAACAGTTCTTCCAAGATAAAGGACAAGATGGGACATCTGGTAATCAGTTTCTCGCCCAAAGACCGGGAAAGGCTGACTGACGAATTTATAACGGAACTCTGCAAGGAATACATGCAGCGTATGAAATTTCCGCCCACTATCTATCTCGGCTACCGTCATCTTGATCAAGAACACGATCATGTACACATCGCTTACAGTCGTATAGACAATGAAGGAAAGGCTATCACATGCGACAGCAACTATGCACGTTCAGTAAATGTCTGCAAATCTATCCGGGCAAAATACGGACTTTCTGCTCCATCAAAGAGAAAAAAAGATGTAAACCGAGACAGACTTATCGGAAAGGATAAGGTCAAATATCATATCATGGACATAGCTTTCCCTGTTCTTGACAAAGCCGGTTCATGGAAAGAATATATCTCAAAGCTGAAATCAGAAGGTGTCGATATAACCATGGTAAGGGATGAATACGGGAATGTACGTGGTATCGTATATACAGCAGAAAATCTTTCTTTTGCCGGAAAGAAAGTGGATCCGGAATTGTCATTCGGAAATTTAAGAAGGAAGTTCGGCAGTTATGGGCAGGAAAAAACCGCTATATCGGATATCAGAAAACATGACTCCGTTTTTACCGGATCTGACATGAATATCTCAAAGGATATGGCTCATGCGGAAAACTGTCCGGGGAACGGTCCGGGATATAGCCCGAATATTCAGAATGCACAATCCAATCAGGAAACTATGGCTGCTGGCAATGTAGAAAGCGGAACCGATAGTGGTAGTTCAATAGGATCTGGAATAGTTGGAGCCGCCATTGAACTGATAGTTCAGCCACATCAGGCACCGGAAACAGGAGGTGGCGGTGGTGGAAGCAGCGACGATAACAAACGTGATGAAGAAAAAGACAAATATGTACCACGAAAAGGCAGAAGGAGGTAACAATGGCAAAGAACAAACCGTTAAAGGATGAAGAATATGATTCCATTGATGAAATCCAGACTACACTGGATAGACATACGGACAAACTTAACCGGATAGAAGCCGGACTTGTTTCTATAAAGAGTGAAATTGCCTCTGTAAGTAAAACCGGTGGCCACAATATGGATAGCAGTGGAGACAGACAGTTTATCCAACTGAGAAATTTGTTCTATGATATATTAGAGAAATTGAGCAAAGCATACGAGGAACTGAAAACCGGAAAGTCCGATGCCCAGACAGAAAAATTACTGGTTAAGATTGCCAATCTATGTACGGATATACAAAAGAACAGCCTTAACGCTGTTGCACTGACAGCGGACACGAACAAGCAATATCTTAAGATTATCCCTTACATAGAACGAATGAACCGTATCCTTGATGTTGTAGCAGAACGGCATAACATGTCAAAAGCACCGGTAAAACCTACTACCATTAAAGGCTGGATTCTTTGGGCCTTCAAGAGACTTTGGTCTTGGATTGACAGATATGTCGGATTCAGGTATATCAAGCAATTCTGTATCCTTGTAGCCATTTTTATATGGGTAGTCAGCATAGTAACCTCATTCTTTATTTTACGTGAAAATCACAGGCTGAATGAAACCGAAAGAAAATATATTTTACTTCGAAAGGAATGTTTCAAACATAAAGAAACAATGGGATTCGTAAATTATGTTGATCATGCAATAGATAAATAAATGTTATATTTGATATTTTCATTGAGGCATATATTTTTTTGCAATATTATTTCTATAAGACGTTTATTATAACTTTCCCCAAACGAACGGTGAACTTTTAATAAAGTAGAAACTGAGGATAAGAATATCTAAGGAGTAGATTTCTTTCTGGACTATAGAGGCAAGGTTTGCCGAGAATCGAGCGGAGAAAAGAAGTGGAATATATGCTGCTCTTTGAAGAGTAAAAACAAGGGAGAACCTGACGGAAATATACCGAAAGATTCTCCTTTATTATATTGCAATATGTCTGTATTGTTCATATTATCCTATAGCAATATTGTGAGGATTAACAATATTAATTATAAATCGAATTCCACATTAATTAATTCACAGACTTATAATTAACGCTATAAATAT
>NZ_JADYTJ010000094.1 GCF_021531075.1 Bacteroides caecigallinarum | reverse complement strand
CTTTTGCTCATGGTTAAACTTTTAGTGTGGTGACTCAAAGATAACCAAAATAGGGCTGACTTCCAAAATCGGAGGACGGCCCTATCATTATAATGATGTATGAACTTTTAGCGGACAGTAATAATATTATTATTTCTATTTTTATCTTTTATATTAATAGGGGACAACGGCACCGACATCTTTACCGACAAGTTCTCCGACAACGGCACCGACAACTGAGAAGTACGGTCAATTATGGTATATAAAGGCGGATTCTCCTTTCCAGTCCCGGCTGTGAATGAAATCAGACCTCGCTGCTGGAGTCCGGCCCTGGCCTTTACAATATTCTGCTTTGTTGTCTGAAGATCGGCACTTATTCTTTCCGTATAGCCTGTAAACGGCATCTGCCATCTGGCGGAATTTGCCATATTAAGAAGATAGAAGTATAAGATTGTTTCTGTCTTGGAAAATGCCCTGTATCCGTTATCCCTCCAGAATAGACTGAACAATTCATACAGGTTCATAATACAGGCTATTTAAGTAGGTCTTTTTGGGTCACATAGGCGATTGCCTGCCGGTCCACTTCTTCCTGTGGTGCTATGCGTATCCTGCGGAGCCATTGATCAAGTTCGTCCTTGTCAAAGAAACACAGTTTGCCGTTTGGTTTGTAGAAAGGAATCTCCTTTTTCATCATCAGTTTATGCAGATAAGACTTTTTCATCCCCAGATATTCGGCAGCTTCTACCGTTGTCAATAAATTGTTTGTCATATGATTCTATTTTATAATTATTATTTCCGTTTCGACAGCAAACAGGTTTTTGAATGCTTTTTCTTTCCTTTTGCTCTGTTGCAAAATTATGCCTATTCCCAAGTGGAACAATGTGTACGATTTGTGGTTGGGGACAAAAAACAAATAAAGCCATATCGTTGTTAATCAACAATATAGCTTTATTTAATTTGTTAAAAGATGTATATCTCTGTGGTCGCTCTGTAATTCTGTGTGGTCACTTCACAGATTTTGCCTTTTCGATGGCTTTTTCGATAGCCTTGACGAATTGGGCATTGGTTTCTCCTGTTCCGGAATTGAGTGCATCTCTATAATGGGATTTGTAGTATCCGGGACTGATTTTACACTGTTCCAGCATGTGTTGTATCCACTCCTTTGCTAAAGACTCATTCATTATCTCTTTACTGACGACATACAACAGGTAACAGACACGGCTGTTTTCACGATGACGGACAACAACAGGTCGTGAAACTTCTTTCAGGTTCATGAAATCTACGAAATCCGTACCTTTCATGTGTTCAAACTGGTTGCCGTTGCAGATCTTGTACAGGCTGCAACAGATGGTCAAATCTACTATATCAAATAGTTTGGCCGTTTCTTTCAAGTACAGTCCTGTCATATCTTACCTTCGGATTTCAGTTCTTCTATATCTTTGATAATGCTGTCTGCAATCCTTTTCATTCGGACAACCAGCATTTCAAGGTATATCATCTCAAAAAAATAAAGTTTGGCTGTTTTCTCACGTTCTGCGGTGTAAAAGCGGTATGTCTCATCACTCTTGGCTTTCTCTGCTTCATATCTTGCCTTTACCTCCTCGGATTCTTTTTCTATGGTCTTGTAATCGTCATCTTCAGGATTGAGATAGTCCATGCGGACACTCATTTGAGAATACCGTTTCCATAGTTGTGAAGCGGCATATGCAATAGAGTCATATTCCTTTTCAAGCGGCTTGATATGCCTGTCGCAGACTGGTTGCGGATTATAAGAGCCAAATATATCCTCGTGACTTTCATAAGTGGCAAGGAAGTCAGACGCAGCGGCAGACAAGGCTTTTGCCTGTTCCATGAGTATTGCCGGGCTGTCGTTTAACTCTTTTTCAGCTGAGTTGATTATACTGTTTATGTCTTTGTAGTCATGATAGAATCCGGAAAAAACCAGATTTTCCTCAAAGGTCAGTTCTGTATCTTTGATATATTTCAAAAGAAGCCTGTTTACTTCAAGCAACCTTTCAGTTATTTCAGCAATATACATCTTAATAGTGGGGTTATGTAATCAATACTAAAATTCCATGTCACTGAATGCATCGTCTATAAGACTGACTGCATCATCCTTTTTCTTGTTGATGATCTTCGCATATATTTGGGTTGTTTCCACCTTGGTATGCCCAAGCAGTTTGCTTACAGTGTATAAGTCAACTCCCAAAGTCAGCATCATCGTTCCGAAAGTATGCCTGCTGCAGTGGAATGTTATATGTTTTTGAATACCAGCTTTCTTTATCCATGCTTTAAGAGGGTATCCAGTCATGCAACGGCGCAATTCTTTAAATACTTTACCTGTGCCCGGTTCTCCACAAAGTGCGTATGCTTCATAACTGATAGGTAGTAAGGCTTCTGTCTGTGTCTTTTGCGTACGAAGACGAATACAATGTCCCAGATCGGGGGCTGTGCATAAGTTTTCCCACTTAAGATTCAATATATCACTGATGCGTAATCCGGTGAGACATGAGAAAAGGGATGCATTTCTTAATACAGGTATATCGCATGGAGTTGAAGCCAGAGTCTTTAATTCATCTTGTGTTAAAAACTCTTTATGAATATCTCTACTTTCTATCTTTTCAAGAAAATCATTGGGATTTTCACGTAAATATTTATCTCTATACGCAAGTTTCAAAACTCCTCTGAATAATGAGAAATAACTGGCAGCTGAATTACGGGAAACCATTTTATCAGTATGCTTTAGTTGCCTTGCATGGAGAAGATAGTCTCGGAAGCGGTTACATAGGTCAACAGTTATTTCTCCAAACATACATTTGCCATTGACAAATTTCTCAAAGTGCAGATAAACGATATGCCATTTATGATCTTTCTTACGACATACTTCTTTGAAATATGCCATAAAATCGGCTCTCATTTTGTGTCGATCCATAAATCCAAATTCTTCATTGATTACAGCCTCTTGCCGGCGGCATCTGATAAGTTCGGCTTTAGCTAGGATTTCATTATTGTAATCTAGCTCAATTGCATTCTTTGGGGTTGCATAAATGTAAAATCCTAAATATTCACGTCTGCTCAGTTTCATTGTTTTAGGATTACGTACAGCAGGGTAGTAGTCCAAGTAAAGAGAGATTCGTCCGTTTCTTATAGGGCGTTGTCTTAGTGTTACAGTAGTACATGTTTGTTGTCTCATAATATATAATGTATTAAAATTTATATTCAGGTTTAATTCTTATTGTCGTGATAGCAAAATAAACAAGTGTATTCCTGGTGATGTGGTTATTTTAAAGTTAACCACAGGATAACCAGTAAATAACATTAAATCGAAGGTGGAGCAAGCAGATCATCGAGCTCTTTGCGCGATATCTTGATATATTTCCCTTCCTGCACTTTACTGATATGATGCCATTTTACATAGTGATACAATTGGTCACGTGTGAGATTGTATTTTTCCATAGCTTCGGCTGTCGTATAATATTCTGGTTCAGCTTTAGCAAGACCTTTGGCAATATCTACATGCTTTTTGGAATAGAATACCTGCCGTTTGATTTTTTTCTTGGGAATAGCAAATCGGGAAACAAAAGAGTATATAGCACTTGTTGTCATGCCAAACTTTTCCGTTAGATCTTCTACAGAATACCATTCCGTAATGTCGGAGTCCGGTGCTTTAGATGCAAAATATTTATCAAAATGCTTTGCACTCCAGTATGTTTTTCCTCTTTTGAAAACTTTGGGTATATTTTGTTCTTTCCCTACTTTAAATATCCACGATTCGTTTACTCCGTATTTACTTGCAACTTCAGCGGTAGTATAAAAATCAGTAATAGGAGTGTGAGAGATTCTATTTCGTTTTACATAAGGAGTAGAACTCATCATTGAGTCTATGTCAGACTTATGTATAATGGTAAGTCTTGTACTCAATTTTATTGCCTTCAGTTGTCCACTATAAATATAATTATATACTGCTCTTGATGTGATACCTAGAAGTATTCCAACTTCTTTTATTGAAAGATATTCTTTTTGATTGATTACACTAAAGGTACGTTCTTGAGATACTGTTAGATTTTCTGATTCTGCCTTTTTAACAGTATTGACTCTCTGTCTCATTTTATACGCCCTATCATTACATGATTTTGAACAAAAGCGTGTAGATGTTTTCAAGGCATAAAATTCTTGTCCGCAGTATTCGCAGATTTTCTTAATTCTAATTTTGCTTGCTGCCATTTTACATTCATTTTTTATGTTAAACACTATATTTATTAC
>NZ_JADYTJ010000093.1 GCF_021531075.1 Bacteroides caecigallinarum | reverse complement strand
TTTAGAAAGTGCGTTAATCCAAAAATTCATAGCAGAATTAGAACTTGACGTAGAAAAATTTTGGATGCTTATACTTTTCATCTATGATTATAGTTATCATTATTATATAAATGGAGCAGAAAGAAAAGAATCACCTTATGAACAACTTCAAAAGTTTACTACATCTATAATAAATAATGTAAAAGATTTTAATGAAAATACTGGAACAACATTTATTAAACCTATAACTTTAAAACTATGCATAGAAGGAGAGCAAGAAATCATTATAGATAGTCCTACCACAATCCATTATATAGCAAGCGCAACAGATACACTTGCAGAAAAAGAAAGTTTAAGCACTATGCCAATAATGAAATATAAAGCAAAAGCACAAACATTTAAACCTACAAAAGATTCTCCATTTATAACTTTTTTTGCTAAAATGTTTCTTAGTTTTTTTGACACACAAGACCAAGTAGTAAAAAAAAGAAGAAAAGGTGCAAAACATTCTCAAAGAGAAATTGACCTTGTTTGCCAATTGATAGCCTTTACAAAATTATCCATTAAGGAATGTTGGAAACAGACAGAAAATGATACACTGAAAGCATTTTTAAAGCAATACAATGGTTATGAGCCAAAGACAATAAATAGCATTTATCCATCATTCAGATTATAAATTATTTGTCTTTTTTAAAATCCCATTACTATATTCTCATAAGGGGAATAAAGTAGTGGGATATTTTTATTCCTTAAACTTTATTTCGTATTACTCTACTTTTGTGCTACTCAAAAGAATGGGTTACCATTCCTAAGGGTAATAAAAAGCAATCAAGTTTTATTCCCTATAATGAGAATAGAAAACCCATACCTTTGCAAAGTAATCAGAAATAAAACGGTGCGCACCTTTTAATGATGATTATCTGCCAGTTCCCTCAGAATGGGAACAACGAGTATTAATTTATTAAATAATTTAATTATGCAGTTCAATATTACAGGAACATCAGTTCCACAAGTAAAGAAGTACGACAATGAAGGTGCGCACAATGCCATTAAGTCTATGATGCAAAGAAAAGAAACTCTAAGCATTAGATTATATACTAACAAGGAGAACTATCCTTGCATTTGGATAGAATCTCTTAATGTTGCAGGTTTCAAATATCATGTCAATCCAGATTCTTTCAATTGGATATATAACTATCTGACAACTGGAGAAAGTGAAGATAAAGGAATAAATCCAAATGAACTGAATCCATATAAGGCTGACGAAGATAACAACTTTCAGTTATCCATATTGAAACAGCTCATTGAATCTGGCAAACGTGTGCAGTTCGTACCTTTGTTTCGTGAGGTCAATAATTATATCAGTGCAACCAGCGCATTTCTCCGTGGTAAGATATTTTTCCGATTAGAACGTACGGAAGAACTTATGGAATACTTACGAGAGAAAGAAGCTATAATCTGATAATTATTAACCTAAAGAGTGGGAGCTAAAAACTCCCCTCTTTTAAAACGAAAACAAAATGAATACCACATATATTAATATTGAAAAGAAGCAGAACGGAAAAATACAATATCTAACAGAAGTCTTACCAGAAATTCCAACCAATACCATACTTTATAAAAAGCTGACAGGATTAGGAGCTACTTACGGTGAACTGAAAGCTGATAGGGATTCTATTATTTTAGAACCGAATGTTCCAGTAATTAAAGGTAAATGCAAAGACCCGAAACACGCACAGGACAATCTTATGGGAGTTTACGAAAATATAACAATAGATTCTATCGTAAAATACCTGCAAGCCAGTAAGGAAAAACATATAAAGATATTATCTACTCCAGAAAGTTTTTCTAAAATTAAAGCTGCATTTGAAGAAATTGATAGGGATATTTATTCTACCTGCTATCTGCTGTTCGATGAATGTCACAAGATTGTAAAAGATGTAGATTACAGAGAAAACATAACATTACCTTTTGATGATTTCTTTATGTTTGAAAATAAAGGGCTTGTGTCTGCAACTCCACTTGATTTTACCGACCCAAGATTCTTTAATCAGAAATTTCAGATAATGGAAATTCTACCAAATTTTGAATATGCCAAATCATTGAATCTTTACCATACTAATAATGTGCTACAGGAATTAAAGAAACGAATCGGCAATATAGAGAAACCTATATTTTTGTTTATCAATTCTACTGAAACTATTTATTCAATTATGGATAAACTGGATATTCTGGAACAATCTACAGTATTTTGTGCATACAATAGTGTGAAAAGTTTAAAGGATAAGAAATTCAATCAAGCCTATTCAGATTGGGATATATCGAAAATGAACAAATATAATTTCCTTACAAGCAGATTCTTTAATGCTTTAGATATTGAATTGGATTTCCTGCCAGAAGTTTTTATTGTAACTGATATTGCTATGGCTACCCAGAGCATAATAGACCCGTTTACCGATACCATACAGATAATTGGAAGATTCAGAAATGGAATAGCATCAGCAAGCCATATAACGAATACGGACTATACATTTCAAGTAAGGTCAAAAGCCCAGCTAAAGTTTAGAATAAATGTGTTTGAAGAAACTTATAAAACTCTCAAAGCATATTATGATAATGCAACCAATGATGAATTAAGAGATGCAATCAAAGCTATACTTGATAATCATCCACTTACATCTTTATTAAACATAGATGGAACAAAGAACTGGTTTAAAATTGATAATTATCTGGCTGAAAATCTGGTACAGGGATATTATAACTGTTTTAATGAATTGGTAAAAAATTACAAACAATGCAAATCCTTCAAACTGAATTATGAATCAACCCTCTATAAATTGAGTGACACTGAAAGGCTTAAACGAGAAAATAAATCACTAAGCATTAAAGCCAAGCGTAGGGAAATAGTGGAGCAACTGGAAATTCTGAAAGGGGATGAAACAAGCATAGCTATGGAGCATAAAAGAGAACTTATTAGAACTGATGCTTTTATAGTTAAGGCTTATGATGAATTAGGAAAGGAACAAATTGAGGAACTGAAATACTCCCAGTCAAAAATAAGAGAAGCCATGATACTTAAAAAGTACAATGAGAAAAGGACAGGTACAGAGTTTATCGAAATGGTGAAAAACAGATTTAAGGTAGGAGAATCCTATGAATTGTCACAGATAAGCAAAATTAGGGATGAAATATACAATATCTTGAATATGCCACCTATAAAGAAGAAACCAAAGGATTTCCTAAGTGATTTTTTTGAGTTGAGAGATTATTGGAAGAACAGACAAAGAGCCTTATTTCTGGAATATGCAAAAGTGTAGTCTGATACAACATTTTACTATAAAACCTCTTATTATAACCCCTTTTCTAAAAATGTTGTACTTACCCTAAATGAAAGTCCAGATTCAATTTATCTGGATTTTCTTATGAATAACAAGACAAGCATACCAATAATTTAAATTCAGAATATCCTCAAATTTGAAATTCTAATGTGTGACCCCAAGATTAGTTCCCTACCGATAAAGTAACTACCTTTATACTACCTCAAACAGATAATTCCACTATCAAGATTCTCTATTTACAAATCATTCAATATTTCTAAAATGCAGGAATTTACTTATGAACAAATCAGAGAAAAAGCACTTAAGCAAGGAGTAAAAGATAACAGAGTTCATATAGGATTATGGGCTAATATTAATAACTATCTAAAGACAAGGAGAAAGAAAAATGGAAAAGTTAGTACCTATTATATCTCATTGCAGAAACTGGCTTATTAACTTATTAATGCTTGAATTGATATGATAATTCATTTACCAACAGGAAAGAAGTTCAACAACCGAAAGGAAGCAAAGATTTATTTTGGTACAGCCTACTATTATAAGATGGAACGTGAAAAGAAAGATTTAATGTTTACCCATAATGTTCAATCAGCTACTAATGAATATGAAGATACAACAGAAATACCTACAAAACAGGATAAGTAACACAAGGAAAGAATATGCCACTATTAATAAATCTATTTTAGATAAGCTAAACCCATCAAATTTATATAGATTCTTTTGTTTGTCCTTATATAGAAATGACTATTATAAAGTCAGATGGAGAATAAAGGATTTAGCCATACATACTGGAGAAAGCGAGGATGCACTAAAGAACTTCAATAAGGACATGAAATCTGTACTGGTTAGAAAAAAATATGCTGAACCAATAAACCATCCTATATATGAATTTACAATGAGAAGTCTTTACTGCATACCACCAATAGAACATCCCAATTTTATAACCATATCCCACCTTTTTATGAAAGTGGATTTGAG
>NZ_JADYTJ010000092.1 GCF_021531075.1 Bacteroides caecigallinarum | reverse complement strand
CCTTATGTTATTGCAATACTATGTTGCCATGTTATTATGTCCTTATGTTATTGCAATACTATGTTGCCATGTTATTATGTCCTTATGTTATTACAATACTATGTTGTTATGTTATTATATCATTATGTTATTATGTTATTGCAATATTGCACGCTTAAATCGCGTCAAAAATAAGGTCTTTCAAGCATACAGGTAATATGTAGCCTGCACCATGACATCAGATGTCATCAGACGTCTTTATATGTCATACAATCCACTATTTCACAACTGTTTACACGGTCATAATTTTGCAAAGTCAGAACTAAAAAATGGCTTGGAACATCTTCCGACGGACAGCAGCACGCCGCTCACGTCGCGCAGCAATCCGCCGGAGGTGGATTCTCTGTTCAAACGAACAGAGCAAGTTGTGTCTTTGTCCGACAGAAAGTATTCTGCCCGACAAAAACCAACTTGCCCTCCCTCACGGTCGGGGGATTTTCCTCCAAAGTCGGAAAATCTGACGGAGAAAGCAATATAACCCCAAAGCAGAAAAGCATGGAGAAAAAACAGGCAAGAAGGACAGGCAAAAGAACGAAGACTGATCCGGCGGACTACAAGTACAGTTTCCGCCTGAACGCGCAGGAGAAAAGCAAATTCGAGAAACTGTTTCTGGAATCCGGAGCAAGGGACAGGACAATCTTCATCAAGAAATCAATCTTTTCAGAACAGTTGAAGGTTATCAAGGTGGACAAGGTTTCCATAGACTATTACATCCGGCTCGGGGAATTTTACAGACAGTTCCAGGCAATAGGCAACAATTACAATCAGGTCGTAAGGGCCGTACAGAAAAACTTCGGGGACAAAAGGGCGATGTCCTTGCTTTACAAACTTGAAAAGGCTACCCTGGAACTGATACTGCTCAACAAGCAGATTATGGCATTAACCAAAGAATATGAACAGAAATGGTTGCAAAGATAAGTCACGGGACAAACCTTTACGGAGCACTGTCCTATAACCATGAAAAGGTATTTCAGGGGACGGCGGAAATCCTTTCCGGACACCGGATGATTTCCGACCGCCCGGGACTGCCGAGCGAGGACATGCGTTTGGTTCTCCTTTCATTTGAAAACCATCTGACGGCAAACAGGAGGACGGACAAGCCGGTCCTGCATATCGCCCTCAGCCCGGCACCGGAAGACAGGCTGGACAATGACAGACTGGCGGAACTGGCAGAGAAATACATGCAGAAAATGGGTTATGGTGACCAGCCGTTCATCGTGTACAGACATGGCGATACCTGCAACACGCACGTACATATCGTGAGTGTATGCATTGACGATGAAGGAAGGAAAATCAATGACTCCTATGAACACCGCCGTTCCATGACAGCCTGCCGGGAACTGGAACAGGAATTCGGACTGCGTAACAGTGCGGATACGGAAAGACGGAATCCGAAAGCGGAACTGAAAAAGGTAGATGCCTTACAGGGGGATATACGCCATCAGATAGGAAACACACTGAAGGCCGTTCTGGAAAGCTACCGTTTCCAGACTTTCGGAGAGTATTCCGCACTGCTTTCCACACTGAACATTGAAGCCCGACAGGTTCGGGGCGATTACATGGGAACACCCTATACGGGTATCATCTATTCGGCTACAGATGATAGTGGGAAAGTGGTCAGCCCTCCAATAAAAAGTGCAAGGTTCGGCAAGCGTTTCGGAAATACGGGACTGTCCGAACGTATGTTACGGCATACACAGGACATCAAGGAAGGCAGATGGGCTCCTGCCATATCCGGCAAGGTAGTATGGGCCATGCGTAACGCAAAATCGGAACAGGAATTCAGGGAACTGCTGAAACAGGAGCACATTGATGTGGTATTCCGAAGGAACGATACCGGACGTATCTACGGTGTCACATTCATAGACCATGAACGGCGCGAGGCGTTCAACGGTTCACGTATGGGAAAGGAGTTTTCCGCCAACGTATTCAACGATCTTGTCAACTGGTGGGAAGGAATACCCTGGCAGGAGAGACAACAGTCCGGTCCGGAGGAACTTTGGAAACGGTACGGTCATCGTATGGAAGAAGGCAGTGCGCTTGAACAGGCGGCAGGCATCTTCTCCTTTGATGCAAATCCGGCAGTCGATTACGAGGAAGAAGCGTTCCGTCGCCGCATGAAACGGAAAAAGAAACCGCAGAAGCGCAAATCACGCGGTATCTGATCAATCAAAATGAGTCAACAACAGGGGGAACAACGGATTCCCCCACAATCATCTACATCATTATGCAACAGGAAGACGATTTGAGAGCCCTTGCCAAGATTATGGAATTCGGCAGGGCAGTCAGTATTTTTATTCTGGTAGTCCACGTTTATGTGTACTGCTATCCCAGTATGAGTGCCTGGCATCTGAATCTGGATGTCATAGACCGGATACTGATGAACTTTGACAGGACAACCGGTATATTCGGCTGTATCCTTTGGACAAAACTGATGGCAGTTCTTCTGCTGGCCATATCCTGCATGGGTACCATCGGAGTCAAAGGCGAGAAGATTACATGGCAACGTATATGGGCGGTACTTACTGCCGGGGCGGTTCTGTTTTTCATGAACTGGTGGCTGCTTGACATGCCTTTTCCGCACGAAGCTATTACTGCCTTGTATGTGGTGACTCTCGCTACCGGTTATCTATGCCTGCTCATGGCGGGACTGTGGATCAGCAGGCTTTACAAGCATAACCTGATGGAGGATGTGTTCAATATGGAAAACGAATCCTTCATGCAGGAGACAAGGCTGATGGAGAATGAATATTCGGTCAATCTGCCTACCAGATTCCAGTATGGCGGCAAGCTCAACGACGGCTGGATCAACGTGGTCAATCCTTTCCGCGCTACCATCGTATTGGGAACACCGGGTTCCGGTAAATCATATGCAGTGGTAAACAACTACATCAAACAGATGATTTCCAAGGGATTCAGTGTCTATATCTATGATTATAAATTCGATGACCTTTCCACCATTGCCTACAATTCCTTGTTGCACAATATGGACAAATACAAGGTAAAGCCGCATTTTTACGTCATCAACTTCGATGATCCGCACCGCTCACACCGCTGCAATCCCATCAATCCGGAGTTCATGACGGACATCTCTGACGCATACGAAGCAAGCTATACCATCATGTTAAATTTGAATAAGACCTGGATTGAAAAACAAGGTGACTTCTTTGTAGAGTCTCCGATTATCCTGCTGGCAGCCGTTATATGGTATCTCAAAATATTCAAAAACGGTATCTACTGCACGTTCCCTCATGCCGTGGAACTGCTGAACAAACCTTACTCTGATTTGTTTACCATATTGACTTCCTATCCGGAACTGGAGAACTACCTTTCTCCTTTCATGGATGCTTGGAAAGGTGGGGCACAGGATCAGCTCCAGGGCCAGATAGCTTCCGCGAAAATTCCGCTTACCAGAATGATTTCTCCACAGCTGTACTGGGTCATGACAGGCAATGATTTTTCTCTGGACATCAATAATCCGAAGGAGCCTAAAATCCTTTGTGTGGGCAATAATCCGGACCGACAGAACATCTATTCCGCTGCACTCGGACTGTATAATTCCAGAATCGTCAAACTGATAAACAAGAAAGGGCAGCTTAAAAGCACGGTCATTATAGATGAGCTTCCAACCATCTATTTCCGAGGTCTGGACAACCTGATAGCAACGGCACGTTCCAACAAGGTGGCGGTCTGTCTTGGTTTTCAGGATTTCAGCCAGCTTAACCGTGACTACGGTGAAAAGGAAAGCAAGGTGATTCAAAATACAGTCGGTAACATATTCAGTGGTCAGGTGGTAGGTGAAACGGCCAAGACACTTTCCGAACGCTTTGGAAAAATCCTTCAGAAACGACAGTCCATATCCATCAACCGTCAGGATGTTTCCACATCGATCAACACCCAGCTGGATTCCCTAATTCCTGCATCCAAGATTTCCAACCTCTCACAGGGTACGTTTGTCGGTTCCGTGTCGGACAATTTCGGTGAAAAAATCGACCAGAAGATTTTCCATGCGGAAATTATCGTGGACCATGCCAAAGTAAGTGCGGAAGAAAAGGCTTACAAAAAAATCCCGGTTATCAACACGTTCAAAGACAGTGAAGGAAATGACATCATGCTCCAGCAGATACAGCGTAATTATGACCAGATAAAAGCGGACGCCCAGGTCATCATCAACGAAGAGATGGAAAAACTGAATACGAATAAAAACTAAATAATTTTAATTATATATCTTATATTCAATATATTATATATTACACTTGTTTGGATTTTATTTTGGAAGTTGTCTCATACTAGAATTAATATTTTGCGAA
>NZ_JADYTJ010000091.1 GCF_021531075.1 Bacteroides caecigallinarum | reverse complement strand
TTCGCAAAATATTAATTCTAGTATGAGACAACTTCCAAAATAAAATCCAAACAAGTGTAATATATAATATATTGAATATAAGATATATAATTAAAATTATTTAGTTTTTATTCGTATTCAGTTTTTCAATCAAATCCGAATATTCGGATTTACTGGAACGTATAAAGAACGACCCGGAACTATGTGAACGGCTGGGAATAGAAAGTGTAGAAGAGGAGAAAAGAAAAGCTGAATAGATACAGAATGACAAATAAATCCTGAATCAATTTGATTTTCAGGGAACATTCCTTATCTTTGAACTTGAAATAGAACATAACGGCGGATAACGGGATGTTTTCCGTCGATTATATACATAAGTCGCAAGTGTCTTAAACTGAAATCTGGCAAAATTTCAAAAACGAAGACTATTGCGTGAGGCTTATGCTATACCCTATAGCGTGAGCCCATGCATGTTTTTCGTTTTGGGCTTGCCAGAGCCTCAGTTTAAAAACAGCATGGGTTTCATGCTTTTATTTTTAATAGCAGAGGTATGGCAAAAGTTCAGATTATTATGCCCGTCACATTGGACGGTTTCCTGCCGGACAAAAATGAGGAACTGATGGAATGGCTCAGGACAGACCGGAACGGATTCCCTTATTGGGAAGAGCGGGCTACATTCAACATGTTTCCGCATTATGGTATGCTTGATTTGATGGATGCAAAAGAGAGACGAGACAATAACTGTACCTTTTTTATGAAAGTACAGGACGAAAAAAGTGCCGAATATGCTGGTGGAGTATTTCTCTTCCGACTCGCAGATGAACTGGTCATTTACCTGCTTCCAATATCATACAAAAATGGGAAAAACATAACCGGAAAGATTCAATTCGGACAATGGACTTTGCGTGAGTCCAAAACATTCCGAAACAATATATGCAGATTGGTATACCGCCTTAAAGAATAAAGATTACTTCAGATTAAGTTTCTTCATTTTCTTGTACAGGGCTGTACGACTACAACCGAGTTCCGCTGCTGTCTTGCTGACATTACCATGATTTTTACCAAGCAGATTTCGTATCCTTTCCTTTTCCTGAATGATACGAATATCCGGATTGTCATTACAATCTACATTTTCCAATCCCAAATCACAGACATTCAATAATGCATTATCTGCAACAATTACTGCACGTTTGATTTTTGCGTTCAATTCCCGTACATTACCCGGCCAGTCATACCCCAACATACATGATTTCGCTTCTTCGGTAAATCCCTCATTCTTGACACGTATTCTGCTGGAATGTTCTTTCCTGAAAAATTCGGCAAGCGGAAGAATATCATCTTTGCAATCTTTTAATGGCGGTTGAACAATTTCGAGTTCTGCAAGGCGATAATACAAATCCTCACGAAAACGACCTTCCTGCACAGCCTTTTCCATATCCTCATTGGTGGCAGATACGATACGCACGTCAATATGCTTGACTTTATCACTTCCAACAGGATTAAACTCCTTTTCCTGAAGAACCCGAAGGAGAAGAATCTGCATGGAATACGGCATATTACCGACTTCATCCAGAAATAAGGTTCCTCCATTGGCCGTTTCAAAATATCCCTTCCTATCAGCAACTGCTCCGGTAAAGGCGCCCTTGACCGCACCAAAAAATTCAGAAGCCTGTAAATCGTTAGGTATGCTTCCACAATTGACAGCAACGAAAGGTTTATCACGTCTGTCACTATAACGGTGGATCATCTGGGCTATCACTTCCTTACCGCTTCCGCTCGGACCGAGTATCAGAACTGAAAGTTCAGAAGATGCCACACGACGAGCCAGTGAAGCGGCTTTTCTGGCAGCTTCACTGGTACGTTCAACAAAAGAACGCTCTTTACGTACAATAACTGGCTGCTTAAGCATACTATGTACTAATTCTATCAGTAGCTCTTGATGAACAGGCTTTTGCAAATAATCCTTAGCACCGAGTTTGATAGCACGGACTGCATCCGTGATACAGGCATAATCTGTCATGACAATAAATGGAACTTCCATCTTAGAACGTATCATCCATTCCAGAAGACTAATACCATCACCTTCCGGCAGACGTACGTCTCCCAATACAAGATTGATTTCGTTTTTCTTCAGAATACTACGTGCACCGGGTTCATCTATAGCTGTCAATACTTCGTAACCGGCCTTCTGCAGCCATTTTTCAATCATTCCGCAAAGTATCATATTGTCTTCAACTATCAGAATTTTCATATCTTTTCAGTTCATTTTCTGTTTCATTAATTAATTTTTCAATCCACTCTATAATCTGGATAGCATTTTCACAAATAACATCATCACTAATATCCATATCGTGTAACTTTTCTTGAAAATCACGCAACAACTGTTCCTTTTCAAGCATTTCCCATACAGGCATCATTCGATGTATTGTTTTTCTCATGGATTCACGATTGGTTGTCTTTATGGCTGTTTTAAGTTCCTCAATTTCTTTTCTTGATTCCATGATAACAAGAGACATCATATGTTCATGATCATCTGTACTATCCAACAAGCAGGAAAAGTCAAAATCTCCAGTTTGAGAAACTTTTATTTGAGACATAATGGTTGATAAAAAAGTAAGTAATACATGGATGTTGAACGGCTTATGAATGCAACCCGCAAATCCTTCTTTTTCATAGATTCCGGAATTTCCGTCACCACGGGCAGTCATGACTGCAACAGGAATGGTTCTTGAATTTCCTATGTCTGAATTTCTAAGTAGTTTTAATAGAGCGAACCCATCGATATCCGGCATTTGTACATCAGTAAGTATCATATCATAATCTGATTGTCTAATAGCTGTTACTACATCCCGTACATTCATACAGGTCGTACAAGTTATACCATTACGCCCAAGCATGTCTTCCACTATTTTTAGCAATATAGGATCATCATCCACAACAAGTACATTTTTCGGCAAAATGGTTATAGACTCACTATAAGAATTACATTCGTCCACAAGCTCATCCGTTTCTGGTAAAAGAAATTCAAGTTTGAACACACTCCCCTTACCAAGCTTACTTTCTACATTTATTGTTCCATCAAGGACTTTAACTAGTCCCTTAGTCAGAAAAAGACCTAAACCAAAACCTTCTGAATTAACATTCTGCGCAGCACGTTCAAAGGGAGAAAATATTTTTTTAAGCGTCTCTTCATCCATTCCAATACCTGTATCCCTTATTTCAATCAACAGTTTCCCTTCTAAATATTCAGTATGGAAACAGACATTTCCTTTGGATGTAAACTTGATGGCGTTTGTAAGCAGATTGTCTAGTACTTGTTCAAGTTTGTCCGCGTCTCCTTTTACAGTTACATTTGAACCATTATGTTCCGAATATAGAATCAGACCTTTTGAAACCGATTTACGGGAGAATTCATCTGAAATGCGCAGCAAAAAACGATTTAGATGAAAAGGTGCATCATTACGTAAGCTACCGACGTCATTAATCCGGTAAGCATCCATCAGGTCGTTAACTAAATGTAGGACGTGTTGGCAAGAATGACGGATGTCATCTAAATAGATTTCGCGCTTTTTCTTTTCTCGCGTTTCCGAAACCAAATCGGCACAGTTATGTATATTACCAAGTGGGCCTCGTACATCATGAGAAATAGTTAAAATAATTTGCTTGCGCATTTCAAGTAAATCTACATTCTCTTTAATAGCCTGTTTTAATTTTCGTTTAATCGTTTCTTCTTTATTAAAATCCGAACGTATAATAAAAAAGGAGAGCAATAATAAAATAATAGCTATGATTATAATTATAGAGAATAAGCGAAAAGCCGTTTTTTGAGCATTTATAATTTCTTTATTATATTCAATAAAATTCTTTTGAATATCATCATCTAAAACACATAAAAGCTCGCTTAATTGATTATTTATCAATTTATTTTTCATGATTAAACTATCTGATTCCATCTCTATCTGAATCAGATAATTTTTATGATCTATATTTGTTTTTTTCTTTAATTCTGAATATTCTATCACATAATATGGTTCTTGAACTGTTTCGGTTTTTCCAAAAAATCCAGCTAAACCTTTCTCCTTTCTCGTTACTGTTCGTGTTTTTAAACTCTTTTTAGGATTTTGGTATTCAAAAAATAAACTGTCTGACTTCTCTTTGGACTTAATAGTTCTCATGATATGCAAAAGAGAATATTCTTTTTGCTCTAACATATTACATAAAGAATCAACTTGCTCAATCTGGATAAAACCATTACAATGTATTTTTATATCTTGTAAAATACTATCTGTAAACAAACGATTCCTTTGATATTCTAAATAGTCTCTATAATTCCATGTAAATACAGACTCGCTTAAAGATGATAATTTATTGACATATAAAGGTAAAACAAATATTTTGTTATGAACTAAATTTATTTGATATTGCTTATTAT
>NZ_JADYTJ010000090.1 GCF_021531075.1 Bacteroides caecigallinarum | reverse complement strand
CAGAACTGGATATGGGCTTCCTGCAGACCATACTCCAACCGATACAGAAGGTACAGGGACTGCTTGTCAATGCGGAAAATTTCGAGAAACAGGCAGAAAAGGCTACATCACAGGCCAAATCATCCAAGGCTCCAACAATACCGGCCGAATCAAAGGAAGCCAGGGAAAAACGGGAAAAGATGGAAAAACTCCTCAAGAAGGCTGATGAAGCAACCGCCGCAAAAAGGTACTCCGAAGCAATGACATGGCTGAAACAGACACGGGTACTGGCTCCTACAGAAAAACAGAAGGAGATTGACGAAAAGATGCAGGAAGTACAGAGACAGGCCAGTGCAGGAAGCCTGTTCGGTATGGCAGAGGAACCGGCACCGGTAATTCCCCAACCACAAGGCAATATGAACGGTCAGTCACAACCAGGTATGCAAACAAGCATATTCCCGGAGCAACAGACCCATACTATGAATCCTGAACCTGTCATGCAGCCTGCTCCACAGCAGATTCCACAGGGAATGCCCCAACAGGTACATGACACGAATGGAGCATATATCCAACCGGCTCCAAACCGTCCCGTGATGCAAGGAACAGGTATGCCACAAGGTGCAACAATGCAGACTTATCCGCAGCAGCCAGTATACCATCCCGAAACAGTTCCTTATCCACCACGACAGCCACAGCAACCGGCAAACGGCCATATACCAAACGGAACGGTACAAGTGCAGAACGGAAACGGACGGGAATACCAGGCTGTACCGGCTGCTCATGATACATTCTGCTTCGATCCGGAAGACGAGAATGACAGGGAACTTCTAAGAGAGGACCCGTATGCGGAATATCCGGATTTTCCGGCTGAGTACCGGATGAAGGACGAGGCACAGGTAGAAATGATATACTGCTGATATGCACAATAAACGATTTGTAAAACCAATAAACTATAAACAATATGGCACTGGAAATTAAAGGTATGAAAAGAGTCTTCAAAATGAGGAAGAACAGTAAGGAAATCGTACTGGACGATCCGAACGTAAACATGTCTCCGGCTGAAGTGATGGATTTCTATTCAATGAACTATCCGGAACTGACCACCGCGACCGTACACGGACCGGAAATCGAAGACGACCGGGCGGTATATGAATTCAAGACCACTATCGGAGTAAAAGGGTAAGAACATGAAAAAAGGACAACGTAAAGACAAGAAACCATGTACACAACTTACGGAACGGGCTTTGGAAAATTTAGCCAGACTTATCATATCGGAACTCGAAAATACGGACATAAGCCGGGGCATCAGGAACAGAAAGAAAAGAAGACTCCCTCCCGCAGAAAGCCTCATGGTTTTCTGAACACGAGAATACCTTCCATCGCTCCCGATCTGTATGTGGAGAATGACAGGGATGTAACGGTAAATGTCACCACCAAAGAGAATCTTGATTTCCTGTACCGTTCAGCCATGAAGTATGCGCAGCTCCTGGACGTGGAGCTGCCATACCATCCTACAGGCAGGACTTCCACAAGAGAGAAAATATGCCTGCTATATAATGCACTGGATTCCATAGTATCTCATCATGTAAATCTGGAACTTATTGGTGACAGGCTCCAGTTCTGCATCTACCATTTCCACGAATGGCCGGATTATACGCTTTTCTTTATGCCGATAGACTTTACGGAAAGGCTGCACGGTGAAATTAAAAAGATTACACTGGAGTTCATCAGAAGGTTCATCAAACATCACAGGATGATGGATATAACCGATACTCCATATTTTGATATGTCGGAAGTCTGTATCGATAATATAGACTTTGAACAGCTTGATGAGGAAGAGAAAAAGGATTTGTACAGAAAGGAAAAGCTTTTCAGGTCATATAAGAAAGGTAAAATCCATAGGAAATTGTGCAGGATGTACTCCAGAGCTTTCTGTAGGAATCTGGAAGAACATATCCGCAACTGTAATCCTTCCAGCGACAAAGAAAGAAAACTACTGAAACTGATTACCGAAGGGATGTCCCTGATTGCAAAGGAAAGCCCTTATATCTTGAATTATGATTATGATTTTGCAAGCGAAAAGGAAAGGGATTTCGAGCCGCCACCGCTCGAATATCAGATTCTGCTAACATATTCCATCACGGATACGGTTACCAAGGACATGGAAAGCTGTTTCAGTACCGACTGTCAGGAAACATATAACCAGACTCCCGTATCATTTATCTTCATCACACCGGAAACAGAGGAACTTTTCAAGCCGGGAAACTATCCGGAACGTTTCTCCAAATGGTTTAAAACATTTGTACAACATATTACTTACAAATTATAAAGCATCATGAATGAACTGACCAAAAATATGCAAAAAATGATGGTACCGAAGGCGGCTATCATAGCCTACAAGTATGAAGACAGAAGAAATTTTGATACCAGGTACTTCATAGAATTGCGTCCCATCGGAAAAAGCGGACAGATGGGGGCAGGTATCCCTGTTACATACGAATTCATGAATACCCTGCTGGAATCCTACACGGAAGAAATGAGCGGAATACCGGCAGGAAGAGTCCCCGATAACATGCTGGCCTGCAATCCGAGAAAAGGACAGGAAGAATATATCTGGTACAATCCGCCCGGAAAGAGACAGATGTTCTTTCACAAGGATCTCAATATACAGGACGGCATGTTCAATCTGCCGGGGATTATCTACCATGTAAGAAACGGAAGCATGGACGTGTTCGCCTTCAAGGGAAAACGTCCGGTGGAGACGACTCCACTGTTCCGTGCCCCGTTCTTCAACGTGACCGGATCAAGTGTCTGCCTTGGCAGCAGTTCTCTGGAAAAGCCACAGAATCCGACTTTCCTTTCCCTGTTGGAATACTGGGAAAAACGGTTCTGGCTAACTGAATTCTCCCATCTGGGAGGAAATGTGAATCCTACCGTTTCAAATCTTGTCATCGTTACCGAGAACATAAGAAACAATCCGTTCGACATGAACGAACTCAAGCCCATAAATAAAAAACTTAAAGACATACTTCCATGAAAAAGATACATTTTACCGACCGCTACCTGCTCAATCCGCGTCATCCGGTAACGGTATTCGTCATCGGAGCAGGAGGTACCGGCTCACAAGTGATAACCAATCTTGCACGCATGAGCATGGCACTTCAGGCATTGGGCCATCCCGGACTACATGTCACCGTATTCGATCCCGACACAGTAAGCCAGGCCAATATAGGACGTCAGCTTTTCAGTGAGACGGAACTGGGACTGAACAAGGCCGTATCACTTGTCACACGCATCAACCGTTTCTTCGGATACGCATGGACTGCCGAACCGCAATGTTTTCCTACTAGGAATTTTTCTGAAGACAGCACAGCAAATATCATCATTACCTGTACGGACAATATACGTTCACGTCTTACGCTTTGGAAGTTCCTGAAGAAAGTCCGCAAAGAAAACTTCAGTGACCATTCGGCTCCCATATACTGGATGGATTTCGGGAACAGCCAGACAAAAGGACAGGTCATCATCGGGACGGTACGTGAGAAAGTTCTCCAACCTTCTTCACAGGAATATATTCCCATGCCTAAAATGAATGTCATCACCGAGGAAGTGGACTATGCAAAAATCAAGGAAAAGGAATCGGGACCAAGCTGTTCTCTGGCGGAAGCCCTGGAAAAACAGGATTTATTCATTAACTCCACACTGGCACATATCGGATGTGACATATTATGGAGAATGTTCAAGGAAGGAAAGACACTGTATCGCGGTGCCTATGTCAATCTGGAGACATTGAAAGTAACCGCAATCCCGGTATAATGCATAAGTGACCGTATCATCTTTCCATCAGAATACGGTCACTTATTCTATTTGCTACTTATTATTTACTATGTTCTTACCTCGCTGGAGCAGGAAACTCTGTATCTCTGAGGCGAGATAGAATGATTTCCCGTTCTTTTCAACCGAGTAATATTTAATCTTGCCCTCTTGCCTGTAACGTGCCAAAGTTCTTTGTGACACACCAAGGAGTTCTGCCAGATCCACATTATCAAGCAGTTTATCCCCATTCATACATTCTTTCAGACGGTTCATCTGATCCAGTTTCTTTTCAATGCGGGCAAATCCCTCTACCATGGTTTCTATCAGTCTTTCGAGTATCTCATTATCTATATATGACATAATTCCAATATTATAAGTGAATAAATCGATACTCTTTTCGTGCGCACTCAAGAGTATATACTCATAATAGTGAGAATAACATGCCAAACAGATAAAGAAAATAAAAGCATTTTGTATACGTCTGTTAATCAGATATATAAATTAGCATCTTGATTTTCTGCTGTAAACCGAAAGTGTAAACCATTTAAAGCATGGCTATTACCAAGTTTACATTTCTATAACGACTACTTATTATACTTTAGAACTAATCTTATAAAAGAGGTTTACTAATAGCTTTATATACC
>NZ_JADYTJ010000008.1 GCF_021531075.1 Bacteroides caecigallinarum | reverse complement strand
CGGTAATTGGAACTCATAATAATCAATATTCATTTGTTCGTATTCTTCACGTTCATTTTGAGATAGGGTAAGTGAATATAGTGTTTTAAATAATATATCATTATAAAGTTGTGTATTTTCATTATATAACAACCATATCATCCCTTCAACTATACATTCATTACCATGTGCCTTAGGATTAAATAGTTCTATCTTATAATCGAACAAATTAGACAAAGATTCAAGCTGAGTAATCATATTATCAATTACTTTCTTCTCATTTTGCTTGTTCAATTCTTTCATCTTCATATTCATTCCGAACGTAGCCCCGGCAAATTCTGTCTCAGCCCCTTTGCTCTGTGCATAGCTTACAAGTTTTGAGATACTTACAGTAGCTTTTAATGTTACGAAGAACTTACCATCTGGCATAGCATTAGATGATACCTCGGAATAGTTTTTGATATTTCCACTTGAAATGGTTACAATTTCATCCTTTACCAACTCATCGTTCAGAATAGTTGTATTTGCAGAAACAAATGTACCATACGCCTGTTCTATAGCACTACGAAGGGCTGTCTTTGTTGCTTCATCTTTTGTTGGTCCATCGGCTGAAACCACTAATGTCACTTCATCTGTTTGTTGTGCATACACTACGTTGCAAATAATACATGCAACAAATACTAATAAAAATAATTTTAAATGTTTCATATTATTCCAATGATTTAAATTATTACCATCTGCTTACAATGTTCCTTGTTACATTTTTCGGTTGTCCGTTACCGAAAGCTACTCCAATAGCTTTGCAGGCATCTACAATACTGCGTTTGAAAGCCTGATTGTCTTCATACTGTTTCATCTGAAAATCCCATTCCTTTTTGGCGTCCGCCTCCAGCTTAGAAGAGACTTCTTGACGAAAAGCCACTACCTCATCATAGTTCTTTGCCTGATGGCTTATTTGCCCGATAATACTTGCAACTGCCTGTACTCCGTCTGCATTGGGATGGCTCATCCACTCAGTTTTAGCCTGATTCAGCAATGCGACAGCCTCGCTGTCTATTTTACGGGAATAAATAGCAGAAGCAACGCTTTGACATTTTTGGAAACATTCAGCACAGACGTTTGGCACAGACATCAGACGAAAGATAGCTTCATCGTACTTTTGCATATCTGCTAATGTTTGAGCATTACGCACTATTTCATCGCAATGGTCAGTATAAAATGTAACAATTTTATGACGTGCTTCCACCAGCATGGCCTGCAGCTCCTTATGATTGGGATTAACTTTCGAGAAAGCGGAAATGAACGCCTTGGTTTCATTTGTACCGATACCCGCTAATGATACGGTGCAGGTAGAATATACCTTATTCTCTATAATATCGCCAACCATAAAAGTAACGTCCAGCTTTTGGGAAATACGGGCTGGTGTAGACGGCACCACGTCTTTTGACAGAATATCCACTTTGGCTGTCAGCACAAAGCGGTCGCTGTAACCGTTGTCGGCATAGCCATTGGCGGCAATGGCACGTGTGAGCTTGTTTTCCAGGTTTTTGCACGCCTCTGCTGTTATATCTTCATCGGCAACTACAGCATTCAGCGAAATGCGGCTTTCATCAGATAAGGTTTGCGAGAATAGAGCAACGGAACAGCAGAATGCCATTATCCACAATAATAATATGCGTGCTTTCATAACTTTCTATTTTTCTCCTAATACAATAATGGCTTCTCCTAATCCTCGCATCATTACTTTAGATGTAATGTTATATGGTGGTTTCTGTAGATATTTTCTCAGTTCTGTAGCAAAAGCACGGGCATCCATTGCCCTGCCACGTTCATCAAGTAACGGAATACGTACCTGTTCGAATTGAGCAAAAGTTTCCGTTCCATCGCTATAATTATAAGAAGAATTTACCGTATGTTCAGCCAACCAATCCTGTATGCAATCTGTCAACTCATTACCATCATATTCCGTTTCCAAATCATTTTCCCAATTATCCCAACAACGCACGGTCAAGACTATCTCACGACCTTTCTTCTTTTGTTCGTCATACCAACGCGACATTTGTTCGTCAAATGGCTTGATATTTTCTTTCACAGCTTGTTCCAAAAGTACTGGAATGCCCTCTTTAGATGACTTGGTTGTCCCAGTAGATGTAGCAATACGCTTATTGGTATAAGTATCAAAGGCCTCGAGAGTAAAGGATGCAGAATGCCCTTTAGAATCTCTATTCAGTTTCCACCATATTTGAATTATAATGTCAGACTTTACACGACGTTTGAGTACATCCAATGGAGTTTCATTGAGTGTGGCACCACTTGTCTTACTGAAAGTCACATTGTCCTCTGCTGTTTTTGTAGCTATGCTCTTTATTTCCTGTTCAGCATCCTTCAAGCTATAACCCAACCCCGTAAGTACACCTCCTACTTTACTGATAACTTGTGGCAACTCCGTATCTTCCATAAAGGCTTGTTGGTAATTTGGAACTTTAACCGTACTTCCCTGATTGGAAAATGATGACATGAAATAACGCTGATTACACCAGTTGTCGCTGGGAAGAATCATAATGGTAGGCTTTTTCTGGGCAAACGCACAAAACGAAAATAATAATACAAAGCCAATGAGCCAGGATTTCGCTCTCATAGTATGATATTATGATGCCCCACGGCTCCAATGAAGCGTGTTGATAACAGTGTTTTCATAGACATAAAAAACGTGGAGCCAGTCTGTTACCCGTTCCACGTGTTAAGGCCTTCGCATTGCCCGGTAAGTCGAAACGAGCAACGCTGAAAGCCCCACGTCAGTGTATGTATATAACATTCCCTCTCGTCCCCACGCTACAGGCATGGATACAATGAGGGTATATATAGTACACCCCATAAGGCGTTCCCGTTGCTTTGTTCTTGACTTACCGTTGAAGTTGCGAAGTTCTAACACGTCAAAACCAAAGCGTACAGATACGCATTTTATGTATATGTGTCATACCCACCTATGCCCTTAAGGGGCTTTCAGCAAATATAGACTTTGCAAATATATACATTTTTATCAATTAGATATCAGAAAATGTTTAAATTTTAACAGGAATAGTCAATTTGTAAACCGTAAATATCAATAATCTCACATATTATTTTTACTTTTGAACGTATATTTAAATGAATTTCATAATGACCAAAAACAACCTACTTACAGAACAACTTAGGTACACGGGCGAAAACAAGTATCCCACCAAAATAAACCTGTGTTCATATAAGAAAGAATCCATAACGTTTCACAAAGACATAGAATTCGAGCACCTGCGGGAGCTGATGAACGATGACGAAATAAACTGGATACAGGTTACAGGTATGCAGGACATAGAAAAGGTAAAGAACGTATGCCAGATGTTTGAAATAGATTTCCTCACCACACAGGATATACTGAACCCCAACCATCTGACCAAAATAGAAGAGCATGACGATTACAATGTCCTTATCATCAAACTCCTGACTATGAGTAAAGACAAAGACTACGAACCAATGCAACTTTGTATCATTCAAGGGAAATCGTATGTACTCACCTTTGCGGAAAAAGAAACAGATTTCTTCAACGATATAATCTCCGCCCTGAACAAAAACACGCTGAAGATTCGTCACCGCCAGTCGGACTATCTGCTAAGTGTGATACTGAACAGCTCCATGGCAAACTTCATGTCAGTGCTGACAACCATGGAAGACGAGCTGGAGGATATGGAAGAAGCCCTAATAGTTCCCCACAATCCGGACGCGCCGGGAATAGAAAACATACAGAAATACAGGAAAAACTACCGTATAATAAAGAAATGCATCTTCCCGATGAAGGAACACATCAACAAGCTGTTTCATGCAGACAACGAACTGCTGAACGAACAGCAACGTCCGTTCTTCAACGATGTGAACGACCACCTGCAATTCGTACTTCAGACAATGGAAAGCTGTCGTGACCTTATAACAGCCATCGTTGACCTATACATTTCAAGAAACGACCAACGTCTGAACGACATAATGAAACAGCTCACCATAGTTTCCACTATCTTCATCCCTCTGACATTCCTTGCCGGAATATGGGGAATGAACTTCGAATGGATGCCCGAATTGCACTGGGAATACGGATACCTTTTCGCATGGGCACTGATGCTGACTATGGGTATCTCACTTTTCTTCTTTTTCAGACACAAAAAATGGTAACAGACTATGCGTAAACAGGAATTATACAATAAGGTTATAGAATATTTTGAGAAGGCAATGCCGGTGGCAGAGACCGAGCTACATTACTCAAACCCTTTTGAACTGCTCATTGCAGTGATACTTAGCGCGCAATGTACGGACAAGCGTGTGAACATGATTACTCCCCCGTTGTTTCATGACTTCCCTACTCCAGAAGCCCTTGCCGCAAGCACTCCCGAAGTGATATTCGAATATATCCGCAGTGTGAGCTACCCCAACAATAAGGCCAAGCACCTCGTTGGAATGGCAAAGATGCTCGTAAGCGAATATAACAGCACAGTGCCGGATACACTGGAAAAACTTGTGAAACTACCTGGTGTGGGCCGCAAGACAGCCAATGTAATACAAAGCGTGGTTTTCAATAAAGCCGCAATGGCGGTAGATACACACGTGTTCCGCGTAAGCCACAGAATCGGGCTGGTACCAAAATCATGCACAACTCCGCTTGCCACAGAAAACTACCTGATGAAATATATTCCAAAGGATATTGTCCCGAAAGCACATCACTGGCTGATACTGCACGGAAGGTATGTTTGTATCGCACGTTCGCCCAAATGCGCGGAATGCGGATTGAACGGTATATGCAAGGAATCTTTGAAAGTCAAACCTGAATAACTTATTTAAACAATAACATTTACAGCACCATGAGAAAATTCAATCTTTTATTATCAGCCTTATTTATAAGTCTGACTTGTTTTGCCCAAGAATCATTATGGGGTGGACAAAATATAATTTCACCGGAAATACATCCGGACAACACTGTAACCTTCCGTTTTCATGCACCTAAAGCGGTTCAGGTAAAGGTGACAGGCGACTTCCTGCCTACTGTAAAAATGGATACTAAGTTCGGCAAGGTAGATGTACCGGGAGATGCAGAACTGAAAGAAGGCAAGAATGGTGTTTGGGAATATACCACCCCAAAACCTCTGGCTTCAGAGCTTTACAATTATTCGTTTATAGTTGACGGTCTGAAAGTGACAGATCCGAACAATGTATATGTGAGCCGCGATGTAGCATCCGTTTTCAATATTTTCATTGTGAAAGGAGAGCCTGGCGATTTATACGGCGTGAATAAAGTCCCTCACGGAACAGTGACAAAACGCTGGTACCATAGCGACAAGCTTGGATATGACCGCCGACTGACTGTCTATACTCCGGCAGGCTACGAAAACAGCAACAAGCGTTATCCCGTGCTTTATCTGCTTCACGGAATGGGTGGCGACGAGGATGCCTGGACTACTCTTGGAAGGACAGCACAGATAATGGATAATCTGATAGCCCAGGGAAAGGCAGAACCGATGATAGTGGTGATGCCCAACGGAAATGTAGATCAGGAAGCCGCTCCGGGAGAATCTTCTTTAGGACTATATAAACCTACAATGAATCTTCCCCGAACAATGGAAGGCACTATGGAAAGTACATTCCCTGAAATAATGAAATTCATCGAAAAAAATTACAGGGTTGAGAAGAAAAAATCAAGCCGTGCCATAGCAGGCCTTTCAATGGGAGGATATCATTCACTCCATATCTCCAAAGAATATCCGGACAAATTCGATTATGTCGGTCTTTTCTCTGCAGCAATACTCCCTGACAAGGAAAAAGATTCTGACATCTACAAAAACATGGAAGAGAAACTGGCAAGACAGTTTGGCGACGCTCCAAAACTTTACTGGATTGCGATAGGAAAGACAGACTTCCTGTACGATGCCAACGCGGAATACAGAAAGCTGCTTGACAAGCACAACTACAAATATGTGTATAGGGAAAGCGACGGCGGACACATCTGGCGTAACTGGAGAATATATCTGTCTGAATTTGCTACAATGATTTTCAAATAGAACTATTAATTCATATTACATCAAGATGAGCAACCAAAGTTTTATAGTTTTGGTTGCTCATCTTATTATATGCTTATTTTTACTCAAAAATATAGCGATACTATTAAATCCAACTGTCTGGATATTTCATCAAATCTTTGATTCAAATCAAGGGTTTTAACTATAAATCGGTTTTTACCTATAACAACATCAAGTTCAGGAACTGTTTCCTCTTCCGTTTTTGCGTACAGCAACATGCCTGAAACATTACCGGAATTATCACAATCCTTATTCTTAACATAAGTAAAAATCTGATACATATTTCCAGAATGTATAGTAGCCTTGCCAAACTGAGTTTGAGTCATACTACCATAATACTTGGTGTCAATTATAAGTGTCTTATCTCCATTATGTAATGATATATCTGTTTTCATTGAAGGCAAAAAATCAACAACAGCGCTTTCTGTATCATAAATATCCCATTCAACCATATCCGAATTTGCCTTCAAATATTTGTGATGCTTACGGTAATACTCCAACACAAAACGTTCAAAAAGCTTGTTCATGTGTTCATCAGTAAATGTAGCCATCTTAAACTCGCCTTTCTGAGTTGTCATCAAAACTCCATCAACAATAAAATAGCATATATTCATCAGCATCCTGTAATTCTGATTATTACGCTGAAATTTCAGTAATTTCCATTTTACTGTCATCAGATTTAACTCATGAACATTTCCAAAAAATGGCAAAATAGAACGCAAGCCTTTTTTATATTTATGACGTAAACTGTTATTCCTAATCAATAAAAGTATTGTACTTTTTATTATCTGATTGAAGATATTATCCTCTGACAACTCATCATAATCACATCCCAACAGACTTTTATGTTGTATCATACAGTTGATAGTATCTTCAATATCCAAACGTCCTTTCAACACAGGTAATATTTCATGACAATTTACATATTCTTTATATAGTCCTTGTTTCAGCTGCAACGAAACACCTTTATACAGAATTTCAGCAAATAATTCCAATATCTACTCGAAATCCTCCTTTGCAATATCATCATAGTTGTTCTTACGTAATTCCTGAAAAGCATAAGTCAACATATAATAAATATTGCGAATCAATATGCCTTTGTCTCTAGTCATTCAATGCTGATTTTAATTTTTCAGACCATTCATTAACTTTATTCTTATTATCGAACCAATATTCTTCAAGCATTGGGATGATATCATACTCTACCACTCCCCTTAAAAAATCATCAGTAACATCCACAGGATTTTTAAAACATAAATAGCTGTGACCTATTTCAAATCCGCTTCCTAAAGAATCATCCTCTATTATCTTTTTATTAAGTTCTATTATCTTCCTGACAAGTTTGTCAAGTTTTGGATTTGTTACCGATGAACATTTTTCTTAAAACCTTCTGTTTCAAATCCTGGTTTGATATTAAAGAAACTGAATCTTCGGCGAAGAGCATAATCTATCATAGCTAGACTTCTGTCGGCTGTGTTCATCATTCCTATTATATATAGATTTTCCGGAACATAGAACTTTTCGCCTGTATAAGCCAGTGTCATCTTATTCTTTTCGCCACGATAATCTTTTTCAATAAGCATAAGCAGTTCACCGAAAATCTTTGACAGATTACCTCTATTTATTTCATCAATTATAAAGAAGTAGTCCTTATCCCTATTATTCTTTGCAAGGGTGCAGAAATCATAGAAGATTCCTTTTCGAAGAATAAACTTATCTTCTACAGGTCTGTATCCCATTATAAAATCTTCATACGAATAATTTTGGTGAAACTGTATGAAGCATATACGACTGTCATCTTTAACTCCCATAACAGAATAGGCCAATCTTTTAGCGCTGAACGTCTTTCCCACACCTGGCGCCCCTTGTAGAATTACATTCTTCTTTACTTTCAACTGGTGAGATAGTCTATCGTAATCCTTTTCATCCATGAATACTTCATTAAGGAAATCCGATTTACTGTATTTCTCCAAAGGCACAACATCCGGCAACTTATTGCTTTCTCTGATAAGATCAATGATAATCTCATATTCAGCACAAGTCAATTTAAAGAAACTACCATTAGGATTAACAAGGAATTCCATATTTCTCAGTTCCGCTATTTCCTTAATAGTAGAAAAGTCTATAGGTGAAGATAATGTCTCTGTTTTCCTGAACATTATCTTTTCTCCATCATTGGCTTTTGCCACTTCGGCAAGTCCTAAAATCTGTTTTGTAGGATTTGATTCATAACATACTACAATATCACCTTCCTTGGCATCAATAAAATTCTGATAAATACGTCGCTTGTTGCCGTTATCATTAAATAAAGTATAGTCCTGAATCTCTCCAACTACCCATTCAGACATACTCCAGACCTTAGGGTTGGCATTAAGCCACCAATAGTTCCTTTGCGAATGTTCCTCCGTTTCATCCATTGGGGTTTCTACAAGTTCATTAAGTCGTTTTACATAATCCTTATACTTTGTTATATCAGTAAGGGTTTTCATTACTATCTGTTCATCAATATACCAATCACCAACCTTTTCCCACTTTACTGAACGTATATGCTTGTATTCCTCCCGTTCATCATCATAATCATAACTGCCATTTACTACTCCACGACCTATTATATTATGAAGTCCCTTTTTAGCAAACACTATATCACCTACATTCATAACCTGTGCAAATTCCCATGTAGCCAGGCTATCATTCATATACGATTTATTAGCACCGTATATTTCCTTCATACGATTAACCATATCTTCGCGAGATGAGTATTGGCTAAGATCATTCATATCATCCCAGCCCAAATACATTTCTGAATTTTCCAAACATTCATCCCATTTTCTTGCACCTTCTCCGGGAGCATACATCCACGTCTTAACCTCTTCTTGATTTTCCTGCGCATCTGAAGACATTCTATTCATATAATTATTTACATAATATGCCAAGTCAACAGTAGCTGTTTTCATATCCAAATCCTGATAACAGTCTGCTGTCATTGATTTTTCAAACATTTCACGCAATTCTGCATCTTTTACCAGAACATCAGAAATCTCATCATATAGCTTATATGTTTTCACTACAGCTTCAGCACCAAGAGAACGTAGTTTTATCTTCCCTACAAGTCTCTCAAACATTTCCTGAGCTATTGATGGTTTATATATATAATATTTATCTGGAAAACGAAGCCATAGATATGTACTGATAACGTTATATGTCTGATAATGATTCTTATTCCCTTCGGAATCCCATTTTGCATGAACAGACTCTATTCCTTTCCTAAAAGACTCAATACGCATTACCAAATCTTGACTTTCATCATAAAGATTTTTAAATAACACACGCACTTCTTCAGGAAATGAATCGGCATAACTATTTATCATCCTACGAGGGAAATTATTCCTTGATAATAAAAGATTATCAGTTTTTGAAAGAGATAATTTCAACATTGTCGGAAAATCTTCTGAATCAATATTCCAATTATCCTGAAAGCACTTAACTGCCTTCCATTTATAAATCTCTTTTAGTATTATATCATTAAAGTCTTTCTTGTATTCCCTAATCAGTTCTTCTAACTTCAAATTATCCATAGCATTGATATTTAAATTTATTTATAAGGCCTTCCCCGCCAATAACGATTCATACTGATAACTTGTATTCTCATAATACATAGAACTATTATAGTCATCAATTTTTGTAATAATCCATGAATTATAGACTTTTATAAGGGCACTAATTATGTCTCCATCCGAATTATCAGCAAATTTAAGGATAATACGTTGTAGTACTTTACCAATATCCCAATGCGTAGGAATAACGTCTTCAGCCTTTGATACATTATCATAGTGTCCTGGAACTATACCATACATATTAATGATTTCGTCTGTTACCTTATCAATATTCTCGCAATGATATACCTCAGCCAATTCATAATAATGTTCCAGTCCTTTCCGACCTAAAGCATTGACAATGACACTACGTTCATTTTTTGTTTGCCTTCCGATATATTCTATTAAACTGCATAAAAAGAACAAATCATTCTGTTTACTGTCTTCTCTTCCATTCATTTTTATTTCCTCATTATAAATGACTAAAATGCAATGTATCTCCAAAATTAGTAAAAGAACTCTTTCCGTGCAAACCGAGAATCATTTTTTATCCCCTACCTACGCAAAATGAGCAACCCAAGCCCCAGCCCCGGTTACTCATTTTTTCATATTAATGCAATATTAAAATCAATGATTATGACACTCATGCCCGTCGTCGCCATGATGGCTGCATGCCTCGCCTGAGTCTTTCAACTCACCTTTGAGATAAGCCTCAACTACATCCATCACAGGACCGCTGCAACCTCTCACTACCTCGATTCCACAAGACGACAGTTTGTTGAGGGCACCCATACCCATATTGCCGGCAAGCATAAGTGTCACACCATCTTCCTGAAGCTGGTATGCAATGTTCGACTTACATCCGCATCCTTCGGGTGAAGGCATAATTTCTGTTTTTGCAACTTCATTATTGTCATTGACAGTTATAATCGTGTAGAACGCACAATGTCCGAAATGGTCGTCAATATTGCCATTTCTTGTCGGTAATGCTATTTTCTTCATATATCTATAAAAATAAAATAATACTTACATTTTTTCTCCATGACCGCACGCAAAGAAGTCTGTCAGGAGTTCCGGAACCGGCAGACCTTCGCATTTCAGTTTCTCCATACAGTGCATGGCCTACGTTGTGAGAGAGAAATAAATCTGGCGTTTGTCCTTGTCGCCGAAATCCCTTATCAAAAATCCCTTGTCCTCTATCGAGCGAAGGACTTTTGAGAGGTGCGACGACTTAAATCCCGTGATTTGTGAAATCTCTCCTGCGGCAACCTTCCTGCTGCCAATGCTGCACATCACCATAGCCTCGTTGAGTGATATGCCGTAAATCTCCATAAGGCTATCCTCCAGTTCGGTGATAGCCTTATAAAGTTCACGCATCTTGCATATACATGATATTTTCTCCATGCGTCAGATAAACAGATTTACGTTAGACTCCTGTGCCCGATCCATGTATGTGGCTACTCCGCCTATCGTTACATTGTCGAGCAACTCTTCTTTCTTCACTCCCATTACGTCCATCGACATCTGGCAGGCAATAAACTCTACGCCATTGTCGATAGCCTGTTGTCTGAGGGATTCCAGCGATTCGATACCCTTGTTCTTCATGATGTATCTCATCATCTTCGAGCCGATACCGCCCATATTCATCTTCGAGAGTTTGAGTTTCTTAGAACTTGAAGGAAGCATCATGCCGAACATCTTGCCGAAGATGTCTTTCTGTACACTCGGCTTGCGTTCCTTCTTGATGGCATTCAGTCCCCAGAATGTGAAGAAGATAGTAACTTTCTTCCCTGTGGCTGCTGCTCCGTTTGCCAGTACAAATGTGGCAAGAGCCTTGTCGAGGTCATCACTGAAGAGGATGAATGACTTTCCGTCTGCCGAAGGCTGCTGCTTTACTGCCTCTGCGGCACATGCTGTAGCCTTCTCGATTACGACCTTATATATACCTGCAGATGGTGAAGAAGATATGAACTTATTACCGGTTGCACGGCACCATGATTCTGCATCTCTCGGGAAACCGGCATCTGTAGCTGATATTTCAAGTCTTTCACCCGGTTTGAGTCCTTCCATTGTCTTTTTCAGTTTCAATATCGGACCGGGGCACTGCATTCCGCAGGCATCAACCTTTATGGTTTTTGCTTCGCTCTGTTCCACTACACACGAACATGCCTCTTTTGCCTCGGCTGCACACTTCATGGCATCATCGCTGGGAGTGCAGACTTTTGTCACGGCAGCCTTGTATGTCTTTACACCACCTATCAGATTACGCACATCCTTGAACCCGTTTTCCTTCAAAATGTTCGATGCAAGATAACCTCTCAACCCAACTCCACAATAGAGGAATACAGGTTTGTCAGTCGGTATCTCGCCCATTCTGTCGCGCATATCGTCAAGAGGGATATTTATCGAGCCGTGTATATTGCCCAAAGAATATTCGTCAGGAGTTCTCACATCTATAAGAGTGACTTTAGAAAGATCCGCATCGCGAAGCTCACGCCAGTAAAGCGGAGTCATCTTGCCTGAAAGGATGTTTCCTGCCACATAACCTGAAACAGCCACAGGGTCTTTTGCTGACGAGAACGGTGGAGCGTACGCATGTTCCAGTCTTGTAAGGTCATACACTGTACCTGCGTTTTTCACAACTAAAGCATACTCGTCTATACGCTTATCTACACCGTCATAACCCACTATCTGCGCCCCATACAGACGACCGTCCTCCGGAGAGAAAGTAATCTTTATATCCATCTGCAACGCTCCCGGATAATAACCGGCATGTGAACCTGAATGTATAGTAGCAGAAAGGTAAGGTATTTCCATCTGTTTCAGACGCTTTGCAGGAAGACCTGTAGAAGCTACCGTAAGGTCGAACACCTTGGCGATGGCTGTTCCTATCGAACCTTCGTATTTCACCTTGTTGCCGAACACCATATTGTCGGCCACAATTCTTGCCTGACGGTTTGCCGGCCCAGCAAGGAAGTTTAGCCATGGCTTGCCTGTTACGGGATGAGGGAACTCTATAGCATCGCCCACCGCATATACGTCGGCATCCGATGTCTGAAGATATTCATTCACATATATACCCTTCATCTCTCCCAGTTTCAATCCAGCCTCTGCCGCAAGTCTTGTTTCTGCACGCACACCGATAGAGAGTATCACCAGCTCGGCAGTAAGCGAGATTCCGGACTTGAAGTTTACATCAAGCGAAGTGCCGTTATCTTTGAAAGACTCAACCGCCTGTTCAAGATACAGCTTCACGCCCTGCTGCTGCAGATGTTCGTGTACGAGTGCCGCCATGGAATAGTCGATAGGTCCCATCACCTGATTTGCCATTTCCACTACAGCCACTTCCATTCCGGCATGTTTAAGGTTTTCAGCCATCTCAAGACCGATAAAACCACCACCCACAATCACAGCACGCTTTACAGTGTTCTTGCCGATATATTCCTTGATTTTGTCAGTATCGTTTACGTTTCTCAGTGTGAATATCCCTTTGCTGTCTATTCCCTGCAACGGCGGAACCACAGGCGATGCTCCCGGCGACAACAGAAGTTTGTCGTACTGCTCGGTATATTCCCTGCCGTCCTTGGTACGCACAGCAACTGTCTTCTTCCTCACGTCAACCGAAACAACTTCCGAATTCGTCCTTACGTCGATGTTGAATCTCTTTCCGAAAGCCTCCGGAGTCTGAACAAAGAGTTTATTCCTGTCGTCTATCACTCCGCCGATATAATATGGCAATCCACAGTTAGCATACGAGATGTACTGTCCTTTCTCGAACATAATAATCTCAGCCTTCTCCGTGTTTCTGCGAATCCTTGCCGCTGCAGTGGCTCCTCCTGCCACACCTCCTACTATAAGATACTTCATAATGTATTATTGTTTTTATTATTTCATTCACCGCTTAAAACATTTTCCATTGGAAACTTTTGTAAAGAAATAACTATTTTCCCAATAAACAAAATGATTAACATTTATTACGGGTAATATGGAAGGGATTAAACATCCTAATAAAACCTATCATGAAACGGAAACAAAACCCTTTCGATTCGACATTTTCTATAAATATATAAGTTGTATTTATAGATTATGTAAGGTTATTTGCAGGTTTGTGACTTGAATATTCATTTTATATATGGTATAAAGGATTTCAAACATTTTCCATTTTACGACAAAAACAACTAAAAACATTTTCCATTTTACGACAAAAACAATCTAAAACATTTTGCCATATCATGAATTTACAGTATTTTAGTACACGTAACAATGTAATTATCAGTTATAATGGCAGCAGATAGAATATTCAAAAGAAAGATATATGATAGGATGCTCAAATGGAAAGCAGAAAGCAACGGTAATACCGCTCTATTAATAAAAGGAGCACGACGTGTCGGCAAATCAACTATAGCTGAAGAATTTGCACGCAAAGAATATGAATCATATATTCTGATTGATTTCTCAATAGCAGACAAAAGCGTAAAAGAATTGTTTAATCAATTATCCGATCTTAACTTCTTTTTTTTACGTTTACAATCACTATTCAACACCTCATTGCATCAAAGAAAATCCGTTATAATTTTTGATGAAGTACAACTTTACCCTCCGGCAAGACAGGCAATAAAACACTTGGTAAAAGACCATAGATACGATTATATAGAAACCGGTTCCCTACTTTCAATCAAAAAGAATGTAAAAGGCATTCTGATACCAAGCGAAGAAACCAGGATATCAATGTATCCAATGGACTACGAAGAATTTCTTTGGGCAGTAAATAAGGCTCCAACATTCGAACTTATACAATATTCATTCAACAATCTAAAATCAATGGGGGATGCTGTAAACAGGGAATTAATGAAAGATTTCCGTTTATACATGCTCATTGGAGGAATGCCACAAGCTGTGAATGAATATTTAAACTCAAATGATTTCTCTACTGTAGATGCAATTAAACGAAATATTCTGGAATTATATATGGATGATTTCCGAAAAATAGACCCTACAGGTAAAGCCTCACGACTTTTTCTCTCTATCCCTTCTGAATTATCACGCAACACAATGCGTTATAAGATCGGGAGCATAATAGAAAATGCCACAGCTTCACGCCTTGGAGAATTATTGATGGATATGGCGGATTCGATGACTGTGAATTTTGCATATCATGCTAACGATCCAAGTGTAGGCTTACCACTTCATGCAGACTATGATTGTTTCAAGATGTTCCTGAATGATACAGGATTGTTTGTAACTTTAGCATTTATGGATAAAGACTACACCGACAATGACATATATCGTAAATTACTTTCCGATAAATTAAGTACAGATTTGGGATATGTTTATGAAAATGTTATTGCACAAATCCTAAAAAGTTCAGGAAACGAATTATTCTATTATACTTTTAAGGAAAAAGTTGAAAAAGTCAATGCAGAGGACAACCCTGTTGTACGCAATTATGAAGTAGATTTCTTATTATCCCGAAAAGATAAAATCTGCCCAATTGAAGTCAAGTCATCGGGTTACAATTCCCATAAATCATTAGATAAGTTTCAGGAAAAATATTCGTCAAGAATAAAGAACCGTTATCTTTTATATACAAAAGATGTACGCAAAGACAAAGATATATTATGTCTTCCTGTTTATATGGCAGGACTCTTGTAAAGTATTAGCTTTTATTGAACTTAAAACCAAAATAAAAAAATTAAAGCCGCTGAAGAACTATCTCCAACGGCTTTAATCATATTTATCATTATATCTATCAATCTTCCATCAGCTTGCGGTAACGTACCCTCTTAGGCTCCACATTACCCATACGCTTCATCTTGTTTTCTTCGTATTCGGTATATGATCCTTCGAAGTAGAACACTTCGCTATTTCCTTCGAAAGCAAGGATGTGAGTACAGATACGGTCGAGGAACCAACGGTCGTGACTGATTACTACGGCACATCCTGCAAAATCCTCAAGACCTTCTTCAAGGGCACGAAGAGTGTTTACGTCGATATCGTTGGTAGGCTCGTCGAGAAGTAATACGTTGCCTTCTTCTTTCAGTGCCATTGCAAGGTGAAGACGGTTTCTCTCACCACCAGAAAGCATTCCGCATAGTTTTTCCTGGTCGGCACCTGAGAAATTGAAGCGGCTCAGATATGCGCGGGCATTGACATCGCGGTTACCCATACGGATAAGGTCGTTTCCGCCGCTTATCACCTGATATACACTCTTGTTAGGGTCGATATCCTTGTGCTGCTGATCGACGTATGCCACTTTTACAGTCTCTCCTACTTCAAATTCGCCCTTATCAGCCTTTTCAAGTCCCATAATCAGACGGAAGAGGGTTGTCTTACCGGCACCGTTAGGACCGATGACACCTACTATACCGTTAGGTGGAAGCATGAAGTTGAGGTCGTCGAACAGAAGCTTGTCACCGTATGCCTTAGCCACGTGCTTGGCTTCAATAACCTTGTTACCGAGACGTGGTCCGTTAGGAATGAAGATTTCAAGTTTTTCTTCCTTAGCCTTAACGTCTTCGTTGAGGAGTTTGTCGTATGAGTTAAGACGTGCCTTACCTTTAGCCTGACGTGCCTTAGGAGCCATGCGCACCCATTCAAGCTCGCGTTCGAGAGTCTTGCGACGCTTGCTGGCAGTTTTTTCTTCCATCTCCATACGTTTTGTCTTCTGTTCAAGCCAGCTTGAATAGTTACCCTTCCATGGAATACCTTCACCACGGTCAAGTTCAAGTATCCATCCCGCAACGTGGTCGAGGAAGTAACGGTCGTGGGTAACGGCAATTACCGTACCTTCATATTGCTGCAAATGCTGTTCCAGCCAGTCGATACTTTCTGCATCAAGGTGGTTGGTAGGCTCGTCAAGAAGGAGGATATCAGGTTTCTGAAGGAGGAGACGGCACAATGCCACACGACGGCGTTCACCTCCCGAAAGGTTCTTCACCAACTGGTCTTCAGGCGGACAGCGCAGTGCGTCCATAGCACGTTCCAGCTTACTGTCGAGGTTCCATGCATCGGTAGCATCGATTATATCCTGCAGTTCTGCCTGGCGTGCAAAGAGTGCATCCATCTTCTCCGGGTCTTCGTAATATTCCGGCAGACCGAATTTATTGTTGATTTCTTCATACTCTGCCAGTGTATCTACGACTTGCTGAACACCTTCCATTACTACTTCCTTCACTGTCTTTGTATCGTCCAGCTGTGGTTCCTGAGCAAGATATCCCACTGAATATCCCGGCGAGAACACAACTTCGCCTTGGTAGCTTTTCTCGATACCGGCAATGATTTTCATCAAAGTTGACTTACCGGAACCGTTCAAACCTATGATACCGATTTTAGCTCCATAGAAAAAGGATAGGTAGATGTCTTTCAATACCTGCTTGTTGTTCTGGAATGATTTGCTCACTCCGACCATCGAAAAGATAATTTTTTTGTCGTCTGCCATATTCTTTATTATTTATTTAATTGTTGATTTATTATCCATTCTTTTCTGAAAATATCTGCGCGTAAACAGGAGATAGCATATCAGACCTGCCATACATATTCCACCTGCCAGAGTCAATGGCTGGGATTCGTAATACCGGCATACGTAAAATCCTAAGGCAACTCCCATCATTATACCTATTTCCCACATCAACTGATAGGTGTGGTATCCCGTGCCGCGCTCGCAATGTTTAGGCAACTTTATCATTATCTTCAGAAACTGACACATTGCAGAAGCTACACCAAGCCCCATCATAACCCCTGCTGCACACAGAACAAGATGATGCTGATATGCCGAAATGAGATAAAGCGAAAGAGTCATGAATACATATCCTGTCACAACACGCACTATATCATCGGCCTCCTTCTTTATCGCTCTTGGAATAAACCAGAAGATGACAAATCCAAGTGCAATACAAAGATAGAAAAAAGAATCGGGATTATATGCCAATACCGTTCCCAAAACGAAAGGTACTGTCATCATATTTATCCCCGGAGGAATGTTTCTGAAAAGTATGAACCTGTCGAAAGAGAACAAAGGCGGTTCGAGAGGTGCACGAAAACATACATTAACCATCGACACAAGAAACAATGCCACACCGGCAAAGCCTGCAGATATATACATCATATTGTTCAAGGAGAAAACAGAAGATAAATACAATCCGCCGGATACACCCAAAAGCATACCCAAACCTCCAGAGAAAGCAAACACCCAATTGGCCTTGCTTCTGAAAGTGCTTGGTGTAACGTCGATGACAAGCGTACTTCCGGTAACCATGAGAGCAATGGCAAATAATGCTCCCTGAAGAGCACGCAGAGCGTATATCATCCACATCTGATCGGCATACGGATAAAGTAATCCGAGAAGAGCAAACAGCAGGATGCTGCGCGTACACACATTTTTTCGCTTAAATGCATCTACAAGATAATTATTGACTGCTCCAGGCAAGAACAGTGCTATTCCGAACAAAGACGACACTAAAGAGGCCCCTGTTGGTGAATATCCCCATTTGCCTGTAATCCAGGCCTGCAACACCGGAAAAAGCATGTAGACGCTTATGTATAACAATACATTGGACAGAATAAGAAGTATGAAGTTCTTATTCCAGAATACCTGCTCCGGAGTATTGTAAGAAGTACTAAACATACATTACACTTAAATAGAAAAAACACAGGACTAACAAATGAAGATACTCAAACCTTTATTAATGCAAGGCTTTACGTTCTTCATTTATTAGTCCTTTTCTTATATTTTTGAATTAGTATTGTTCTGATTCATTAGGGAAATCGCTAGATTTCACATCACTTACATATTGACCTATAGCATCTGCCATAACAGTGTGAAGGTCGGCATAACGGCGAAGGAACTTAGGGCTGAAGCCTTTTGTCATTCCTAGCATATCTGTTACCACCAGTACCTGTCCGTCAACTCCACCTCCGGCACCGATACCGATTACAGGGATTGTAAGCTCTGAAGCAACTCTCGTAGCCAATGCTGCCGGTATCTTTTCAAGTACAAGTGCAAAGCATCCTGCCTCTTCCAAAAGGTGTGCGTCGCGGATAAGCTTTTCAGCCTCAGCATCCTCCTTGGCACGCACTGTATATGTTCCGTATTTATTGATAGACTGAGGCATAAGTCCCAAATGTCCCATTACAGGCATTCCTGCACCTATTATCTTCTTTACAGTGTCAATGATTTCTTCGCCACCTTCCAGTTTCAAGGCATCAGCGTGAGTTTCCTTCATGATGCGGATAGCATTGCGTACACCGTCGTACGCATCTGCCTGATATGTTCCGAAAGGCATATCTACTACTACAAGAGCACGTTTCACGCCTCGCATAACAGATTTTCCGTGATAAATCATCTGTTCTATTGTGATAGGAAGTGTTGTTACGTTTCCTGCCATTACGTTTGATGCTGAGTCTCCCACAAGGATAACGTCAACTCCGGCTCCGTCGACAATCTGTGCCATTGTGTAATCGTATGAGGTAAGCATAGAAATCTTCTCGCCTCTCTGTTTCATTTCTGTCAAACGGTGTGTGGTAACCTTACGCACATCACCAGATAAATATCCTGCCATACTTTCTTTTTTATTTAAGTCAGTTTAAAAACTCGGCAAAATTAGATGTTTTATATCATTTAAACAAATTAAGTGTGATTTTACTTGCCGAATCACTTTTCAAGCAACGCAATCATATCCTGATAAGTGAAGTTTGTAAAATCAGGAATAACTACATTACATTTGTCCTTTATCGCCTCTTCAGGATTAGTAGTGCTCAATCCCACAACGGCCATTTGTGCAGCTGTCCCTGCCTGCAAGCCATGAAACGAATCTTCGAAAACCACACAGTTGGCAGGTACTGTATCGAAAACCTCTGCTCCAAGAAGGAAACAGTCCGGAGCAGGCTTAGAGCGGGTAAACATTTCTGCTGTAAGAATCCTGTCCACCAAATCTTTAAGCTCGGGATGTGATGCATAGACATTTGCCATTTTCTTTTCGTTGGAACTTGTCACGATAGCTATCTTCACACCATTATTGCGAAGTTCTTTCATAAAACCAGCCACTCCAGGTACATATTCGTATTTCATTTCACTTTCGAATTTGTTCAGCCCGGCAGTAATTTCCGCCTGGGCATTATCCATACCCTTGAAAAAGCGGTCGTATATCTGAGTTAATGTCTGTCCTTTAATAAGCAATCCGAAATTCTCCATTTCGGGATGATATTTACGTCCTACTTCGTTCCAATATATTGTATACTGCGATTCTGTATCCATCACCACGCCGTCAAAATCGAAAAGAGCGGCTATATTTTTAGTTTTATCCATTGTTTAGTTTCTTCTGTTATTACTTGTCGGTCAATAATGTTTTATAACGTTCCCATCCAACCGCTTTATACCATGAGAGTGTTTCGTAATAAGAATTCCATGAACTCTTTTCCACTTTGTATGGAAGATACATTCCTATACCACAAAAGTGACCTTCTTCGATTGTATACAACGAATTTCCTACCGTAGGATATTGTATTCCATATAGTGCCTCTTTTGCTACTACTACTTTATTTATAACATCATCTAGTGCTACTGTATTTCCATCATTCAGGACTCTAAAACAGTCTACAATATCAAATGAGAAATATTTAAATGAACCAACCCCATATTGCTGAATATCATCAATATCCAAAGTGAGTAGCTTTTCCGAATTTTCACCCAAACTGTTTGCAACTGCCTCTGCCAAATCATCCATCTTACTGCAATCTACAGCAGCACAAGTTCCCCATGCTTCCAATTCTCTACTATAATCAATATAGTCTTTACATATTTCATCATATGGAACAGTAGTTCTAAACAGTTTTGGCAAAATTACATCGTAAGGATGCCCATAAACATGTGTCTCCACAACAGCCCCTATCAAGTAATCTGTTACATCCTTAAACTCATAACAAACTTCCGCTGTAGCCATCATACATGCATCAAAAAGAATGAAATCCAACTGTTTACCACTGAACACTTCCTCCAGCACGTCAGCCATTTCAGGAATATTGATGTTATATCCTGCATCATCACCAAACGACCTGCCTACAACTTCATTCCCCTGCATCCAGCTAGTGCCATGAGATCCGAAAATAATACCATAATTTGTAGATGGAGAAAGTTTTAACATTTGCTCCAAAACGCGGGACATCGTTTTCTTGTCTAAAGCATTATGTGTTTCATCAGGAAAAACACTTATGGAAGCAGCTTTTATAACATTAGCAGCTGTCAAATCTTGTCCGACGAGAGATTGCTTATTGTTTATGTTTCCTTTACCATCCGAATTGTACTGCAACAGACTAGGACCTTCCAAACCGTCGGCATCACTGCTGTATGGACGGTAATACACCAAAAGAGTACATGAATCTTTAGCTTGCGCCAATCCGGAATACATGTCAACAAGATTCTGTTTCAAATACTTATCTAAGTTTGTAGAGTTATTATTAGAAATCAAATACGCCAACACTGTTCTTCCAGATTTCAGAGTTGCTTTTTCTTCAGGAATCTCATCCGAACAAGAAACAAATACTATGACAGACAAGATTAAAAATAATAATTTCTTCATTCCTTTATAAAATACATAAAAACAAAAACGCATCGTAATGCCATATAAAAAGCATAACGATACGCAAAACATGAAGACTAATACATTTCAGCCTTCTCAAACTTAAATTCAGGGTTTACACTTTTCAACACCAGGCTACCACCCTTTTTATACTTTTCCTTCAGTTGTGACAATTCCTTTTGAAGTTTATTCTTCTTTACATTGAAAAACATAAAGCATGTACGGTTCTTGCCATTCTCCTTAGTTTCCAAATAATCTTTTAGCTGGAGACTATACTGTGAACGTCCAACTAAAAAGCCTTTGCTATCGACTACAGCACTATCTAGAAACTGAATATCTGTGATATAGACAAGAGAATCAGTAAAAGATGCTGATACCCCCACCATATAAACTCCGTATTTATTCTTATCTTTTGATTTCTTTGCTGCAGCACCGACCACTATCGATATTGCAAACAAAAAACATAACAACTTTATATATTGCATAATCAATTATTTATAATGTGACAAAAGTAATCATTTATGATTAAAACAGAAAACGTATGCTCATAATTTAACATACAGAAACAAAAAACAGAACCAAGCTAATGAAAACCTGATTCTGTATTTCTTTTCGGAAATCAATCTCTATCTTATCCTAAATAAGATTTGAGCAGCTTGCTACGCGAATTATTTCTTAATCTTCTGATAGCTTTTTCTTTAATCTGACGTACGCGCTCACGTGTTAGCCCGAATTTGTCGCCGATTTCTTCCAACGTCATTTCCTGCGTGTTTATACCGAAAAACATCTGGATTATCTCCTTCTCTCTGTCGGTCAGCGTAGATAGTGCTCTGTCGATTTCCTTCGAAAGTGACTCATTAACCAAAGAACGGTCCGCCATAGGCGAATCATCATTCACCAACACATCGAGCAAGCTATTATCTTCGCCTTCCACAAAAGGCGCATCCACAGAGATATGTCTTCCTGACACTTTTAAAGTATCTGAAATCTTGTCTACAGGAATTTCAAGCTCATCTGCCAATTCTTCAGGTGAAGGACGACGTTCGTTTTCTTGTTCGAACTTAGAGAATGCCTTACTTATCTTGTTCAATGAACCAACCTGATTCAAAGGCAAACGCACGATTCTTGACTGTTCTGCCAATGCTTGAAGTATTGACTGACGAATCCACCACACGGCATAACTGATAAATTTAAAACCACGTGTTTCATCAAACTTCTCAGCAGCTTTAATCAAACCCAAGTTTCCTTCATTAATCAAGTCAGGCAAACTCAATCCCTGATTTTGATACTGCTTTGCAACAGAAACGACAAATCGCAAGTTGGCTCTAGTAAGTTTCTCTAACGCAATTCTGTCCCCTTTACGAATGCGCTGGGCAAGTTCTACTTCCTCTTCTACTGTGATCAAGTCTTCACGACCTATCTCCTGCAAATACTTATCCAGAGAAGCGCTCTCTCGGTTAGTGATACTTTTGGTAATCTTTAATTGTCTCATTCTTTAAAATCGATTTGGGTGCAAAGTTATAAAATTATGTAGAAACCAGCAATTATTCTATCCAATATTATAACTTTTTTATTTATAGGCAAATGATAAAAAGAGGCGTATATGCAAATCTTACATAAAACGCCTCTTAAAATCTCTTACCTTAATTAATCAATCTATATACCTATTTGTTTATATTATTCTGTTTGAGATAAATCTACTGCATAATTTGCGCGCTTGCCAGAAGGATAAACTCCTGTCATAAACAATACCTGATCTGGTGATTGTGATGCTGCCTTCATAACGTCTTCAAGATCCTGAACTGTCTTAAGCTGTTTGCCGTTGGCTTTCAGGATAATGAATCCCTTACGGATACCACTGTCGGCCATTCTACCTTCAGTAACACCTGTCACCTGAACACCGTATCCTAAATTCAACTGACGTTTCAATTCATCTGGCACAGCACGGAATGCAGCTCCAAGAATTTCCATATCAGCTTTCTTGACTACTTTAGTATTACCCTGTGCATTCTTAAGAGTGATAGTGAATTCTTTCTCTTTCTTGTCACGGAATACAGTTATCTTGACCTTATCACCAGGACGATATTGAGCAAGCAATCCCTGAAGATCCGCCATTGTCTTGACTTTCTTACCGTTCAATTCAAGTATAACATCATTTACCTTAAGAATACCATCAGCCGAACCACCTTCAGTAACTTCTGCCACCTGTACACCTTCATTTATTCCAAGTTCCTTTTGTTCTTTCTTGATTTCATCAGGATAGTTCATATTTTCATCACCCATATTTCTACCACCGATTCCAAGCAACGCACGCTGTACAGTTCCATACTGTTTCAGGTCTGTCACTACTTTAGTCATAATGCTTGTAGGAATTGCAAATCCGTATCCTGAATAAGCACCTGTTGGAGAGAACAACATCGCATTGATACCTACAAGTTCTCCACGCGCATTAACCAATGCACCACCACTGTTTCCCTGGTTGATTGCGGCATCAGTCTGAATAAACGATTCTACCTGATTTGCACCAAGACCTCTAGATTTAGCACTAACCACACCAGCAGTAACGGTAGAACCCAAGTTGAACGGATTACCAACAGCCAATACCCATTCACCTACTTTCAATTTATCAGAGTCTCCCACCGGTATTGCAGGAAAATCATCACCCTCAATCTTAACCAAAGCAAGGTCGGTAGTCGGGTCGGTACCTATCACCCTACCCTTGAGTTCTCTACTATCCTGAAGTTTTACACTGATTTCATCCGCTCCATCAATCACGTGATTATTGGTTACGATATATCCATCTTTAGAGATAATCACACCTGAGCCAAAGCCTTTCTGTTCCGGAGTTTCAATCTGACGCTGACGTCCGCGACCGTCTCCAAAGAAATAATCGAAAATATCAGGCATTTGCTGTATTGTCTGTACTTTGCTTCTCTGTGTAGCAACAATATGTACTACAGAATTCAATGAACTTTCTGCCGCCTTTGTCAAATCCACTGGCTGCATGCTGTTTGAATCCATTGCAACAGCGCGAGTCAAAGGCATTGTATTGAATGACTCAAAAAAAGTCTGACTTTCTTTCGGTTGATTATTCTGAGATACGACATAAGCCGTAACACCTGCAACTCCTGCACTTACTGCAACCATTGAAGCTGCTCCTATCGCAAATTTAGTTACTGTTTTCATAATCTTATCTATATTAAATTGTTAATTTCACTACTTGTTTAACATTTCATCCGCTAAAGTATAACAAATTCCATACGGTTGTACTCCTAAGTATCAGTTTTTTCCCTCTTTTAACATTGGAATTATCCCGATTAACCCGTGTTAACGAGGTAAACTGACAAATTTACATTCATTACAAGTAACTGACAACACAAAAATAAAAGTATTTCTGCCAAGTCTACCGTTTTTTCAGTTTATTTCCATACCTTTGCAGTAAGAAAGCAGCAGACCGGTCTGTCGCTGGTATTCCATACAAGAGGAAAGTCCGGGCAACACAGAGCATCCTACTTCCTAACAGAAAGCTGTCCGCAAGGGTAGAGTAATGTAGAAGAAAATAACCGCTCCCTCGGGAGTAAGGGTGAGAAGGTGGGGTAAGAGCTCACCAGCCGTATAGCGATATGCGGGCTGTACATCTTAGGAGTTGTAAGGTCATGTAAACCGGCATTAACGAGGGTTGCTCGCCCCACGTCGGAGGGTAGACCGCTAGAGCCTGTCGGCGACGACGGGAGTAGATAAATGACAGACATCCCTGCCCGTCAGGGAAACAGAACCCGGCTTATAGGTTTGCTGCCTTCTTTTTTATAGTTATTCACCATCAACCCATACTATGCCAAAACTTCCTATCAACAAATGGAAAAAGTTTCTTCAGAAAGATTTATGGATAGCCGATGAAGAAAAATACCCTCCAATTATCAGGACTGTAATAAAAACCATAAGGATAATAATCCTTTCAACAGAACAATTCAACAATAACAGAATAGCAGTACGTGCTTCAGCACTTACATACAGCACACTTTTGTCCATTATCCCTATACTGGCAATCCTATTTGCAATAGCACGAGGATTCGGTTTCGACTCCATAATAGAAAGTCTTTTCAGAAAGAACATGAATGCAAGCCAGGCAGAACTTGTATTCACCTGGATAAACTCCTATCTGCAACATGCCAAGAGTGGAGTTTTCATCGGGGTAGGTATCGTTATGTTGCTTTGGACAATACTTATCCTGACTGACAATATAGAACGCAGTTTCAACACCATCTGGCAGGTAAAACGTCCCCGCACGGTTTTCAGGAAGATAACCGACTATTTTTCAATGATACTTCTACTGCCACTGCTCATAGTGGTTTCAAGCGGTATATCAATATTCATGACTACTTTCCTGAAAGAGATGGAGACATTTACCCTTCTCGCTCCCATCATGAAATTTTTCATCCAGCTTTTACCATATGCAATTATCTGGATAATGTTTATCGGGCTGTTTGTTTTCATTCCAAACACCAAGGTAAAGCTAACGCATGCCATCATACCCGGAATACTTGCCGGAAGCGCTTTCCAGATTTTCCAGTACATATATATAAACAGCCAGATATGGGTATCAAACTACAATGCCATATACGGAAGTTTCGCTGCCATACCGATGTTTTTGCTATGGACACAAATTTCATGGAGCATATGCCTCTTCGGCGCGGAGATGAATTATGTCAGCCAGAACCTTGAATCATTCAAATACGGTAAAGAATCAAAAAAGATAAGTCGCCGATACCACGATTTCTTCTGCACTGTGATACTATCCAGAATCTGCAAACGCTTTGAAAGTGGTGAAGATCCATATACGGCCGAAGAAATAAGCAAAGAAAACAAGATACCGATAAGACTCACCAAGGATATACTATACGAACTGCAGGATTTGCAGTTGATATACGAAGGAGTAAAAGAAAAGGGAAACACCGAAGAAGTGTGCTACCTGCCAGGCATGGCAATCCACAAACTCACTTTAGGTGTTATGCTCAACAAGCTGGATTCAAAAGGATTTGAAGAATTCAATATAGACAAAAGCCAATACACCGCATCATGGAACGCTATGATCAAGGCACGCGAAGAATACACCTCGCAGAACAACCAGATATTACTAAAGGATTTATAATAAAACGGCAAACGGCTCTCAAACAATCTTTAATGTTCGGGAGCCGTTTTCATTATTTATCAAAAAAGAAATATCATTCAGACGTAAGCTTCATCATCCTACTTAAATATTTGCCTATTATATCAAATTCTATATTAACCACACTTCCAGGCTTTATAGTGTGGAAATTAGTATGTTCGAAAGTATAAGGAATAATTGCAACCTGGAATGAATCTTCAGTGGGATTACATACAGTAAGACTTACTCCATTAACCGTTACAGAACCTTTATCTACAGTAAAATAACCTCGCTTTGCCATCTCCTTGTCAAATTTATATTTGAAAGTGAAATACCAGCTACCTTCTGCATCATCCACAGCAACACAAGTTGCAGTCTGGTCCACATGTCCCTGTACGATATGACCATCCAGACGTCCGTTCATCATCATACTTCTTTCCACATTGACCTTATCCCCTATTTTCAGCAAACCGATATTAGAACGTTCTATTGTTTCTTTCATGGCTGTAACCGTGTAAGTTCCATTCTGAATGCTTACCACAGTAAGACACACTCCGTTATGAGCTACACTCTGGTCTATCTTCAGTTCGTCAACAAAAGAACATTTCAGTGTAAGATGAAGATTCTCCTGTTCTTTTACTATATTAACCACCTCTGCAAATTCTTCTACAATACCTGAGAACATAAGTATATATTTAAAAAGTTAATCAATAAAACAAATTCCTTCCATTATTCCGGAATAGGCTTGCTCCATACAGTCTCACCGTCCGAATCGACCACGGATATAGTACCACCGGCATACTGTTCAGTAAAAGCATTTCCTTTTTCCAGCATATCTTCAGCCATATGTATGGCTTTTTCCATAGTTTTCAAAGAGAACCCTTTATTATCATAAGAGTCATCATCAGAAAAATAAATGTCGTAAGTTTTCATGTAAGTCAATATTTAATCTTTTGCGCGGCAAATATAATGAAAGTAGAACGCAAAATAAACAAGAGTCAGATTATTTTTTATCGAAAAATGACAATATCCTGATGATACAAATTTTATAAAAACAAAAAAGAGAAATCGGCATATAACCGATTTCTCTCTGTGAGCGGAAAACGAGACTCGAACTCGCGACCCTAACCTTGGCAAGGTTATGCTCTACCAACTGAGCTATTTCCGCAATTCTGTGAAGGAAATGAGACTCGAACTCACACGACATAACTGTCACTACCCCCTCAAAGTAGCGCGTCTACCAATTCCGCCATTCCTCCATAACTGTATAAGATTTGTGCCCAGAACAGGACTCGAACCTGCATGCCTCTCGACACACGCACCTGAAACGTGCGCGTCTACCATTCCGCCACCTGGGCAAGTGCAAAATCTAAACAGATTTCTTCTTGAGCGGAAAACGAGACTCGAACTCGCGACCCTAACCTTGGCAAGGTTATGCTCTACCAACTGAGCTATTTCCGCATCTTGTTCAAAATGTCAATTTTTCTTTCTGTGAGCGGAAAACGAGACTCGAACTCGCGACCCTAACCTTGGCAAGGTTATGCTCTACCAACTGAGCTATTTCCGCATTGTTTATTCAATCGTTAGTTGTTTTCCCGATTGCGAGTGCAAAGGTATAGCTTTTTCCGAAACTACCAAAACATTTGAGCACTTTTTTACAAGTTTTTTCTCAAATAGTTGCAAGTATCTGATTATCAATATATGTAAAAAAACATGGTTTGCAACAAAAATTTTAGCTTCGTTGCAAACCATTTATATCAGCACATTCTGTCTCTGTAATCTTCGTATCTGAATGTCTTGTAGACCTCCAATTCTCCATCAGTATGAAGTATTGCAATCGAAGGATGATGAATACCATTGAACATATTTGTCTTCACCATAGTATAGTGAATCATATCCTCAAACACTATTCTTTCACCCACCGACAGTTCATGATCGAACTTCCAACTTCCCATATAGTCACCACTCAGACAGCTGTTACCTCCCAGCCTGTAGATATGCTCATCCGGAGCGGCTGTTTTCACGGCATCTATAGGAAGCGATTCTGCCCCACGTACTGCAGGCTGATACGGCATTTCCAGACAGTCAGGCATATGACAAGTGAAACTTACATCAAGTATTGCCGTACGTATTCCTTTACTCTCCACCACATCTACTACAGAAGCAACCAGCGGACCAGTCTGCCATGTAAAGGCAGAACCCGGCTCAAGGATAATCTGCAAATTAGGATAACGCTGTCTCAGCCCCTTCAGCAGACCAATCAGATGATTAACATCGTAATCCTTTCTTGTCATCAGGTGACCTCCACCAAGATTCAACCATTTCAACTGAGGGAACCATTTTGAGAATTTCTTCTCTATATGCTCAAGAGTTCTTTCCAGTTCATACGAACTTGATTCGCAATGACAGTGGCAGTGGAATCCTTCTATACCTTCAGGGAGTTCATCAGGCAATAAATCGGCAGTCACACCAAAACGTGTTCCCGGCGCACATGGGTTATAAAGTTCCACTTCCACTTCTGAATATTCCGGATTTACACGTATTCCCAACGACACATTCTCGCCAGATTCTTTCGCCATAGGATAAAAACGATTGAACTGCGAAAGAGAATTGAACGTGATATGGCTGCTATACTTCAGAAAAGCAGGAAAATTTTCTTCTGTATACGCCGGCGAATAAGTATGCGCGCGACTTCCGAATTCCTCATAAGCCAAGCGAGCCTCATATTCTGAACTTGCAGTAGTATAATTGATATACTCTCTGAAAATAGGAAACGATTTCCACATGGCAAAAGCCTTGAAAGCCAAAATGATTTCCACTCCTGCCGATTCGGCTACATTCTTTATCAGACTCAGGTTCTTTCTGAGCAATTCCTCTTCCATGACATAGCATGGAGAAGGCACTTTAGTCAAATCCATAATTCTAATTATCCAATAATTTTAAAACGTGCAAATTTCAATAACAGCTGCTTGTCTCCAGCATTTTCAAACCTTACAGTGGCCTTGCAATTATCACCACTACCTTCCAGGCGTACTACCTCTCCCCTACCAAAACGCTCGTGCTCTATAAGTCGGCCAACTTCTACTCCGTGTGTATCGGCTTTGCCGGACGATATACCCTGCATGGCCGAAGTAGATGCAGTAGGAATAATTCTTTTCAGATTCCTTGGCGGCACAGGTTTAACAAATCTGATCGGTTCCTGAGGTATTTCTCCACCATCGAACATAGAAGGTCCGTTGCTCCTGTACGAATCAGTCCTCTCATAGTTCCTTCTATAACCGCTTTCGTAGTTTCTTTCATAATTGCGTTTGGCATATCCTTCGTTGCTTCGAACTGCCGCAAATCCACTATCGGCAGGCATCTTCATGAATGCCGGATTAATATCTTTCAGGAAACGACTGGGATTACAGAATTCAGGCTTCCCGTATTTATATCTGTTTTTGGCATAAGAAATGAAACAATTCTCCTCGGCACGGGTTATAGCCACATAAAACAGCCTCCTTTCCTCCTCCAGAGCCCTTGGCGAATCGGAAGACATAGGTCCCGGGAACAGATTTTCCTCCATACCCACGATAAACACATTTCTGAACTCAAGTCCCTTGGCAGAATGAATAGTCATCAGAGTGACCTTGGGCACACTGTCATCTTTTTCTCCATCCTGGTCTGTAAGCAACGAAACCTCAGAAAGATAATCAGTCAGGAACATTCTTTCATTTCCCTCCTGACGGCGTATATCGCAAAAGTCGTACATACCGTTCACCAGTTCGTCGATATTCTCACGCCTGCTCAAGCCTTCGGGCGAAGTATCCTGCATGATATCCGCCATAATACCGGATGCTCCTACAATCTCCTTACCCAAATCGTAAGCGTTAGTATTTTCTACCTTGCTTACAAATCCGGCAATTATATCCTTGAATCCCTGCAATTTGGCATGAGTTCCTTTATTTATATTCAGTCCATAATCAAGAGGCGAAGAAATGACCGTCCATAGGCTTACTCCCTCCTGTGCTGCCGTTGCTATAATCTTATTCAGTGTAGTATCGCCTATCCCTCTGGCAGGATAGTTTATTACCCTTTTCAAAGCCTCACCGTCATGAGGATTTACCGCCAGACGGAAATATGCTATAACGTCCTTTATCTCCTTTCGCTGATAGAACGACAGACCTCCATATATCCTGTATGCCACAGCTCGCTTACGAAGAGCCTCTTCGAATATTCTACTCTGAGCATTGGTTCTGTACAGAATGGCAAAGTCACTATACGGCTGTCCGTTCTTTACGTGCATGGAAGTAATCTTGTTCGCCACAATCTCACCTTCCTCCACATCGCTATATGCACTTGTCACTGTTATAGGCTCCCCTACTGAGTTTTCCGAGAATACCTCCTTCTTTATCTGTTCGCGGTTTTTTTCTATAAGGCTGTTTGCTGCCTTTACAATCAACTGTGTGGAACGGTAGTTCTGTTCCAGTTTGAACAGACGGGCATTGGGATAATCTTTGGTAAAATTTAAAATATTATTAATTGTAGCCCCACGAAAAGAATAAATACTTTGGGCATCATCACCAACAACACAAATTCTATACGGTTCTTTTACCAATAACGATAATATTTTAGATTGAACTGTATTAGTATCCTGGAATTCATCAACAAGAATATATTTAAAATTATTCGCATATCTATCACATATTTCTGGATGATTCTTTAAAAGAATATAAATATAAACAAGTATATCATCAAAATCCATGACATTTCCCTGTTTACATCTTTCAAAATACATCCTGTATATATCTCGTAAGTATGGAATTTTTGCATCATTATCATTTTTATATAATTCTGAATTTACTGCATATGCATCAGGCAAAACCAAATGATTTTTAGCATTACTTATACGTGATAATACCAAACCTGGTTTATAAACCTTTTCATCCAATCTTAATTCTTTTAGTAATGATTTTATAAAGCTTTTAGAGTCAGCAGAATCATATATAGTAAAATTATGTTGAAAACCTATATATTTTGCTTCATATCTTAATATACGCAAAAAAACAGAATGGAAAGTCCCCATCCAAATATAATCCGACCAAGGTAATCCTATTTCAGCATTAACCCTATCTACAATCTCTTTTGCAGCTTTATTCGTAAAAGTCAATGCTAAAATATTACGAGCATCACAGATCTTTTCTTGTATCAGATATCTTATCTTATAAGTAAGCACCCTCGTTTTTCCTGAACCTGCTCCGGCTATCACCAGCGAAGGTCCCTCATTATAAAGCACGGCAGCACGCTGGCTTTCGTTGAGTTCATCCAAATAATCAGTCATCTTTTATATAAATGTATAGATAAATCAATAGAATATTTCAGCTGCAAATTTACACAAAAGATACGACATTCATAGTTATATATTTATACATTCCTCTATTAAGCATATCTCAAATAAAATATCGCACCTACCTTATGCTATTATTTATCCGGTTCAGTGTAATAATATAAAAAAACGCCCCGTCATTTTAACTAAAACGACAAGACGTTTCAAGTAAAATGACAAGACGTTTTTCTTACAATCTATAAATTATTGAAATTAAAGCCTATTATCAGTTTTTGAAACTATGTATAGGAGCAGGAATACGTCCTCCTCTGTTTACGAAAGCATCGCAGCTGAAACGGTTGATAGGCATAACAGGCGCATATCCCAAAAGACCTCCGAACTCTACAGTTTCGCCCACTGTCTTTCCCACTACAGGGATTACACGTACTGCTGTTGTCTTCTGGTTTATCATTCCTATGGCAGCCTCATCGGCTATCATACCTGCGATAGACGTAGCAGGTGTATCACCAGGAATAGCTATCATGTCAAGTCCTACTGAACAGACACAGGTCATGGCTTCAAGTTTTTCTATCGTAAGGGCTCCTGCCACTACTGCATCTATCATTCCCTGATCCTCGCTTACAGGAATAAATGCTCCGCTAAGACCACCTACGTATGATGATGCCATAACGCCACCTTTCTTAACCTGGTCGTTAAGCAAAGCAAGAGCTGCCGTAGTACCCGGTGCACCCGGATATTCAAGACCAATTTCCTGAAGTATTTCGGCTACACTATCGCCTACTGCAGGTGTAGGTGCCAGTGAAAGGTCGATTATACCGAAAGGAATACCCAGACGATGAGATGCCTCTTGTGCCACGAGCTGTCCTACACGTGTTATCTTGAATGCTGTACGTTTGATTGTCTCGCAAAGAACTTCAAAGCTTGCTCCTCTGATTTGTTCGAGTGCATATTTCACTACTCCCGGACCACTTACTCCTACGTTTATAACGGCATCGTCTTCCGATACTCCGTGGAATGCACCTGCCATGAACGGATTGTCGTCAGGAGCATTACATAGAACTACCAACTTGGCGCAACCAAGTGAGTCGCGGTCTTTTGTCAACTCTGCAGTTTCCTTGATTATATCTCCCATAAGACGTACAGCATCCATATTGAGACCTGTCTTTGTAGAACCTACATTGACAGAGCTGCATATTCTCTCTGTACATGCCAATGCCTTGGGGATGGAACGTATGAACAGTTCGTCGCTATGACTCATACCTTTAGAAACGATAGCAGAGTAACCTCCTATAAAGTTTACTCCCAACTCGGCTGCCACGCGATCCAGTGTCTGGGCAATTTTTACATAATCGTCGGAAGTCTTGCAAGCCGAACCGCCTACAAGTGCTATCGGTGTTATGGAAATTCGCTTATTCACGATAGGAATACCAAATTCCTTTGATATTTCCTCGCCTGTACTTACCAGCTTTCCTGCAAGACGTGTTATCTTATTATATATATTCTGACAAAGGACATCCAGATTTCCGTCGGCACAATCCAGAAGATTGATACCCATAGTGATGGTGCGGACATCAAGATTTTCCTTTTCTATCATTTTGTTGGTTTCAATAACCTCGGATATATTTATCATGAGTTTTTGAGTTTTTGAATTTATAAGTTAGGTAACGAGTTGACGAGTTGACGAGTTTTTAGCTTCGCCAGATGTTAATTCCATTCGGATGGCAATCCTTGTCACCTTGTAACTGAAACCTTGTCTCCTTTTCTTAGATACGGTGCATCTTGTCGAAGATTTCTTCTCTCTGACATTTTACCTGAACACCCATTGTTTCTCCCAGACTTGACATTTCTGTAGCTATCTGTTCAAAAGGTTTATCAATGGCTGACATATCGACAATCATCATCATGTTGAAATATTCCTGAACGATAGTCTGCGATATATCAAGTATGTTTACTTTGTTATCTGCCAGATATGTACATACTTTTGCTATGATACCTATAGTATCTTTTCCCACTACGGTGATAATTGATTTATTCATCTTTAATTGAATTTTAATTACTAATTTGCCGACAAAGATAGTTAATTGATTTCAAAATGAAAGAGTTATACATCAAAATATCGCAAAAATCTATAATCCTTTGGATTTTGCCTCATTCCACAGTTCATCCATCTCGCTGAGAGTCATATCGTTCAGGTTTTTTCCTGCCTTAATGGTGTGCTCCTCCAGATAGTTGAAACGGCGGATAAATTTCTGGTTTGTGTGTTCCAGTGCATTATCCGGATTAATCTTATACAGTCTTGCCGCATTGATAAGGCTGAACATCACATCGCCAAACTCGGCTTCTGCCTTTTCCTTATCCATATTGCCGACCTCTGACTCAAACTCGGTGATTTCTTCCTTCACTTTTTTCCATACATCTTCCCTGTCTTCCCAGTCGAAACCTACGTTACGCGCTTTGTCCTGGATACGGTATGCCTTTATCAGTGAAGGAAGTGCGGCAGGTACTCCGCTCAAAACAGATTTGTTGCCGTCTTTTTCCTTCAGCTTTATCTGCTCCCAGTTTTCAGATACCTTCTCAGCTGTATCGGCTTTTACTTCGCCAAATACGTGCGGATGGCGGAAAATGAGTTTGTCGCATAATTTATCGCACACATCCTTTATATCGAAATCGCCAGTCTCACTACCAATCTTGGCATAGAATACTACGTGAAGAAGTACATCGCCCAGTTCTTTGCAGATGTTCTTCTTATCATTCTGTATCAAAGCATCACAAAGTTCGTAAACTTCCTCTATAGTGTTGGGACGAAGACTTTCGTTTGTCTGCTTTCTGTCCCACGGACATTTTTCACGCAATTCGTCCAGCACATCAAGCAGACGGCCAAATGATTGCATTTGTTCTTCTCTTGTACTCATTATTATATGTTTATTAGTTGACGAGTTGACAAGTTGACGAGACTCTACATAAGGATATAAACCTTGTCAACTTGTAACTGAAGCCTTGTATCTCATTTATCTTTAGTTCTTTCCAAACTGCTACGCACGAAACGCATGAACAATTGTGCAGCCTCTATCTCCTGCCCTTGAGCGGACACAAAACAGAAATGGCGTGTAAACTGAAGCCCGGACACATCTATCACCCTGAACTGTCCTTCGCCCAATTCCTTCACCAAAGCGGCAATGGAGATAATCCCCATACAGTCGCTACATGCCAGAAAAGACTTGATACTTTCCGTACTGCCCAAATGCATTCTTACATTAAGCGATGAAAGTTTCAATCCTTCCTCTGCCAGAACTGTTTCTATAGCATCCAGTGTACCCGATCCTCTTTCTCTCAGGACAAGTGGAATCTTGCAGAATTCTTCAAGGGTTATTTCCTCTACATCGGCGGGAAGAGCAGACGAGCGTACCACCGGCACCAGTTCATCGCAAAGAAATGCCTCGTATTTAAGGTTTGGAGTACGGAACACTCCTTCCACCATACCCATGTCTATAGTATGTTCCGACACGGCATTCTCCACATTACGGGAATTTGTATCAATAAGTGATACTTTAATCTGGGGATATTTATCCGTAAACTTTGCAAGTATCGGTGGAAGAATGTACTGTGCTATGGTAGTGCTTGCTCCCAGACGCAGTTCGCCGGCATATTCGTTATTGAGCAGATGCATATCGTATTCCATCTTGCGATATTCTGTAAGAATGCGTTCACAATGCTCCATCATCACCTTTCCGGCTTCTGTAAGGGAAATCTTGTTGTTCATACGGTCAAACAGACGTACATGATACATGCTTTCCAATTCATGCACATGTTTTGTCACTGCCGGCTGACTGACAAACAGTTCCTGCGAGGCCTTTGTGAAACTTAGATTCTTTGCAACACTGTAAAATACTTTAAGACGGAAATCGGACATGACTGTTTTATTTTTAAATGGCATTTAAATAGTGTTTAAACACTGTTTAAAAGGTAGCTAAATGCTGTTTAAATATCAATATCTATTCTGCTGCCGACGATAGTGGGCAGAGCTGCCGACGATAGTGAGCAGTGGTGCTGACTATAGTCGGCACCAAGAAATATATGGACATTACAACTCATCAGCTCTAACTCCCAAAGACTGAAGGACTGCAAAACCCAGCATCTCAAAAGAATATGCAGCCTCATCCTTAGGAGGATTCATTCCGAAGAGTGTTATGCTGTCTTTACCTTTGATCTTATTGAGTGTGGAATGAGTTTTCTGCTGATAAGCGTCTTCATCGGCAACAGCAACAACACGTTTCACATCCTTGGATTCACCGGCAAGCATAAGAGCCTCGTTAAAAAGGTCCTCGCATGTAGCCATATCAGAAGGCTGGAAAGAATAGAGCGAAAATTCGCCAAGCTGACTCTTGAATGCTACATTATTGAGTTCCTTATCCAAATCGGACGGAGTACAGAACGATATGCGTGTCTCTTCCGGACTGTATATGAAAATTACCTGAACGGCATTGTCGCCCAACACTACTCCTGCATCAAGCGCAAGACATTCAAGCAACAAAGCAAGGTCAGCCTTAGGCAACTCTCTGTTTAATATAGGTGAAAAATGATTGGCCATATCGCGGACCACTCTATCAAGATATGATGCATCAATAAGCATCACGTTTGGTGCAAATTCTATTTTCTTTTCCATAAAAATTCAATTACCGTGTAAAGATACTAAAAACTTTACAGACAAACTGTCCTGAAAAAGGACAAAATTGCAGTATTAAGTGCTAAGTATCTGACATTTAGACATATAATCATTCACAAAACAGGTTTGGCAAGGTGTTTGGAGTGATATAAGCGTGGTTTAAGACAAAAGAACATAAGGACCCAAAAATATAATCTTTTGTTCTTATGTCAAAATAAATAAACATCAGTAAGAATAAAAAAGAAAGGAGAATATATATGAATTTCAACAACTTTACAATCAAATCGCAAGAGGCCGTACAGGAAGCTGTGAACTTGACACAAAGCCGGGGACAGCAGGCCATAGAGCCGGAACACATACTTGCAGGTGTATTGAAGGTAGGCGAAAACGTGACCAACTTCATATTCCAGAAACTTGGAATAAACGGCCAGCAGGTAGCTACAGTTCTTGACCGTCAGATTGCATCTCTGCCTAAAGTTTCCGGTGGTGAGGCTTATCTGAGTCGCGATACTAACAATGTATTGCAAAAGGCAGTTGAGTACTCAAAAGAGCTTGGCGACGAGTTCGTTTCACTTGAAGCTATAATTCTGGCTTTGCTCAATGTAAAAAGTACAGTGGCAACTATTCTGAAGGATGCCGGAATGACCGACAAGGAATTGCGTGCCGCAATCAGCGAACTCAGACAGGGACAGAAAGTAACTTCACAATCAAGTGAGGACACTTATCAATCTCTTTCAAAATATGCAATTAACTTGATTGAGGCTGCACGTACCGGTAAGTTGGACCCGGTAATAGGTCGTGATGAAGAAATCAGACGTGTACTTCAGATTTTGAGCCGCCGTACAAAGAACAACCCTATCCTGATAGGTGAACCGGGTACAGGTAAGACAGCTATCGTGGAAGGCTTGGCACAGCGTATCCTGCGTGGTGACGTGCCTGAAAACCTGAAGAACAAACAGCTGTTCTCACTCGATATGGGTGCACTTGTAGCAGGTGCAAAATATAAAGGTGAATTTGAGGAAAGACTTAAATCTGTAATCAACGAGGTAACAAAATCGGACGGTAACATAATATTGTTCATCGATGAGATACATACCTTGGTTGGCGCAGGTAAAGGCGAAGGCGCGATGGACGCCGCAAATATCCTGAAACCGGCATTGGCTCGTGGTGAACTGAGAAGTATCGGTGCTACTACCCTGGACGAATATCAGAAATATTTCGAAAAAGACAAGGCTCTTGAACGTCGTTTCCAGACTGTAATGGTGGACGAACCTGACACCCAGAGTTCTATATCAATCCTTCGTGGTCTGAAGGAAAGATACGAGAACCATCATCAGGTACGTATCAAAGACGAGGCTATCATAGCTGCCGTTGAATTGAGTAACAGGTATATAACTGAACGTTTCTTGCCGGATAAAGCTATCGACCTTATGGACGAGGCTGCAGCCAAATTGCGTATGGAACGTGACTCATTGCCTGAAGAACTTGACGAGATTGAACGCCGATTGAAACAGTTGGAAATTGAACGTGAGGCTATCAAGCGTGAGAAGGATGAAGCCAAACTTGCACAGCTGAACAAGGAGATTGCCGAACTGAAAGAACAGGAAACTTCCTACAAGGCTAAATGGCAAAGTGAGAAGGAACTTGTAAATAAAATTCAACAGAACAAGAAGGAAATAGAGCAACTCAAGTTCGAAGCTGACAAAGCTGAACGTGAGGGTGACTATGGACGTGTGGCTGAAATACGTTACGGCAAATTGCAGGCTCTGGAAGCTGAAATAAAGAATATTCAGGAAGACCTGAAACACAAGCAGGGCGACAGTGCCATGATTAAGGAAGAGGTAACCGCCGAAGACATAGCAGACGTGGTATCACGCTGGACAGGCATACCGGTAAGCAAGATGCTGCAAAGCGAACGTGAGAAACTTCTTCATCTGGAAGACGAATTGCACAAACGTGTCATAGGTCAAGACGAGGCTATCCAGGCTGTATCCGATGCTGTGAGACGTAGCCGCGCAGGACTGCAGGACCCTAAACGTCCGATAGGTTCGTTCATTTTCCTAGGTACAACCGGTGTAGGTAAGACTGAATTAGCAAAGGCACTGGCAGAATATCTGTTCGATGATGAATCGCTGATGACGCGTATAGATATGAGTGAGTATCAGGAGAAACACTCAGTGTCAAGACTTATAGGAGCGCCTCCGGGATACGTCGGTTATGATGAAGGCGGACAGCTGACTGAGGCAGTAAGACGTAAACCTTACTCTGTTGTATTGTTCGACGAAATCGAAAAGGCTCATCCGGACGTATTCAACATCTTGTTGCAAGTATTGGACGACGGCCGTCTGACAGACAACAAGGGACGTACGGTGAACTTCAAGAATACTATCATCATCATGACTTCAAACTTGGGAAGCTCATACATACAAAGCCAGTTTGAGAAAATCACTCCGATGAATCATGACACGATAGTAGAGGAAACCAAGAACGAGGTGATGAATATGCTGAAAAAGACCATCCGTCCTGAGTTCCTGAACCGTATAGATGAGACTATCATGTTCTTGCCATTGAACAAGAATGAAATAGAACAGATTGTACGTCTGCAGATAAACGGCATAAGAAAGATGCTTGAAGAGAACGGTGTACAACTCCAGATGACTGACCAGGCTGTTGACTTCATAGCTACAGCAGGCTACGACCCTGAATTCGGTGCCCGTCCGGTAAAGCGTGCGATACAGCGCTATCTGCTTAACGATTTGTCAAAGAAACTTCTTTCACAGGAAGTGGACAGAACAAAACCAATCATAGTGGAACGTGGTGGAGACGGATTGAGTTTCCGCAACTGATAATAAAAAAAGAGGTCCGAGGACCTCTTTTTTTATTTCAAAACTTTTGATTTATATCTGTCGCCTGTAGCCTTTACTAACTCTTTAAGGAATTCTTCAGGATATCCTGGGCGTTCCAATGGAGCACAATTTCCGGTTTCAGGAGCAACCATCTTTCCGTTCTTGACTTTCTTTCTTGCCCCGTCGTTATAACGAACGATAAGGAACTCGGCAAGTTTCTTCCAACGGTCAATAGTAGTACGGGCAGTCATATCAGTATAGTTTGTAAGGAAATCCTTAGCCTTTGCCGGATTTTCCTGATACAACTTCAGTGCAGCGGATTCTATTCCTGACTGAGCAGACTCGAAAGTATCTTCCAACTCTTTCTGTACAGCACGCATATCGTCTATCATCAGGCTGTAGCGAGGACGGATCATGTCTGCCACCCAATTGTAAATCCAAAAAGCAGAATCCCATGAGAATGTGATGCAGTCGCCGTTTCCTTCAGCGTATGGAACAGGAATTCTGTCTGTGCAGCAGTAGACCGGAGTAAATACAGTCATGTTTGCATCATCAAGTCCGAACCACAAAACACCACCAACAGGGTCTGGCAAATTGGCACGCATCTGAGCTACGAAAGAAAATGCGCTCTGCTGTGTAGAGATAGGACGTTCGTTGAAGTATTCCACTCCGTCAACCTTGAATGTAAGAGGAGAAAGACGGTAAGGAGTTTCGAAAGGACCTGCACCCATATCCTTAGTAATATCGAGCGGTGTACCTTCGTAATGGTCGCGCATTGCTCTCTGAACATCGCGTACAGAAAGTTTTGAATCAGCCTTTATATAGAGAGGCATAGGCTCTTTGCTCTCGCCAAGGATGTATGGAAGATAAGCATCGCCTGTCGTCTTGCTGAACATATTGTAGAAACTCCACACACGTGCCTCGCAGAAACGAAGACCACCGAAATCAAGTGGACAATATGCATCGGCAAAACTGAATTCAGAGTTCTTGCCGCTGAAATAACCTTTCTCGCGTGCAAATGAGATTACATCCGGAGAATAAAGACAATTATCCTTGTCGTTAAGATTGAATTTATGAATACGACTTTGGTTGGCATGAGCTGCAATACAATCGTCAGGAATACGGACTGCTACCCATACTGCACCTTTGATGCCTGGTCCCTTACCAATCATTTCCATAATCCATGCTTCATTAGGGTCGGCAATAGAAAAAGATTCACCGCTACTATAATAACCATATTCCTTTACAAGATCTGTCATAACCTTAATGGCTTCCTTGGCAGTACGCGAACGCTGGAGGGCTACATAAATCAAACTTCCGTAGTCCATGATACCTGTAGTATCAACCAGTTCAGGACGACCGCCGAATGTAGTCTCACCGATAGTAACCTGATATTCGTTCATATTACCCACTACATTATATGTTTGTCTGGCTTCCTCAATCTGTCCAAGATACTTACCAGTATCCCAGTCGTGTATATCACGCATGGCACCTTCCGGATGTGTAGCAGCAGGATAGTGATACAGCCATCCGAACATTCCGTAAGAGTCGGCAGAATAGGAAACTATTACAGAACCATCGGCAGACGCTTTCTTGCCGACAATAAAGTTGGTACAAGCCCAACCGTTTACTACAAAGGCTGCAAGCAATACTACAGCCATTAACACTCTGTTCATCATAAGCGTTTGTTATTGAATTGTTATTTAGAAATTTAATTGTTTACGAGTTTCGTTTCCGCAGTTGTCTGTCACTATGACTTCTAATTTGTGAGGAACCCCTCTCTTTACTTTGTCTTTATCCTGTATGACAAGAATTCCCTTTTTCAGACCGAAGAGTACGAACTTTCCGTCTATATATACTTTATAAGAAGCGATTCCTGTAGCCTTATCGGACACCTTGAAACGGATATTCGAAGTGGAACGCCACTTAGCCTTGTCCAACGGAATAACAGAAGGAGGAACTGTATCAACGGCCACAGAATACTTTCCAAAACTACGTACCCTTGCTTTCATCCAGCCATTGTCGTATTTACCTCCTACGTAATATGTCCTCCTACCGTCAATCTTCCTGATATAGTATTTATCGGGAGATACTGTATTAAGTTTCCTTACCCCTATCGACAGAGGGCAATAACCGTGAAGCGGAGTATTTCCGGCATCAATATCATATTCAAGCGAAACGGCTGTTGTATCTTCGGCTGTTATGCCTACACTTACCTTTGTATCATCGTAAAGCATTCCTTTGGGTATAATGAATTCCATGCCCGGACGCTGGATTATCGCTGTACGTGATGACAGAAGCAATTCTTCTCCTTTCATACAGTATTCCGGAATATCCTGTTTTTTCCCTCTCACGGTAAAACGGTATTTACTCTTATTTCCGAAATTATCTTCAAGGACATAAACAAACTTATAGTCTCTTTCGCTGTCTATATTCACAACACCCCTATCCTTGCCCACATGATGCAGACGCAATTTATTTCCAGGCGATTTGTACGAACGCATCATCAATCGGCGCGAACGCACAAGTTCGTCATAATCGGTAAAGGTATTTATCATTCTGTTTTCATCTGGAAGCACCCTGTCTGTCTTACTGTTGAACACTTCTACAGAATCCACATACAGAGTTACGGAATGCACCCCGTAAAAATTGGATGTGCCGTCCATATAATCCTTGGCACTTATAGCTGCATATATCTGACCCCAGGCAGTAATCGGGGACTTTACAGATGCTACGGGATAAATCTTTTTATTGGTTGAGCCTTCCACCAATCCTTTACCCTTTACGGGATAAAGCCCTATAAAGCTTGCCTTCGGCGCCTTGGTATCCTTAATCTTACTCCTGAAATATGGCATAGGGTCAAGATATTCATCTGTTCCGGTTTTTCTGATTTCAAGATGAAGATGAGGACCGGCAGATGAACCTTCATTACCGCTCAATGCTATGATATCGCCCTTCTTAAACTTGAAACGTCCCGGTTCGGGATAGAGATAGCAGACGAAAGTCTCGTTGGCATACTGATATTCCCTTACGTATTTCTCTACTTCGGGAGCAAACGAAAGAACGTGACCATAGACCGAAGTATGTCCGTCGGGATGAGTGATATATATAGCCTGACCGTACCCACCATGCTGGACAGCCACACGCGACACATACCCGTCGGCAATACATCGCACAGGATGCCCAACTGTTCCTTTTGTCTTGAAATCAAGACCGTTATGAAAATGATTTGGTCTCAGCTCGCCGAAATTGGCACTGAGTAATAACGGAAAATCCAATGGCGCACAATACTTTATAGTATCCCCGGCATTGACCACCGAAGAAACACAACAAAGTATGGCTAACAAAGCTTTTCTTAAATCAATCATCAACATTCTTATCAACCTTTCTAACTATAAAAATACTTGCTTCGTACAATACAAATATTGGAACAGAAACAAGCAATAATGTAAATACATCTGATGTAGGGGTAATAACTGCTGCCACAATGAGTGCAACTACGTATGCATGCTTTCTATATTTCTGCATGAACGAAGAATGAAGTACCCCTATCTTGGCAAGGAACCAACAAACTACAGGAATCTCGAAAACAATTCCCATAAGCAGACTCAGAAGCATCAGCGTATCAATGTACGACGAAAGCATTATTGTGTTCTGAACATCAAGACTAACCTGATACGATGCCAAAAAACGAAATGTAAGCGGGAATATGATAAAATAGTTTACCAAGACACCTATAATAAACAGCAGATACCCGCTTGTAACTACACGAACAGAGTATTTTCGTTCGTTCTCATATAATGCGGGTGAAATAAAATGAAACAGTTTATATATGACATATGGCGATGCCACTATCAGACCTGCATATATCGATACCATTGCATGCATCATGAACTGACCTGCCAACTGGGTATTGATAAGTGTGGAACAGAATTCACCAGGGCATAAACCAGGCATACCGAGCAATTCGGCCAAACGGCACAGGAAGCGGTAAAAAATGAAATCGGATTCCTTTGGTGCAAGAACAACAGCAAAAAGCTGGTCCTTGAAACAAAATCCAAGAATAGTGAATAATGCTATCACACCCACTATACGGAAAAGAACCCCTCGTAACTCTTCCAAGTGATCCCAGAATGTCATTACTTTATCGTCCTGCTCCACTTTTACTGCGCTTTCTTATCTTTATTTTCTTTATCTGACATCTCTATATCGTCCTCAAGACCTTTCACACCGTCCTTGAAACTTTTTACTCCTTTACCCAATCCCTTCATCAATTCAGGAATCTTTTTTCCACCAAATAAAAGCAAAATAATTAGTCCAATAAGCAGGACTTCCTGCATTCCTATCCCCAATAGTAATAATGTTGTCATAAGTCTTTTATGAATTTAAATTTTTGAAATCGATTTTAAAAGCCAATATCCTCCGAAAACCTGAAGTAACATTCCCGGAACACCTATTCTGAAATCCTGAAGAGCCGCATCCAGACTGCCGCTGATAGCCCATTCTGCCATTCCGCCTACTATCTGATAAAACAGCACGACACCTATCAGAGAAAAGATAGAAAGCTTTCCGGTACGACCTGCCAGAAATCCTGCTGCCACCGCAAGCAGTACAGACTTACATATTATAGCCGGAAGCAAAGCCGGTACAGGCATTCCAAAGAAAAATGAATTTACAAGAGGAGAAAGGATTGCAACAAGCAAACCTAACTTCATACCATATTTATATGCTCCCACCAGAGTGAAAAAATAAATAGGTAACATTGTAGGACCACCTAGATGAACCAGATGGCATAACTGAGGCAAAAGAATATTCCCCAGAATGAAGAGTACAGAAAACACGTATGTCCTTCTCTGTCTGTAGGATAAAGAAACAAAGTTAAATGCTGTATTCATATCAAATATAAATGTTTACATTATTAATAGTTGCAAAGTTATTACTTTCACTCAATTATCTACCATATTATGAATGAAATAATTTCCCCGACGAAGGAAAAACTTATAAATATTTGGAAAATATGCAATTTCATCATACCTTTGCATCGCAAAACTAAACAAACTGACCGATGAACAAACTTCTGACATACATACAACCACACACTCCGCTCCGAATATATCTTACATTCGGACATCGCAGTGCGTCCGTTCATTGGTTCAGCGGATTCCAATAAACATAACCTGTACATATCTATTTTTCTCAATTTAAATTCAGAGGTATATCCATGTATATATCTCAAGGTAATCACATTCTCTCATTCTTAATAAAGTACAGTTATGTTTACAATCATAGGAACAATGTTCACAGGAATTATCCTGGGTTATATCTTCAGAAACATGGACTTTCTGAAAAAGACTGAAAAAACCATATCATACACCATCATATTGCTTTTGTTCATAATGGGACTGTCCGTAGGCTCGAACGACAGAATAATCGAAAATCTCGGAAGTTTCGGATGGCAGGCAGCCATAATTGCATTCTCGGCTACATGTGGCAGTATAATCGCTGCATGGCTGGTACTGACACTGTTTTTCAAGAAAGGAGAAAGCCATGAAGGGTAGTCTGATAGTTCTTCTGTTTTTTATGGCAGGGTGCATATTGGGAGTAATGGACATCATACCTCTCGACTTGCAGAAGAGCAACCTGTCAATGTATATACTGTATGCACTTATGCTGCAGGTGGGACTGAGCATAGGTTCGAGCAAGGATCTGAAATCTATAGTAAAGGATATACGTCCCAAGTATCTGCTCATACCTCTTGCCACAATTATCGGCACATTGCTGTTTTCGGCATTTGCCAGTCTGCTTCTTTCGCAATGGAGCATCTTCGACTGTCTGGCTGTAGGTAGCGGATTTGCCTATTACTCGCTGTCATCAATACTTATCACACAGTTCAAGGAGGCATCTCTCGGCATTCAGCTTGCTACTGAGCTGGGAACAATAGCACTTCTGTCGAATATCTTCCGCGAAATGATGGCTTTGCTGGGAACACCGCTGCTGGTGAAATATTTCGGCAAGCTGGCACCTATATCAGCCGCCGGAGTAAACTCTATGGATGTGGTACTGCCTATAATAACAAGGTATTCAGGAAAAGACATGATTCCAGTGGCTATTTTCCACGGAATATTGATAGACCTTACGGTACCGTTCTTCGTGTCCTTTTTTTGCCGGCTTTAGTCCTAAGTCGGCATTTTTTATACCTATTTCTACATAACAATCAAAAGGATTCATTAAATTTGCAGAAAAATATACAAAACTAAAGCATATTGAATTTGACTGAATGATAGAAAAACATATTGTACTTGAAGATATCGATCCGGTTATCTTCTATGGCGTGAACAACGTCAACATGCAAATGATAAAGGCTCTGTTTCCCAAACTGAGGATAGTGGCTAGAGGAAATGTCATAAAGATAATGGGAGACGAGGAAGAAATGTGTGCCTTCGAAGAAGCTGTGACAGCACTGGAAAAACACTGCTCGATATACAATTCGCTCAACGAGGAGGTTATTCTGGATATAGTAAAAGGCAAGAACACAAAAATAGAAAAGAACAGCGAAGCAATAGTGTTCAGCGTTACCGGAAAACCTATCATTCCCAGAAGTCCTAATCAGTTGAAGCTGGTAAAGGACTTTGAAAAAAACGATATGATATTCGCCATAGGACCGGCCGGTTCGGGCAAAACTTATACCGCAATAGCTCTGGCTGTGAGAGCTCTCAAGAATAAGGAAATAAAAAAAATAATATTAAGCCGTCCGGCTGTAGAGGCAGGCGAGAAACTGGGATTCCTTCCGGGAGACATGAAGGACAAGATAGACCCGTATCTGCAACCACTGTACGACGCACTGCAAGACATGATTCCTGCCGTCAAGCTGAAGGAATACATGGAACTGAACATCATACAGATAGCCCCACTGGCTTTCATGCGCGGACGTACGCTGAACGATGCGGTAGTAATTCTTGATGAGGCTCAGAATACAACTACACAGCAGATAAAGATGTTCCTCACCCGTATGGGTATGAACACCAAGATGATTATCACCGGCGATATGACTCAGATTGACCTTCCTTCGTCTCAGACATCCGGATTGGTACAGGCCATGAAAATCCTGAAAGGCGTGAAAGGCATCAGTTTCATAGAGCTTAACAAGAAGGATATCGTAAGACATAAACTGGTGACAAGAATTGTGGAAGCTTACGAGAAATTCGAAGAAAAAGTAAAATCTCAGAAAGCGGAGAAAGCAAAGACAGAAAAAGACGAAAAGGCTGAGAAAACAGAAAAGAAAGCCGCATCAAAACAATAATAAAACAAACATATTTACTTCCTAAAATATATAGAAAAGATGAGTAAAGCATTAACAAAAACAGACTTCAACTTTCCTGGTCAGAAGAGTGTTTACCACGGAAAAGTTCGCGATGTTTACAACATCAACGGTGAAAAATTAGTCATGGTTGCAACAGACCGTATCTCGGCATTCGACGTTGTTTTGCCTGAAGGTATTCCTTACAAAGGCCAGATGTTGAACCAGATTGCAGCCAAATTCCTTGATGCTACAACTGACATCTGTCCAAACTGGAAACTCGCTACTCCGGACCCAATGGTCACTGTGGGTGTAATGTGCGAAGGTTTCCCTGTAGAAATGATTGTTCGCGGTTACTTGTGCGGTAGCGCATGGCGTGCTTACAAGAGCGGTGTTCGCGAAATCTGCGGTGTGAAACTTCCAGAAGGTATGCGCGAGAACCAGAAATTCCCTACACCAATCATCACTCCTACCACTAAGGCTGAAATGGGTATGCACGACGAAGATATCTCTAAAGAAGAAATCCTCGCTAAAGGTCTTGCTACTCCTGAAGAATATGCTACACTGGAGAAATATACTCTGGCTTTGTTCGAACGTGGTACACAGATGGCTGCCGAACGTGGTCTTATCCTCGTAGACACTAAATACGAGTTCGGTAAGCACAACGGTCAGATTTATCTGATGGACGAAATCCACACTCCTGACTCAAGCCGTTACTTCTATTCAGAAGGTTACGAAGAACGTTTCGAAAAAGGCGAACCTCAGAAACAGCTTTCTAAGGAATTCGTACGCGAATGGCTGATGGCTAATGGCTTCCAGGGCAAGGAAGGACAGACTGTTCCTGAAATGACTCCGGAAATAGTAAACTCTATCAGCGAACGTTACATCGAACTTTACGAACACATCACTGGTGAAACATTCGTAAAGGCTGATACAGCAGAGCTTGCATCACGCATCGAAAAGAACGTTACTGAATACTTGAAATAATTATGACCGGGCGGGGCTTTTCCCGCCCATCATATATTCTATCCACAAATCCTACACTAACTCACAACATGTCAAACTATCCTCAAGAAAACATAAAACCCTATAATCAGGACGAAAGCAAAGCTGTACAGGTAGAAAAAATGTTCGACAACATTGCCCCCACCTACGACAATCTGAACCATGTTCTTTCGCTTGGTATTGACAAGAGCTGGCGACGCAAGGCCATCAATATGCTCAAGCCATACCGCCCTATGCACATGATGGACGTAGCTACAGGAACAGGCGATTTTGCCATACAGGCATGCCGTGTGCTTCAGCCGGAAGAGCTTATAGGTACCGACATCTCGGAGGGTATGATGAATGTGGGACGTGAAAAGGTAAAACAGTGTGGACTGGAAAGACAGATTTCCTTTGCCAAGGAAGACTGTACTTCACTCTCCTTCCCCGACAACAGATTCGATGCCATAACAGTGGCATTCGGGGTACGCAACTTCGAGAACCTTGACAAAGGTCTGACAGAAATGCACCGCGTTCTGAAAACAGACGGACATCTGGTCATATTGGAACTGTCCGAGCCGGAAACATTTCCGATGAAACAGCTTTATGCCATTTACTCGAAAGTCGTAATTCCTACAATCGGGAAATTACTATCGAAAGACAACAGTGCATACACATACCTGCCACAATCCATAAAGGCTTTTCCACAGGGAGAAGTAATGCAACAAATTCTATATAAGGCAGGTTTCAGCAAAGTGACATTCAAAAGACTTACATTAGGTATCTGTACACTCTACTTTGCGACAAAATAACTTAAAATTTTTACTACAATGAAGAAATTCGGCTTAATCGGTTACCCTTTGGGGCATTCTTTCTCAAAAAACTTTTTCAACGAGAAATTTCATTCGGAAAATATTGATGCAGAGTATGTAAATTTTGAGATTCCGACTATTGATGATTTTAACAAAATAATAAAGTCGAACCCTACCCTCTGCGGACTGAATGTTACTATTCCTTACAAGGAACAGGTGATAGGATATCTGGACGAACTTGACAAAGATGCTGCGGCAATAGGAGCTGTAAACGTAATCAAGATAGAAAAGAACAAAGGTAAACTGAAACTTACAGGCTATAACTCAGATGTTATGGGGTTCACACAATCAATAGAGTCTCTGCTTGAACCACACCACAAGAAGGCTCTTATCTTAGGTACCGGGGGAGCATCTAAAGCCATCAACTACGGACTTCACAAACTGGGGCTTGAAACGAAATTCGTGTCAAGATCGAAAAGAAATGAAAATACCATAACATACGACGATATAACACCGGAAGTGATGAAAGAATATAAGGTGATAGTGAACTGTACACCTACAGGCATGTATCCAAAGGCGGACGAATGCCCTAACATTCCATACGATTGCCTCACTCCGGAACACTTGCTATACGATTTGCTTTATAATCCGGACACTACCCTATTCATGAAAAACGGTTCGGAAAGAGGAGCAATAGTTAAAAACGGACTTGAAATGCTTCTGCTGCAGGCTTTCGGCGCATGGGAAATATGGAACAAATAATATTATAATATGAAACATAAGAAATTAATCATCAGCCTTGCTGTCATTATCATTCTGATAGCGGGCGGACTGGTGGGAGGAAGTCTGTACATGATAGACTATTCTCTTCGCCCGGAAAACAGGGGTAAAGACCTTGCAGGTTCGGAAGCTTATATGCGCGACACTTATCCCCAGATAAACGGATGGCTGGACAGCCTTCAGGGAAATCAACTGCTGAAAGATACATTCATTACTGCACCGGATGGAATCAGACTGCATGCTTATTATGCATATGCATCACACCCGACAAAAAAGACAGCGGTAATAGTACATGGATATACGGACAGCGCAATAAGGATGTTCCACATAGGATATATGTACAATCAGTCTTTGGGTTACAACATCATAATCCCTGATCTGAGATATACCGGACTGAGCGGAGGCGATGCCATACAGATGGGATGGCTGGACCGTCTTGACGTGAAGGAATGGATAAACCTGACTCCGGGAATTTTCGGCGACTCTATCCAGGCTGTTGTCCACGGAATATCAATGGGTGCAGCAACTACCATGATGACTTCGGGCGAAGTTTTACCTGATTATATCAGATGTTTTGTAGAGGACTGCGGATACACCAGTGTTTGGGAACAGTTCAAGAAAGAGCTTAAAGAGCAGTTCAATCTGCCGGCATTCCCACTGCTGTACACAGCAAGCTGGATTTGCCAACTTCAGAACGGATGGAATTTCCACGAAGCTTCTGCCATAGAGCAAGTGAAAAAATGCAACAAACCGATGTTCTTCATACATGGCGACAAGGATGATTTCGTTCCTACATACATGGTAAACGAAGTGTATGCAGCAAAATCAGAGCCAAAAGAAATATGGCTTGTACCTGAAACAGACCATGCTACATCGTATAAAAACTATCCGGAAGAATACACCAAGAAGGTAAAAGCGTTTACCGATAAATATATCAATTGACAGAATTCACAAAACTCCTATATAAAATTAGCGTCACACGTACGTGTAACGATTGGAACACGTTCGTGTGACGAAAGTGACACGTACGTGCAACGCGTGTAACACGAACGTGTCACGGTAATTATGCCATGACATTTATAAAATCATCCTACAAGTTCTTCACATTCCTTAAGCCACATTGCCGCACTGGCATCGCTTGGCATACGCCAGTCACCTCTTGGACTGAGTGAAACAGAACCCACCTTAGGTCCGTCAGGAAGACAGGAACGTTTGAACTGCTGATTGAAGAAACGACGGCAGAAATTAGTCAGCCATTTTTTTATGGTAGTGCTGTCGTACATTCCTCTGAAAGCTATCTCTGCCAGATAGAAAATCTTTGCCGGACGCATTCCGAATCTTAGGAAATAATACAGGAAGAAGTCGTGAAGTTCATACGGACCTACAAGGTCTTCAGTCTTCTGTTTGATATTTCCATTTTCATCGGCAGGAATAAGTTCCGGACTGATAGGAGTATCTATAATATCAAGCAATGTGTTGCGCGAAATCACGTCTACACCCGTCTGTGCCACCCAGTTTACAAGATAGCGCACCAGTGTCTTAGGTATGCTGGCATTTACACCATACATCGACATATGGTCGCCATTATAAGTTGCCCAACCAAGAGCAAGTTCAGACAAGTCGCCGGTACCAATCACCAGACCGCCAATCTTATTGGCATAATCCATGAGGATTTGAGTACGCTCGCGGGCCTGACCGTTTTCGTATGTAACATCATGAACAGACATGTCGTGCTCTATATCCTTGAAGTGCTGTATGCATGCATCCTTGATGCTGATTTCCTTGGTAGTGACCTGGAGCGAACTCATCAGTGTAAGAGCATTGTTGTATGTGCGGTCCGTTGTACCGAATCCAGGCATAGTGATACCTACTATACCCTTGCGTGGCAATCCCAACTTATCGAAAGTCTTAACGCACACAAGTAAAGCAAGAGTAGAATCAAGTCCACCTGATATACCTACCACTACTGTTTTGCAGTTGGTGTGTACAAGTCGTTTTGCAAGTCCTGCCACCTGAATAGAGAATATCTCCTCACATCTTTCGTCAAGAAGTTTTCCACCTGCAGGAACAAAAGGATGAGGGTCTACATATCTAGTAAGCGATAGGTCGCGACTATTTACAAGCTCAGCCTGAATATGCTGCACATCCCCTGCTCCATATGCTCTTATGCTGGCAGTAAAAGTAGTATTGACAAGACGCTCGCCACGCAAACGCTCCACATCTATTTCGCTGACCACCAACTGCTCATTGAATGAAAAACGCTCAGCTTCGGCAAGCAAGGTTCCGTTTTCATAGATAAGGGCATTTCCGGCAAATACCACATCTGTTGTAGATTCACCAAAACCGCTTGATGCGAAAACATATCCTGCCAGACAGCGTGCCGACTGCTGTGCAAGCAACGAGCGCAGATACTGATGCTTAGCTATATTCTCTGTATCGGCAGACATATTGAATATTATCTCTGCTCCCTTCAGCACCAGTTCTGAGCTTGGAGGTACAGGAGCCCATACATCCTCGCATATTTCTATTCCGAAGCACGTATCCGATGTGTCGAAAAGCAGATTCTTACCAAATGGCACTATCTGTCCGCATAGCCTCACTGACGAAACTCCAGCATATGTTAACGACGATGCAAACCATCTCTGTTCATAAAATTCCTTATAATTTGGAAGATAGGTTTTAGGCACCACTCCAAGAATCTTTCCTTTCTGGAATACAACCGCACAATTGGCCAAAGTAGAGTTGACCATAACGGGCATGCCCACTATAGATATAATATCCAACTGACGGGTATTGTTCATTACCTGTATCAAAGCCATCTCTGCCTGATCAATCAGAAGCTGATGGGAAAACAGGTCGCCACATGAATATCCCGTAAGATTCAGTTCGGGAAAAATCACAATCTGCACTCCTTTGCCATCGGCAACCATAATCTGTGCCTCAGTCTGCTGTGCATTGAATTTACAGTCGGCCACCCTTACCGCAGGAATGGCAGCCGCCACTTTTACAAAACCAAATTTCATATAATTTGTTATATAATGTATAGTCAGTGCAAAAATACAAATTATTCCTTTGCACGGCAGATAAGTTAAAAGTAAAAAAAACAAAAAAGTAAGTTTGGAACTTGTAGTTTAGAAAAAAGTTTGTATCTTTGCCATTGAAATAAAATTGTAATAATTACAGAATTGAAAGAGAGTATGAACGTTTACGAATATTTGCTTAGTTACGACATCAAGCCATCCGTACAACGCATCGCAATTATGGACTATCTCCTGAAGCATCATACCCATCCTTGTATTGATGAGATTTATATGGCACTTCACGATAATATTCCTACCCTTTCAAAAACAACTGTATATAACACACTGAAGTTGTTTGTTGAACATGGAGCCGCAAAGATGCTAACGATAGACGAGCGCAATGCTTGTTTTGATGGTGATACATCGGCACATGCACATTTCCAGTGCAAATGTTGCGGTAAGATTTTCGATGTGCCTATGCATATCAACGAAAAAACCATGAATAACATGGCAGACAAAGGATTCTGTGTTGAAGAGGTACACAACTATTACAAAGGTGTTTGCCCTGACTGCAAAAGGAATAATTCCGACAAAAACTAGAATCGGATTACAAAATATTAATTTAACAACTAACTAACTTATTACTATTATGAAGAAATTTATCTGTACAGTATGTGGTTATATCCACGAAGGTGACTCAGCTCCTGAAAAGTGTCCATTGTGTAAGGCTCCAGCTTCTAAATTCAAAGAAATGGAAGAGACAGAAGGTGGTCTTCAGTTTGCAGACGAACACGTAATCGGTGTAGCTAAAGGTTGCGACGAAGAAATGATTAAAGACCTTAACAACCACTTCATGGGCGAATGTACAGAAGTAGGTATGTACTTGGCTATGAGCCGTCAGGCTGACCGCGAAGGCTATCCAGAAGTAGCTGAAGCTTTCAAACGTTACGCTTGGGAAGAAGCAGAACACGCTGCTAAGTTCGCTGAACTTCTTGGCGACTGCGTATGGGATACTAAGACAAACCTTGAAAAGCGTATGAACGCTGAAAGCGGTGCTTGCGCTGACAAGAAGCGTATCGCTACTCGTGCTAAAGCTCTTAACCTTGACGCTATCCACGATACAGTTCACGAAATGGCTAAGGACGAAGCTCGTCACGGAAAAGGTTTCGAAGGTTTGTACAACAGATACTTCAAGAAATAATTTACTATTACAGAATAGGTTTATGCCAGACATATCAAAAGATATGTCTGGTATTTTTTTATCCCTATATCAATAAAAAAAGAATCCATGACAGAATAAAAACACACCGTCATGGATTCGTTCATTATACAGTTATAGTCATTAGTCGAGTTTCAATACTGCAAGGAATGCTTTCTGAGGCACTTCCACTGTACCAATCTGCTTCATACGTTTCTTACCTTTCTTCTGTTTTTCCAGAAGTTTACGCTTACGGCTCACGTCACCACCGTAACATTTCGCAGTTACATCCTTACGCACAGCCTTGATAGTTTCGCGAGCGATAATCTTCGCACCGATTGCAGCCTGGATTGCGATTTCAAACTGCTGACGTGGAATAAGTTCTTTCAGTTTCTCACACATACGTCGTCCCAGGTCGTACGCATTGTCGAAGTGTGTAAGAGTGGAAAGCGCATCCACAGACTCACCGTTCAGAAGAATATCAAGTTTGACTAGTTTTGAAGGACGGAAACCAGACTGATGATAGTCGAACGAAGCATATCCCTTGGAAATACTCTTCAACTTATCATAGAAGTCTATCACTATTTCTCCAAGAGGCATCCTGTAATGCAATTCCACACGGTTACCCGAGATATAGTCCTGACGAACCAACTCACCACGCTTGCCAAGACACAATGTCATAATCGGACCGATATAATCTGTAGAAGTGATTATGGAAGCATCGATAAACGGTTCTTCTATATGGTCTATCAATGTAGGATCTGGCATACCACCAGGGTTATGTACCTCCTGCACTCCACCCTGCTTGTCGTATATCATATACGATACGTTAGGCACAGTGGTAATAACATTCATATCAAACTCACGGTCCAGACGTTCCTGAACAATTTCCATATGGAGCAATCCGAGGAATCCGCAACGGAAACCGAATCCCAATGCTAATGAAGATTCAGGCTGGAATGTCAACGAAGCATCGTTAAGCTGAAGCTTTTCCAATGATGCTCTAAGGTTTTCGTAGTCTTCTGCCTCAATAGGATAAACACCGGCAAACACCATCGGTTTAACTTCCTCAAAACCGTCGATGGCCTTGTCGCAAGGTTTTGCAATATGTGTAATCGTATCACCTACTTTAACTTCTTTTGATGTTTTGATACCTGAAATAATATACCCTACGTCTCCTGTACGCAGTTCCTTACGAGGTACCATATCCATCTTCAGTACACCAATCTCGTCGGCATCATATTCCTTTCCTGTATTAAAGAATTTTACCTTATCACCTGTTCTCAACACTCCGTTCTCAATCTTGAAATAAGCAATAATTCCACGGAAAGAGTTGAACACAGAGTCAAAGATAAGAGCCTGAAGAGGAGCTTCCTCGTCACCTACCGGATGAGGTATACGTTCTACAACAGCCTTAAGGATTTCCTCAACACCCATACCTGTTTTACCGGATGCACGGATAATCTCTTCGCGCTTGCATCCCAGAAGGTCTATTATTTCATCTTCCACTTCTTCCGGCATTGCGCTTGCCATATCACACTTATTCAGAACCGGAATAATCTCCAAGTCGTGTTCAAGTGCCATATAAAGATTCGAGATAGTCTGAGCCTGCACTCCCTGCGAAGCATCAACTATGAGCAAAGCTCCCTCGCATGCAGCAATAGAGCGCGAAACCTCGTATGAGAAGTCCACGTGTCCCGGAGTGTCAATAAGATTAAGTATGTATTTTTCACCGTTGTAGGTATATTCCATCTGGATGGCATGGCTCTTGATTGTTATACCACGTTCGCGCTCCAGATCCATGTCGTCAAGCATCTGTCCTTCAGTGACCTTGATAGTCTGCGTATATTCCAGAAGTCGGTCCGCCAAAGTAGATTTTCCGTGGTCGATATGTGCGATGATACAGAAATTTCGTATATTCTTCATTCGTTTTTATTGCGTAAAATTAATTTGAGTGCAAAGATAATTAAAAATCGCCTATTTTCAATGTCTTATAAAAGACATTTAAGCACTTTGCAAACTATATTTCTCTAAAATTTCTGTCACTATGGTAATGAAAAATAGAATGAATAATGACTATTATATCATAGTAATGAATATTTTTAGTTAATTTGCAAAACGAACAATAATGTAGTTAATTATGAATCAATCTACTCAGCTTAATGTACACAACAAGCAGGAATATCCAACGATAAATGCATCCGAGCTTTCAGATAATATAATTATTTACCAGGCTGAGGACGGTGAAATCAAACTGGATGTAAAAATAAATAATGACACAGTTTGGCTGACACAGGCGCAAATGAGCGAATTGTTCGGCAGAGAAAGAACTGTTATCGGTAAACACATTAAAAATATTTTTTCAGAAGGTGAATTAAACGAAAAAGTGGTATGTGCAAATTTTGCACATACCACTTCACATGGCGCTATAAAAGGGAAATTACAAACCAGAGAACTGGTTTATTACAATCTAGACGTTATCATATCAGTTGGTTATCGTGTAAAATCCAAACGTGGAACCCAATTTCGCATCTGGGCCAATAAAATTCTGAAAGAATATATCATAAAAGGGTATGCCATCAATCAGAAAATAAAATTGGAAAGATATGAGGAACTTAAAGATATTGTTCGCATTCTTGGAAACACAATAAAAAATCAGAAACAGCTAACCTCAGAGCAATCCAAAGGACTTTTAGCCGTAGTGACTGATTATGTATATGCATTAGACACTCTTGACAAATATGACTATCAGCAACTTACTATAGAGCATACAACTAAAGGTGATAAATTCCAAGCTACTTACGAGAATGCAATGGAAGCAATCAATAGCCTGAAAGGAAAATTCGGTGAAAGCGAATTGTTTGCACATGAGAAAGATCAGTCATTCAAAAGTTCAATCGCTACTATATACCAGACTTTCGGTGGAATTGAGCTTTATCCAAGTATTGAAGAGAAAGCAGCAATGCTACTATATTTAGTGACTAAGAATCATTCTTTCAGTGATGGGAACAAACGAATTGCCGCAATGCTGTTTCTCTGGTTTATGGAAAACAATGGGATACTTTACAGACAGAATGGAGAAAAGCGAATAGCCGACAATACTTTAGTAGCCATTACATTAATGATTGCAGAAAGCAGAACAGAAGAAAAAGATATTATTGTAAAAGTAATTGTAAATCTAATTAATCAGAACAACTAAATTTATGGAAACCCAACTTAACGCACACAACAAACAGGAATTTCCTCCCATGCACACCTGCGAACACATAATCAACAGAACAATGATAAACCTCTTCGGATGCGGAAGAGCTGTTTCGGCACATATCGAAAGGAAGAAAAGCAAACTGGACTATGCCATACCACAGCCTCTGAACGATGAAGATATTACAAGAATAGAAGATACCGTAAACAGTGTTATTGCACGGCATCTTGATGTGACAACAGAATTCATAACACAGAAGGAAGCTGCAGACAGATTTGACTTGAAACGCTTGCCAGAAAACGCCTCGGATACTGTAAGAATAGTAAAGGTTGGCGATTACGACGAATGCCTCTGCATAGGGCTTCATGTTAATAACACATCAGAAATTGGAACATTCAAGATTATAAGCCACGACTATAACGATGGCATTCTGAGGATAAGATTCAAACTTATTAAGTAATATGGCAAAAAAGAAAAAAGCGAAAAGCGGTATTAAGTGGAAACCGTTGCTGCTAATCATACTTATCGGATTATGCGCCGGAGGTTACTATGTTTATTCTGAGAATAAAAACATAAATCTACCGGAACTCCCGGACAATAAGAAAATACAGAAAACTTTAAAGAAGACTGTTCAGGAAGCCGACAAGATTAAGGATGAAATAGTAGCACAGGCAGAAAACCTGAAACCGGTAATTGAAAAGATAAGATCAGGAAACAAGGAAGAGACAACCTCATCTGCCGAAACACCTAAACTTAATCTGGAAATACCTGTTTATACATATCCGGGAAGATACGAGAAGGAAATCATCATAAACAGAACAGGCTATACCCTATCATACAACCAGTATTATAAGAACCCCAATTGGGTGGCATGGGAACTGACCAGGGAAGAAACTAAAGGAGAAACAGAAAGATATGACAGGTTCATGCCCGATCCGGACCTGCCTGAGCTGAGAGTTGTTCATAAGGACTATACCAAAAGCGGATACGACAGAGGTCACATGGCTCCGGCAGCGGATATGAAATGGAACAGACAGGCTATGATAGAATCGTTCTATATGAGCAATATATGCCCTCAAGTTGGCAATCTGAATCGTGGTGATTGGAACGACCTGGAAGAACTTTGCAGAGACTGGGCAGACAAATATGGAAGAATTTACATTGCATGCGGACCAATTTTCGATTCCAAATCACCTAAAAGGATTGGCGGACATAAGGTTGCCGTACCTGACAGATTCTTCAAGGTTATACTTATATATAACAGAAAGAATCCTATAGCCTTGGGATTTATATTCAAAAACATCGCCCGTTCACAAGATTTAGAGAAATACATGGTGACTGTGGATAGTGTGGAAAATGTTACTGGAATGGATTTCTTCTCAAAACTACCTGACGAAGTGGAAAACAGAATAGAAAGTATTATTCCACAATTGCCTGGCAAGAAATAAGACTAAAAAAATGGGACACGTATCAAATGTGAAATCGTGTCCCATTAATATATAGCAATTGAATTAAATTAATTAGTGCCGGCTTCTCCTATATAATTTACATTTATCGTAGGAGTAGCACCAGAAGCTGTTATTTCCCAAATTTCTGCAGCTTTCCACACGGTACCATCTGTAACTGTAAGATCACTGGCATTTTCAAGTTCTGTATAATTATTTCCACCTACTTCTACGCAATGGTCTATCCCACTCGTTGCAATATTATTGCCTACCAAGTTAATATCTGATACATTTTCAGGCAAAACTGCATAACATGAAGTTACATGTCCGTTATTATATCCCGCAATAGCACCTATATTATTACCAGCATTACCAAGCAATGATACATGTGTTGAATAGCATCCATAAACATAAGCAGACAAGCTGTAATTGTAACCAACGATTCCACCCATAGCCTCCGAGTTTAAATCTTGTGCACCAACTGTAGTATATGCAGAATAACTTGCAACGACTTCTCCACGAGCATTGTAACCTACTACACCACCAAGTCGAGTACTGTTTTGACCTGATTCATGAATAATTACACTTCTATCAACTACACACTGTGCAACTGTTCCAAAAGCATTTTCTCCTGCTATTCCTCCAGCCCAAACACCAGAAATATTAGCTTTTTCAACTGCACATTTCAGCAAACGTCCACTTGTCGATACATTATTTTCTTCTGAATTTGAAGCTACTATTCCTCCGGCACGAGAACTTGAACCTGTCGCTTTTATTTGGGTATTATCACCAGACACTGTACAATATTCTATTTTACCATAATTATAAGCAGAAATACCACCAGCCAAATAGTTGCCATTTATTGTAACATCCTGTACATTACAGTTATTAACCTGCACACTGTTATTACCTGTTATGGCACCGGCATTATTTCCCGAAACAATAGAATTATTTACATTACAGTTATCAATGATACCCAAACTGACACCTGCAACCACACCGGATGATGATCCGTCGCCAGTTATTTTAGCATTGGAAAATATAACATCATGCACCTTCGCACCCTGGGCAAGTCCACCAAAGAAACCTACATTACCTGTTCCACTCACTGTCAGATTCGTTATAGTTTTTCCATTACCATCAAAATTACCGGAATATCCTTCACCGGCAGTCATGCTACTTCCTACAGGAGTCCATGCCTGATCGTTCATATCAATATCCGCATCCAAAACAACATCTGTAGTCAATTTATCTGTTCTTGCAGCCCAACTAATCAATTCATCTGCATTACTAATATGAACAACTTCTTTAAATTCACCAGTGGTAACAGTTCCCAAATCCAATATATGTCCCGCTGTCAATGTCACTGGATTACTACCCAAACGTTTCCATTCTTTATTGCTATTATCATAAAAAACAAGTGATAATCCATTTTTCAATTCAGCAGGAGCAGTTACAAAATAATAAGTTTTCCCAGATGTAAATTCACCACTGAGTGTAACTTCTGTTTCAGCAAATTCTGCTTCCACTGTCGCAGAAGGAGTAGCAGATAAAGCATCAATATGTATTGTCCCAGCCAATGCTTCTCCGCCATTTCCACGAAACATCACTTTCTTAATAGCGTTGTTTCCGGTATATTGTAAAGTAAACTTCACCAAAGCACAAGCATTTTTGAAAGCTAAAGTTTTATCACTGCCGGACTTTGCTACCGATGGATTTAGCATATTGGCAAAACTACCTTCAAATGAAACTTGTTCGGCAGGCAACGTAGTAGTAATCACACTACCGGAAATAGCAGCATTCGCATTATACGGATATAATGCATAATATATCTCCAAATTATTTTGCGCTGACCCAGTAAATGTAACTGAAGATCCACCAGTCGAGGTTGTAAATTTATTATTACCATTGGAATCAAATAAAGATATGGCATCATCTTCCTCCCATTCGACAACATTGTTTGTAGTTAAAACAGTACGAGACAAAGCATCAATACCTGCCTTGAACTCCATTTTAACTTTTTCAGCACTTGAAGAATTTATATCCGAAATAATTTCTTCTTTAGTACATGAATACAACATTGATGTTCCTAGAATAAGGAACGGTATAAAATATTTTTTCATACATAAAATCTTAATTCACCAAATATATTCATCTTCTTCAAATCCTTCATGCGTTGACGAAACGCTACCACTAAGGATAGTTGATTCACTTTCCAAGCTTATCACTTGACATTTCGGAGATTCATAAACCTCCACTTCAATAATAGCATTGTTCGTTTTCATATTTTCCACTAGTTTAATATTGTTTCAACATTGTAAAGGTATATATAATTTTTGTAATTGTATTAATTCCCCCAATTAAATTACAGAAAATTCATTTATTTATCACAACATATAATCATAAAAAACTTTATTCAGAAATATATTATAATAAGATCATATCATGTAATAAAATATGCTATAAAGCAAACTTTTTGACATAAAAGCTAGGAATTAAATATTATTTAGTTACTTTTGCAAAAACGACTGAACAAACAGTAAATAAAGAAAAACAATGAATGTAGCAATCATAAAATACAATGCAGGCAACATTTTCTCAGTGGATTATGCTTTAAAGCGTATCGGAGTGACACCTGTCATAACATCCGACAAGGAGATACTTCTTAAAGCAGACAAAGTGATATTTCCAGGTGTAGGCGAAGCGGAAACCACAATGAAATACCTGAAGGAGCAGAATCTGGATATATTAATAAAGGATTTAAGGCAGCCGGTTCTGGGAATATGCCTTGGGATGCAGCTTATGTGCAGATATTCGGAAGAAGGAAATACTGAATGCCTCGGGATTTTCGATACAGATGTAAAGAGGTTCTGTCCGCAAAGACACATTGACAAAGTGCCACACATGGGATGGAATACTATCGAGAATGCCGTAAGTCCTCTGTTTAAAGGATTCGAGAAGGATGAGTATGTTTATTTCGTCCACAGCTATTATGTTCCGCTGAATGATTTCACTGCCGCACGTACCAACTACATTCTGCCTTACAGTTCGGCACTGCATAAAGACAATTTTTATGCTACACAGTTCCACCCTGAAAAGAGCGGAAAGACGGGAGAAAGAATCTTGAGAAATTTCTTAGAACTATAAACACATAATTATATCTTGTTATGATAGAAATAATTCCCGCCATAGATATAATAGACGGAAAATGCGTCCGTCTCTCAAAAGGAGACTATGACTCTAAAAAGATATACAATGAAAATCCTGTTGAAGTAGCAAAAGAATTTGAGGCATACGGAATCAGGCGACTGCATGTAGTTGACCTGGACGGAGCCAAATCAAAACATATTGTCAACTACAGGATCTTGGAACAACTGGCCGGAAGAACCTCTCTTATTATCGACTTCGGAGGAGGAATAAAATCGGATGAGGATCTTATTATAGCTTTCGATAACGGGGCACAGATGGTCACCGTGGGAAGCATAGCGGTCCAGAATCCACAACTGTTCGAAAAATGGCTGAACAAATACGGTCACGAACAGATAATTCTGGGAGCCGACGTAAAAGACAATAAAATAGCTATCAACGGATGGAAAGAGGAAAGCGACATAATGCTTGAAGATTTCCTGAAAGAATATACTTCAAAAGGAGTATCAAAAGTTCTTTGTACCGATATCAGTAAGGATGGAATGCTGGAAGGACCGTCAATAGAACTTTATAAAAGCATAATGGCAAACCATCCGGATATGCATCTGATAGCCAGTGGTGGAGTAAGCTGCCTGGATGATATATACAGACTGGACGAAGCCGGTATTCCTGCCGTAGTTTTCGGGAAAGCAATATATGAAGGTAAAATTAAACTAAAGGACTTGTCCGATTTATCAAACTCTGACAAACAAGACTGATTATGCTTGCAAAAAGAATTATACCATGCCTTGACATAAAAGACGGACAGACTGTCAAAGGTACAAACTTCGTAAATCTGCGTCAGGCGGGCGACCCAGTGGAACTGGGAAAAGCTTATAGCGAACAAGGAGCAGACGAACTTGTTTACCTCGACATCACAGCAAGCCACGAAGGAAGAAAAACATTTACAGATCTCGTAAAGAGAATAGCTGCACAAATCAATATTCCTTTCACTGTTGGTGGTGGGATAAACGAACTTAAAGATGTCGACAGACTGCTTAATGCCGGTGCTGACAAAGTGTCTGTAAACTCGGCTGCAATAAGAAATCCGATGCTTGTGGATGAAATAGCAAAACATTTCGGTTCACAAGTATGTGTGGTTGCTATTGACGCCAGACAGACAGCCTGTGGATGGAAATGCTATCTTAACGGTGGAAGAGTGGAAACAGAAAGATATCTGTACGAATGGGCAAAAGAGGTAAACGACCGCGGAGCAGGCGAAATCCTCTTCACAAGTATGGACCACGACGGCGTAAAAACCGGATATGCAAACGAAGCTTTGGCGTATTTGAGTGAAACGCTTGACATACCTGTAATAGCTTCAGGAGGTGCAGGAAAGATGGAACATTTCAGAGATGCATTCACACTTGGTAAGGCAGATGCCGCACTCGCTGCAAGTGTATTCCACTTTGGAGAGATACCTATTATGAAACTTAAAGAGTATCTTCAGAATGAAGGTATTTCCGTAAGATTTTAAAATACACATACATATTAACCCAAAATTGATTACGACATTATGGAATTGAATTTTGACAAAATGAATGGACTTATTCCAGCCATCATACAAGATAATTACACTCAGAAAGTACTTATGCTGGGGTTCATGAACGAAGAAGCATATCAGAAAACAGTAGAAACAGGCAAGGTTACATTCTTCAGCCGCACAAAAAACAGACTTTGGACTAAGGGTGAAGAAAGTGGTAACTTCCTGAATGTAGTATCAATAAAGGCCGACTGTGATAACGACACACTTCTTATAATGGTTAATCCTGTAGGACCTGTCTGCCACCTAGGTACTGACACTTGCTGGGGCGATAAGAACGAACAGGATATCATGTTCCTTAAAGAGCTTCAGGACTTCATCTGCAAACGCCACGAAGAAATGCCGGAAAAATCTTACACAACAAGCCTCTTCCAATCGGGAGTGAACAAAATGGCACAGAAAGTGGGCGAAGAAGCTGTTGAAACCATAATCGAAGCATGCAACGGTACTGACGAAAGACTGATTTACGAAGGAGCCGACCTCATCTATCACCTTATAGTATTACTGACATCGAAAGGCTACCGTATAGAAGACTTGGCCAGAGAACTTAAGGAACGCCACAGTGAAACCTGGAAAAAACATTAATCAATGAGCGAAGGAGCACTTATATCATATAGTAATGTAAGCATCTGGCAACAGGAACAGGAGATTCTTGAAAATATCAGTTTCAGCATCTGTCCTGGAGAATTTGTATATCTTATAGGTAAAGTTGGAAGTGGAAAATCCACTTTCCTGAAATCCATTTACGGAGAGCTCGACATAAAAGACGGCAATGCAACTGTGCTGGGATATGACATGAAAACCATAAAAAGAAAGCATATACCTGCATTAAGAAGAAGAATAGGCATTGTTTTTCAAGACTTCCAGTTGCTTACAGACCGTACTGTAAAAGAAAATCTGGAATTTGTATTGAAAGCTACAGGGTGGAAAAACAATAACGACATCCAGAACAGAATAGCCGAAGTACTCACACAAGTTGGCATGGAAACAAAAGGATATAAAATGCCAAACGAGTTGTCAGGAGGCGAACAACAGCGAATTGTAATAGCAAGGGCTATACTAAACAAGCCGGAGCTCATTCTTGCTGATGAGCCAACAGGTAATCTTGATGTAGAAACAGGTCACAAAATTGTTGAGCTCCTCAGAGAAATATGTTCGCAAGGCTCGGCCATAATAATGACAACTCATAATATAAACCTACTTTCCGAATATCCAGGCAAAGTATATAAATGTGAGTCGCACAAGCTTGAAGAGCAACAAAATTCATAAAAAAATCAAACATAGAAGTAAATTTGGCATAAAAACAAAAAGAAATTGATTATTATTGCTAAATTTGCATTCTGATATTTAATTATTAACAATCCATTAAAATTCGAAACGTAAAATGAAGGTTTTAAAGTTTGGAGGAACATCGGTAGGCTCTGCACAGAGAATGAAAGATGTTGCCAAATTGATTTCTGACGGCGAGCAGAAAATAGTAGTACTCTCCGCAATGTCGGGTACAACTAACACATTAGTTGAAATTTCGGATTATCTGTACAAGAAAAATCCTGAAGGTGCGAATGAAATCATCAATAAGCTGGAAGCAAAGTATAAACAGCATATAGATGAACTTTATTCTACCGAAGAATATAAACAGAAGACATTGGAATTCGTAAAGTCAGTATTTGACTATATCCGTTCATATACAAAAGACATTTTCACTTTATTCGAAGAAAAGGTTATCCTTGCACAGGGAGAAATCATTTCTACAAACATGGTGACAAACTACCTTTGTGAACAGGGTATCAAAGCTGTTCTTCTTCCAGCATTAGAATATATGCGTACAGACAAGAACAGTGAACCAGACCTGACTTATATCCGTGAGAAATTGGCCCTTCAGCTTGAAGCTAATCCTGGATATGAAATCTATATCACTCAGGGATATATCTGCCGCAATGCTTACGGAGAGATAGACAATCTGCAAAGAGGTGGTAGCGACTACACAGCATCTCTTATTGGTGCTGCCGTAAATGCTTCTGAAATCCAGATATGGACTGATATCGACGGTATGCACGACAATGACCCTCGTATCGTAGAAAAGACTTCTCCTGTACGTCAGTTACACTTCGAAGAAGCTGCCGAACTGGCATATTTTGGTGCAAAAATTCTTCACCCAACATGCGTACAGCCTGCCAAATATGCAAATATCCCGGTAAGACTGCTTAACACAATGGAGCCAAGTGCGCCAGGTACTCTGATCTCTAACGAAACTGAAAAAGGTAAGATTAAAGCAGTAGCAGCAAAAGACAATATCACAGCTATCAAAATCAAATCAAGCCGTATGCTGCTTACTCACGGATTCCTTCGCAAGGTATTCGAAATCTTCGAAAGCTATCAGACAGCCATCGACATGGTTTGTACTTCTGAGGTTGGTGTATCGATGTCTATCGACAATACTAAGCACCTCAACGAGATAGTAGACGATTTGAAAAAATACGGTACCGTAACTGTAGACCAGAATATGTGTATTGTATGTGTCGTTGGTGATTTAGAATGGGAAAACGTAGGTTTCGAATCTAAAGCACTTCAGGCTATGAAAGAAGTTCCTGTACGTATGATTTCATATGGAGGAAGTAACTACAACATTTCTTTCCTTATCCGTGAAGAAGACAAGAAACGTGCACTGCAGTCTCTGAGCGATGTTTTATTCAACAATAAATAAACATCTTTAATATAAAGGCGAATGGCTGTGGATTAAAACATCCTAACCATTCGCTTTTTTCATAAATAATAATAGCTACAAACGAAAACCCAAAAACATAACATTTATGAAAGGTACATTCCCTATAGGAAAATTCCGCGAAATGGAAACACCATTCTACTATTATGATGCAAATCTGCTTCGCGAAACTCTTCAGACTATAAAGAATGAAAGTGGCAAATACAATAAATTCTGTGTACACTATGCAGTAAAAGCCAATGCTAATCACAAAGTGCTTAGTATCATACGCGAAAGCGGACTCGGAGCCGATTGCGTTAGCGGTGGAGAAATAAAAGCCGCCATCAAAGCAGGATTCCCTGCAAGCAAGATAGTATATGCAGGTGTAGGTAAAACAGACTGGGAAATCAACTTAGGACTGGATTACGACATTTTTTGCTTCAATGTTGAATCAGTTCCTGAACTAGAAGTAATAAACGAACTGGCCGCAGCAAAAGGGAAAATTGCAAGAGTGGCTTTCCGCATCAATCCTGATGTTGGAGCACATACTCATGCCAATATCACAACAGGTCTGGCAGAAAACAAGTTCGGCATCAGCATGAACGATATGGATTATGTTATCGACCGTGCACTGGAGATGAACAATGTAAAGTTTGTTGGACTTCATTTCCACATAGGATCACAGATTCTTGACATGGGCGACTTTGTTGCTCTCTGCAACAGAGTGAACGAGCTTCAGGAAAAACTGTTCGCACGTCAGATTATCGTAGAGCATATCAACGTAGGTGGCGGACTCGGTATAGACTATGCCCACCCTAACCGTCAGCCGATACCTGATTTCGCTGAATATTTCAAGACATACCACAAACACCTGCGCCTGCGTCCACAGCAGACACTGCATTTTGAATTGGGACGCGCAGTTGTGGGACAGTGTGGTAGCCTCATTACAAAGGTCACTTACGTAAAACAAGGAACAAACAAACAGTTTGCAATAGTTGACGCAGGTATGACAGACCTTATCCGCCCGGCTTTGTATCAGGCTTATCACAAGATAGAAAATATCACTTCTGACGAAGCCGTAGAAACATACGATGTAGTAGGTCCTATATGCGAATCATCCGATGTTTTCGGAAAAGCTATCGACTTGAACAAAACTAAAAGAGGTGATTTGATAGCACTCCGCTCGGCAGGTGCTTACGGAGAGATTATGGCTTCAGGTTACAACTGCAGAACTCTCCCACAAGGATATACATCCGACGAACTTATTTAACGAAACAAAAACACACATCCAAAGGCTCTTTCATGGCTAAATAAAACCATCGAAGGAGCCTTTTTTCTGAAAATTTGAACTACTTTTGCATGACTTTTCAGAAAACAAACAAGATATGATAAACATAGACTACAATTCGGCTATTCTATTCTTGCAGATATTCTGCGGACTGATGTTTTTAATTCAGATATATTACTTTCTGTTTCCGTACAGCAGATTATTCAAAAGCAACAAACAGCAGAACAAGCTTCCGGAAAACACAAACTGTCCTCCTCTATCCGTAATTTTGGTAACTAAGGACTCGGCAAGCATGCTTAAGGAAAATCTGCCATCAATACTTGAACAGGACTATCCGGAGTTCGAAGTTATAGTGGTAAACGACGAATCGGCTGGTGAAGATGAAGATATTCTGAAAATACTGGGAAACCGCTACCACCATCTATATCGCACATTCATTCCAAAATCTGCCAGATACGTCAGCAGGAAGAAATTAGGTGTGGCAATGGGTATAAAGGCCAGCAAGTACGACTGGATTGTAGTGACGGAGCCATATTGCAAACCTGAAAGTAAAAACTGGCTAAAAAGCATGTCAAGAAACTTTGTTCCAGGAATAGATATAGTTTTAGGTTATTGCAATTACGACAATGGAAATGGCATATTCACAAAAAGAATAATATCGGATATGCTGATGCTTTCCATGCGGTATCTGGGAAAGGCTATCGGCAGAAAGCCTTATATGGGTATAGGAAGAAACATGGCATATCGCAAGGAGATATACCAACAACACAAAGGTTTCTATAATCAACTTACACTCTCCAGAGGTGACGACGACTTGTTTATCAATGAAATAGCAAACAAGAATAACACAAAAGTTTGCGTCGATTCAAACAGCATAATGCGTATGCCATTACCGGAGTACAAAAAGATATGGAAAGACGACAAAATAGGCTATGAAGTGACAGGAAATCATTACAGAGGAAAAGCCAGAATTTCAAACAGTATTGAAACCTGGTCGGCACTATTGTTCAATCTTTCAGCAATAGCCGTTTTGTGTATGGCTATATTGAACAATGAATGGATTTTCACTGCATGTACACTTGCAGCATGGACTATAAGAACAATAATCGTAATGACCGTGTTCTGCAAAACTGCAAAAGCTATGGGAGAAAATGTTTCCGGCTATCTGTTCATATACGATATAATGCGTCCTCTGTATAGCCTTAGTCTGAAAATTGGCTACATAACACGCCACAAGAGTGACTACATGAGAAAATAGTAACACACTACCCTATTTGTTGAACAATTCGAACGTAAACTTACATCCTATGGATGTAAACTTGCCACGCTCGTTTCCCACGAACACGCCTGCATCAAAAATATGTGTTCCTATCCCATATCCAATTTCTATATAAGGGTTTAAATGTGGCATAAACAATATACCTGCATATATTCTTTCCTTCTGGATGAAGGAAAGAAGTTTGCTCACTGGATAAAGCAATATGAAAGGCGATTCATATGTCATATTTCCACGGACATAATGGCTTGACGCATTATACCATCTTCCATCCAGCATCTGGAATGTTCCACCAATGTCGTCATTCCATCCCTGCGGCAGATTTCTATTGGCAAAATTCACGTAGTCCACAAAATACATATCCTCCTGATTAAGAAAGAAGCCACAACCCACGTGATAAGCTATATTGTGAATATTCCTTACCTTTATAATCTGCTCTGCCGACAACTCCAGTCGTTCATATTCACCCGAACTCTTGAAAACCTTAATACCACGTTCGTAATCGGCTATAAAAGTAGGATAATACGAACCGACATTTATTTTTCGGTTGCCATTCATATAATAGTACATCCCGGGGGTCCATTCTATTCTTAATCTAGGGGCAAAACTATTATATCTTGAGCGTACTCGTGCGTCAAGCTCAGGAGTGCTTTTCGTATATCGCCAGTGCATCGAAAGGCCGGTCCAAAGAGTCAATCCATTAATTATTTCAATATTATGCGACAGATTTACATAAATATCCTTGAAATAATCCAAATCCAAACCGTCGAAAGAGAACGTACTGTCCGGCATTGCCTCAAGCTGGTCCAGCACAACACTACTGTAAATTCTGTTACCGTTTCCCACATGAAGTTCCACAGCGCCATGCTTTCGCGGATTATACACATACTCCACATCTGCCTTGGCATATAATTCCTTTTTAGTGAAGTTATAACCTATCTGTGGGGCTATTCTGAGAAGGCGCCCATCGTAAAACAGTTTGTTATACTTGTATACCTGTCTGTACGAAATACCATTACGATGACTGTAACTGAGCAACAGCGGATTGATGAGCGGCGAACAGTTTATACTACCAACCTTAGGCAAGTCTATATCATACGAATTTATCAGAGCATCTCCCAACTGTCCCAGGAACACCTGGCTTTTGGGCATATCCAGACTTTCTATGGAATCTTTCACCTGCTTCTTCCGGTCCATAATCCTGCGCTCCATTTTATCCTTGTACATCTGCTCCTCCTCGTATGTAAGAGGGAAAGGTCTTATCCTTGAAAAAGCCTTATAATCGGTAATAAGCCTGCTGGTATCGCATGTCAATGTATACGAATTCGACAGATTATACTTGCTTTTATCCTTTTTTATATAGATAATCTCTCCCAATTCCTTAAACTTGACCTCTGAATAGTCCAGCCACCCGGAATACCGCATCTGCAGATGATTTTTCAGGAACCTGAAATGCATATCAATATCCATATAGCACGGAAGGTACTTAGTCTGCGGAGTATTACCCATATAAGCTTTGATTCTGAAATCTATCAAGCCATAAGCCCCCTCAAAATCAAAACTATGTACCGACCAGTCGTCGACATATATCCACATATACCCGTCTACCAGTTTTGTACTCTTGTATCGTGGATGGACAAGTATTTTATAACAAACCTTATTATTGATAACGGACAAGCTATCAAGCACATATCTATAATGAACCCTAGACTGCCTGTTCAATGGAGACAAGACTTTATCTCCCATCAACGAACTGGAATATACATTAAACTTCATATAGTCCATGATATCAAACACCTCGCTCCTCTGGTTTTTGAAAGTAGATACCATTGCCTTGATCTTCCTGTCGTAAATGGAAGGAGCTGTATATTGGAGTTCGCTTATTGATTCATGCATATAATTGCTTATACTGTCCTCCAACTTGAACATAGAAGGGATGTACTTTATTATCCTGTTTTTTTTATGCACAGTTACCATCCCCTTCAGATACATATTTGCCTTATAGCTCTTTACTTCATTTGAATAGATAGAAGCAGAAGAATACACCTTGTCCATTATGGAGTCCGGAACAAAACGGTTCTTGGGAAACAGTGAAATAATGTTCTCTGCCTTCCCTATCAATGACATCATTCCCAAAAACATCAAGAAAAGATGCACCAATCTCAATTTCCCATTTTTGAGCGTATACGACATATCAATAGCAAAAATACACAAAACCCGTCGAAACGTATATTTTTAATGGTAAAAAAACATATTATTAATTTTTTATTAGTATCTTTGTGCTATATAACACGTTTTTATAACATCTATGGTAAAAAAAGAATTATCTGAGACTGAGATTGCCGAAAGCATTCCCGATTTGTGGCAACCATTAACCGACGCCCAAAAAGATTATCTAGCGCAGAATTTTACGATTCAGAAGTATAAGAAAAACGAAACCATCTATTGCGAAGGAGAAACACCTAAGCACCTGATGTGCCTGCTGAAAGGAAAGGTGAAAATCTATAAAGACGGGGTCGGCGGAAGAAGCCAGATAATAAGAGTGATAAAAGACAAAGAGTACTTCGCCTACAGAGCATATTTTGCAAACGAAAACTTCGTTACAGCAGCTGCGGCATTCGAGCCATGCACAATATGCCTTATCCCTATGACATGTATAGTTAAACTTTTGGAGGAAAATGCCCAATTGGGACTTTTCTTCATCAGACAGCTTTCCATCGACTTGGGTATATCCGACGAAAGGACTGTAAGCCTTACACAGAAACATATCCGCGGACGATTGGCTGAATCGCTTCTGTTCCTGAAAGATACATACGGAGTGGAAGAAGACCAGTGCACGCTTAGCATATATCTATCGCGCGAAGACCTGGCAAACCTTTCGAACATGACAACATCGAATGCCATACGTACACTTTCGAACTTTGCAGCTGAAAAACTGATAATAATAGACGGAAGAAAGATAAAACTTATAGACGAGGAGAAACTTAAGAAAATAAGCAAGATAGGTTGACACAGCCAAAGATGATGTATAAATACGAAATGTCCGATATCGGGTTTTATTCCAGTATCGGACATTTCGTTTTATATGAAATTGACTGAATAAATTAGCGTTACACGTTCGTGTGACGACAGTAACACGAACGTGTAACTATAGTGACACCCGGGTGTAACGATAGTGACACGAACGTGTGACTCTAATTATGTTTAGATTTATTCATATCTGATGGAACGTGCCGGATGAATACGGCTTATGAGATAAGACGGTCCCACAAGCATCAATACAGAAACAACCAATGTAAATATATTGAGCAGGATATATATAAGGAAATTCAGTTCTATAGGAACAGAACTTACGTAATAAACTGAAGGATCAAGTTTTACCGGTTCGAAGAAATACTGTATCATGCAGAGCGAAAGTCCTATCACATTACCCCACAGCATGCCACGCCCTATAAGGAATACCGAAAACGAAAGGAAGATTTTCCTTATCGAATTATTGTCCGCACCCATAGCTTTCAGTACACCAATCATATTAGTGCGTTCCAGTATTATTATCAACAGACCGGAAATCATGGTAAATCCGGCCACACCTGTCATAAGTATCAGTATTACCCAAACGTTCAGATCAAGCAAATCCAGCCACGCAAAAATCTGAGGATTAGCCTCTACTATGGTACGCGAGAAATAGCTCTGCCCGTATCTGTCGGACGCATCGAACAGACTTGTACGGATATCATCGTTCACGGCATCAATGCGCGAGTAATCGTCCACGTCTATCTCTATTCCGCTCACCTGATCGGACTCCCATTTATTGAGTCGGTTTACAGTATAAATGTCTGTCAGAAGAAAATAATCATCGAAAGCCGAGAAATTTGTCTGGTATATGGCAGCCACAGTCAGTCTTCGGGCACGCACATTATCATCCACATAGTAGGTATAGATTTTGTCGCCGGTTTTAAGTTTCAGTTTGTCGGCCATATTCTTTGATACGAGTACACTGTTGGTAGCTGCTGTATCGGTAAACTCCGGTATCTCGCCTTCCACAATGTGCTCACGGATATAGCTCAGGTCATACTCCTGCCCCACTCCTTTCACTACCATTCCCTGAAAACTATCATCCGTCATAATCATCCCAGGCTTGACGGAATATCGCTGCACATGACTAATGTCCGGTTTCTTCGAAAGAACCTCCATCAGACTGTCATCGGCTGCTATCGGAGCTGTCATATACAGCTGTGCATCGTCCAGACTGGTCACTATAACTTCGGATGCGAGACCCACAACTTTATCGCGCACCTGGTTCTTGAAACCTATAACCACTGCCACCGACACTATCATCACTGCCAGGCCAATAGAAATGCCGGCCATAGCAATGCGCACAGCCGGCTTCGATACTTCCTTGTTTCCGTCATTATTCCTGTAGATACGACGGGCGATAAACAGTTTCCAGTTCATACATTATTATTCGTCAACTCTTCCAGGATATGCTTCAAGCGCCTTTCTCAGAACGAAAAGCGAACGAACCAAATCTTCTTTCTTCAATACGTATGCCAGTCGGACCTCATTCTTTCCGGCACCCGGTGTGGTGTAGAAACCACTGGCAGGAGCAAGCATCACAGTCTCACCTTCGTACTCGAACTCAGACAAGCACCATGCACAGAACTTCTCGCTGTCATCAACAGGCAGTTTTGCCACGGTATAGAAAGCTCCCATAGGAATAGGCGAATACACTCCGGGAATTCTGTTCAGTCCGTCAATCAGACATTTTCTGCGTTCCACATACTCGTCGTAAGTCTCGCGTGAATATTCATCCGGTTCGTCAAGCGATGCCTCGGCAGCTATCTGTCCTATCAGTGGAGGACTTAGTCTTGCCTGACAGAACTTCATCACGGCTTTACGTACTTCCGGATTCTTGGTGATAAGCGCACCTATACGGATTCCGCACTCTGAATATCTCTTCGATACAGAGTCTATAAGAACTACATTCTGCTCTATACCCTCAAGATGACATGCAGAAATATAAGGTGAACCAGTATATATAAACTCCCTGTACACCTCGTCCGAGAAAAGGAAAAGGTCATACTTCTTTACCAGGTCGCGTATCTGGTTCATCTCTCTGCGAGTATAAAGATAGCCTGTAGGATTATTAGGATTACAAATAAGGATACCCTTGGTACGTTCGTTGATAAGCTCCTCGAACTTCTCTACCTTAGGCAATGAGAATCCTTCTTCGATGGTAGTAGTAACTGTTCTGATTACAGCACCGGCAGAAATGGCAAAAGCCATATAGTTGGCATATGCCGGTTCGGGCACAATGATTTCGTCGCCCGGATTAAGGCAACTCATGAAAGCGAACAGCACTGCCTCTGATCCACCAGTAGTGATTATAATATCGTCTGCAGTAAGATTAATATCATATTTCTTGTAATAACCAACCAGCTTCTCACGATAGCTTCTATATCCCTGGCTAGGACTGTACTCCAACACAGTACGGTCTATATTACGAATTGCGTCCAATGCCGCTCGTGGAGTTGGCAGGTCAGGCTGACCTATATTCAGGTGATACACATGAATACCTCTTTCTTTCGCAGCTTCGGCCAATGGAGCCAATTTTCTGATTGGCGATTCCGGCATTTCGTTTCCTCTTATGGATATTTGTGGCATAATTTATTATGTTATATAAAATTTTGACTGCAAATATAAACTGATTAGCCAAATAAAACAACTAACCGCTTAGAAAGTTTTGTCCGTTTTCGTACACTGTTTACAAATAAATACTATCTTTGTCGAAATAAATTACATATAGTATTTAATATAAAAAAGAGAAATAACATGATGCATAATTGGTTTGAATGCAAAATCAGATACGAAAAAGTCGCTGAAAACGGCATGAACAAAAAGGTTACAGAACCATACCTGGTAGATGCTCTGAGCTTTACTGAAGCCGAATCAAGAATAATAGAAGAAATAACACCATTCATAAGCGGTGAATTCACAGTATCGGACATAAAGAGGGCAAACTACAGCGAACTCTTCTTCTGCGAAGACGACGAAGCCGACAAATGGTTTAAATGCAAGCTTTATTTCATAACTCTTGACGAAAAGAGCGGTGCAGAAAAGAAAACAGCCACAAATGTACTGGTTCAGGCTGCCGACCTGAAAGATTCCATCAAAAAGTTGGACGAAGGCATGAAGGGTACAATGGCCGACTACGTGATAGCCTCTGTAGCCGAAACTGCCATAATGGATGTTTATCCATACTCAGCAGAACCGGATGTGAAACCGGAATTTGCAGATGCAGCAAACAGATAAGGAAAATCAATCATGGATATAAAAGCAATATTAAGTGAAATAAAAGCAGAGTTGCCACAAACCACACAACTCGTTGCCGTATCGAAATTTCATCCTGCCGAAGCCATAAAGGAAGCATACGATGCAGGGCAGAGAATTTTCGGAGAAAGCAAGGTACAGGAACTGGAAGAAAAACATAATATCCTTCCGCAAGACATTGAATGGCATTTCATAGGTCACTTACAGACTAATAAAGTGAAGTACATTGCTCCATATATATCTATGATTCATGCCGTAGATTCATACAAGCTGCTGGCTGAAATAAACAAACAGGCAGCCAAATCGGACAGAGTCATTCCATGTCTGCTTGAAATACACATAGCACAGGAAGAAACAAAATTCGGATTCACTCCCGAAGAATGTACAAACATGCTCGAAGAAGGAAACTGGAAAGATTTGAAAAACATATGCATCTGCGGAATAATGGGTATGGCTACAAATACCGATGACGACTCAATGATAGAAGCAGAGTTTACAAAACTTGCAGCATACTTCAACGAGCTGAAATCAACTGTATTCAAGGATACTGAAACATTCAAAGAATTGTCAATGGGAATGTCGGACGACTATCATCTGGCAATAAGACATGGCAGTACCCTTGTAAGAATCGGAAGTAAAATATTCGGAATAAGAAACTATTAAAATCATATTTATTATGACACAACTAACAACCACATTCGCAGGGTTAAAACTTAAGAACCCTGTAATAGTAAGCAGTTCTGGTCTTACAAACAGTGTAGAGAAAATCAAAAAACTGGAAGCAGCAGGCGCAGGTGCCGTTGTTCTGAAATCAGTTTTCGAGGAACAGATAAACATACAGGCAGGACAAATGAGCGGCTACGGTGCTCCGGAAGCCGACGACTATCTTAATGCATATGTGCGTTCGAATGCACTCAATGAACATATCGAACTTATAAAAGAAGCAAAGAAGGCTTGCAGTATACCTGTAATAGCAAGCATAAACTGCTATTCTACAAGCGAATGGACAGACTTTGCAAAACACATGGAAGAAGCCGGTGCAGATGCTCTGGAAATTAATATACTTTCATTACAGTCGGACAAAGACTATGCATACGGAAGTTTCGAACAACTACATATCGATGTTCTTAAAAATATCAAGAAAGCGGTAAATATTCCTGTAATAATGAAACTGGGAAACAATCTGACAAACCCTGTGGCACTAATCAACCAGCTTTATGCCAATGGAGCCGGTGCAGTAGTGCTGTTCAACCGTTTTTATCAGCCTGATATCAACATCGACACAATGACATTCACAAGCACAAACGTAATGAGCGAATCGAACGAACTTGCTGAAAAAATCAGATGGACAGCTATTGCTTCTGCAGCAGTTCCACAGATAGACTACGCTATATCAGGTGGCGTTCATTGTGGCAAAGGAGTAATAAAATCTATCCTGGCAGGAGCATGTGCAGTAGAAGTGTGCAGCGCAATCTACAAATACGGTGAAAAGGAAATAGCCGAAATGACTAAAGAACTTGCTGCTTGGATGGAATCAAAAGGCTACGAAAGCATTGAAAGCATAAAAGGAATAATGAATGCCAAAGCTGCAGGAAGCGTAAATCCATTCGAAAGAACACAGTTTATGAAATATTACAGCAACCACGATTGATATAAACATATAGGTTATAATACAAGTAGGAAAAGATGTTCCCGACAATAGTTAAAAAATATTATAAAAACTATTTATCGAGAACACCTTTCATTTTATTACGTTTTATTGACAAATAATTTGAATACTTATAACTAAATCGTATATTTGCACAACACACTGAATTTTGTGCATATTCAAAACATCAATTATGGGAAAAAGTTTCATAGCTTTCATAGAAGAAAGTATCAAGAAAAACTGGGACCTTGACGCCTTGACAGACTATAAAGGTGCAACACTTCAGTACAAGGACGTAGCCAGAAAGATAGAAAAACTTCATATTCTTTTAGAGGAAAGCGGTGTAAAGCCCGGAGACAAAGTAGCTCTGTGTGGCCGAAACAGTTCGCACTGGGGAGTAGCTTTTCTGGCAATCCTTACATATGGTGCAGTAGCAGTGCCTATCCTACATGAATTCAAACCGGACAATGTTCATAACATAGTAAACCACTCGGATGCACGCATCCTGTTCGTGGGCGACATGGCATGGGAAAACCTCAACGAAGCAGAAATGCCCGCACTTGAAGGTATCATACTCATGACAGATTTCACACTATTGGTTTGTCGAAGCGAAAAACTTCTTTATGCCAGAGAACACCTTAATGAAATGTTCGGAAAGAAATTCCCTAAAAACTTCAGACGCGAACATGTGTCATACCGTCGCGACAATCCTGAGGAACTGGCCATCATAAACTACACTTCAGGAACTACAAGTTTCTCTAAAGGTGTAATGCTTCCATACAGATCATTATGGTCGAACACCCAGTTTGCTTTCGAAGTATTGTCACTCAAACCGGGCGATAAGGTTATTTCCATCCTTCCTATGGCACACATGTATGGTCTGGCATTCGAATTCATATACGAAATGTGTTCGGGATGTCATATATACTTCCTTACACGTATGCCTAGTCCGAAAATCATTTTCCAGGCATTTGCAGATGTAAAACCTAATATCGTAATTTCTGTTCCTCTTATAATAGAAAAAATCATCAAAAAGAATGTTCTCCCTAAACTTGAGACACTCAAGATGAAAATTCTTCTGAAAGTACCTATAATCAACGACAAAATAAAAGCCACTGTAAAAGAACATATGGTACAGGCATTCGGAGGAAACTTCTACGAAGTAATCATCGGTGGTGCGGCATTCAATCAGGACGTAGAAAAGCTGTTGAGGAGTATAGAATTCCCATACACAGTAGGTTACGGTATGACTGAGTGTGGTCCTATTATCTGTTATGAAGACTGGAAACGTTTCAAGCCAGGTTCTTGCGGCAAAGCAGCTCCTCGAATGGAAGTAAAGATAGACAGTCCTGACCCTGCAAACATAGTAGGCGAAATCATGACCAGAGGTGATAATGTAATGCTAGGTTACTATAAGAACCCAGAAGCTACAGCACAGGCCATAGATAAAGACGGATGGCTCCATACTGGCGACTTGGGTATAATGGATGAAAATGGTAACATCACTATAAAAGGCCGTAGCAAGAACATGCTTCTAGGACCTTCAGGACAAAACATCTATCCGGAAGAGATAGAAGACAAGCTCAATAATCTTCCATTCGTATGCGAAAGTATCGTAATCCAGCAGGAAGACCACAAACTGGCTGCACTTATTTATCCTGACTTCGACGAAGCATATGCTCACGGAATGAGTACAGCCGACATAGAAAAGGTTATGGAAGAAAACCGTGTAGCACTGAATTCAGAACTTCCTGCATACTCACAGATATCACGTGTGAAGATATATCCGGAAGAATTTGAGAAAACTCCTAAAAAGAGTATTAAACGTTTCTTGTATCAGAACGTAAAATAATCAATGAAAAAAATTTCTAAAAACATCAGTATGTTCCTGTCAGTCATGGCACTGGCAGGAACTATATTTTCCCCCACACATGCTCAGGTATATGGCTTGAAAAAAGGGAAAAACATTTCTTTGAGTATAAGCAGCCAGAAAACCAACAACCGTAGAACCTATTTCAACCTTGGTCTGCTTAGTAACTACCAGAACCTGAACGGAGCAAGTATTAATATTATATCCGACGTAGTACATCAAAAAACAGCAGGATTCCAGGCTTCCGGTTTTGTAAATATCGTAGGCAACAGAAGTTCAGGTATGCAAGTGGCAGGTCTGGCCAACATTTCCGGAATAAGGTCACATGGTCTAAGAATTGGCGGTTTGTTCAATATCAGCGGCAAATCGACTTATGGAGTTCAGTTTTCCGGAATAGGGAACCTTGCAGGCAACAACCAGAAAGGACTCATGGTAACAGGGCTTATGAATATGGGATCAGTAAACATGAGCGGAATGATGATTTCAGGTTTGGCAAATATAGCTGGCAATGAACAAAGAGGAGTAGCCATAAGCGGTCTGACAAACGTTACCGGCAAAGACATGAAAGGAATACAGCTCTCATCATTAATGAATATTGCAGGAAACAAAAACAAAGGACTACAATTTGCAGGCTTGAGCAATGTTAGTGTTATAAATGAAGGTGCACAAATAGGTGGAGTGGTAAATTATTCGGGTGATAATAAAGGACTACAGCTGGGATTTGCAAACGTAAGTAACCAATGCAGCAAAGGGTTACAGATAGGAGTATTGAATATAAGCGGGGACAGCTGTACACGCCAGGTAGGTCTTATAAACCTCAAACCGCAGACACGCACCCAAGTAATTATATCAGGAGGAAATCTTTCGAAAACCAATGTAGCAGTAAGGTTTAAGAATAATCTGATTTACACACAACTGGGAGCAGGAATGATACTTGGCGAACTCACAGAAAAAGCATCTGTAGCCGGTATATACAGAACAGGACTGGCATTTCCACTCATTAAAAACAAACTATATCTTAATACTGATATAGGATATTGCCACATAGAAACATTGAGCAACACGGATATCCCAGACAGATTATACGCCATTCAGCCCAGAATGGGACTGGAATATAACCCGTTCAAAAAAATAGGACTATTTATAGCCGGAGGTTATTCATGGGAAAGAACATATAAAAACAATCAGGCCTACTCCAAGCACCCTATAGTAGAAGCTGGACTGGTATTCTTCTAAATCAAAATCATTTGTCATTTTTACAAAAAAAATTAAATGGCATTTAAACAGTGTTTGAACGCTGTTTAAATGCCATTTAATATATTATGTTATCAGTATTAATTCATAACAGAGAATTCTGCTGACAGTCCTTCTGCACTGTTAGTTCCTACCCACAGTTTGAAGTCACCTGCTTCAACACCATAACTCATGTCGTAACGCCAGAAGGCAAGGTCTGATACAGGAAGCGAGAACGTTACTGTCTTGCTTTCTCCAGCCTTAAGTTCCACTCTCTGGAAAGCCTTGAGCTCTTTCACCGGACGAGTGACAGAACCAACCTTATCCTGTACATACAACTGTACAACTTCAGTTCCATCATACTTACCTGCATTCTTCAGGTTTACACTTACGTTAACCTCTCCGTCAACAGTAAGCTTGTCTGAAGCCAGTTTCAAGTCGCTGTATTCAAAGTTTGTATATGAAAGACCGTATCCGAACGGGAACAAAGGAGAATTTCCCGCATCAAGATAGAACGAACGGCATCCCACTGAAGTCTGTCCTGCCTCAACAGGGATTTCATCAATAAGCATCTCTGTAGGATTTGCAGGGCGTCCTGTATTGTTGTGGGCATAATAGATTGGAGCCTGACCTGTCATACGTGGGAATGTAACAGGAGTCTTACCGCTAGGATTAACCTTTCCAAAAAGAATGTCCGCAATGGCAGGACCACCCATTGTTCCCGGATGGAACGAGTAAAGTACAGCATCCGAAGCCTCAACCTCATCAGAGATAGTTAGCTGGCGACCGGCCATTACTACTGTTACCACAGGTTTACCGGTAGCAGCAAGCGATTTAATCAACTGACTCTGTGCTCCCTGCAAATCAAGGTTTGCCAACGAATGAGCCTCACCGGAAAGGATTGATTCCTCGCCTACGAAACATACCACTACATCAGCACGGCGTGCAGCATTCACAGCCTTTGCGATACCGGATGTATTCTTGTCGCGGCTATATGCCAATCCTTGTTCGAAGATTACGTTCACCTTGTCGCCATACATTTCCCTGATAGCTTTCAGAGGAGTCTGTGTGTGTTCCTTTTCACCGTCGAACACCCATGTACCCATCTGTTCGTATGGAGCATCCGCCATAGGACCGACAACGGCCACTGTCTTGACTTTATCGGTAAGTGGCAATGTCTGTGCATCATTCTTCAGAAGAATTACTGACTGTTCAGCAGCAGTTTTCGCAGCCAAAAGATGTTCTTCTGCATATTTAACAGACTGAGGAGTTACGATATAAGGATTTTCAAACAGTCCCAGACGGAATTTCAGACGGAGAATGTTTCTTACGGCATTGTCTATAGTTTCCATAGAAACCTTTCCTTCAGCCACCGACTGCTTCAGATTCTTTATGAAAGTTTCGCTCACCATCTCCATATCCACTCCAGCATTTACAGATTTCTCTGCTGCGTCCTTGCCGTCTGTACAGAAACCATGATTAATCATTTCTGCAGTAGAAGTCCAGTCTGTAACCACCATACCATCAAATTTCCATTCGTCACGGAGAATATCTTTCAGAACAAATTTATTGGCTGTTCCGGGAATACCGTCATTATCATTGAAAGAAGTCATAAAAGTGGCACATCCTGCATCTACAGCTGCCTTGAAAGGAGGAAGATAAACATTACGTAGTACACGTTCCGGAATGAAAGTCGAGTTATAGTCTTTACCACCCTCAGAAGCACCATATGCAACAAAGTGTTTTGCACAGGCAGCTATTGCAGTAGGATCATTCAAAGAGTCACCCTGAAATCCCTTAATCATGGCTGTTCCCATAACAGCATTCAGATAAGGGTCTTCTCCGCAACTTTCGGCAATACGCCCCCAGCGAGGGTCACGGGAAACATCAATCATAGGCGCAAATGTCCAGCGTATGCCATCGGCCGATGCTTCAACAGCCGCAACTCGCGCGCCTTTCTCTACAACTTCGGGATTGAATGTAGCGGCCTGTCCCAGCGGTATAGGGAAAATAGTCTTATATCCATGAATAACATCGCGCGAAACAAGAATAGGAATACCAAGGCGTGATTCTTCCACGGCAATATTCTGTATCTTATTGATCTCTTCCGAATTCACGACATTAAGGATGGACCCCACCTCACCTTTACGTACCCGATCTGCCAACTCTTCAAAATTCCATGGACTGAGCTGGTTCATCTGACCGAGCTTTTCTTCTAAGGTCATTTTATGGAGCAAGGTTTCTACCTTGTTTTCTATCTCTGTTCTTTTGTCCTGTGGTCGGCTGCAACCAACAAAGGATACAGCCAAAGCTATTGCATATAAAATGTTCTTTTTCATTTTCATTATTCTACTTTAAAATTAAAAAGCACAAATTGGTCGTACGCTCTCATCTGGTACACCATGCCATCCCATCTCATCACCATTTTGCATTATACAAAAACCTTTATCGAATGTAATTGATGAAACATTTCCCACAATTTGATTAGAATTTTCCACTTTTTCCAATTGTCCGTTGATATATTCCATACCTGAAACAGAAATATTTGCGATGTCCTCACCTCGAATCAAATATTTTAATTCATTAAAAGAAGGAACATACCAAGATGTACAGTTGTATAGTTCTTCTGTATGATTACTTAATGCCGTGAACGAAATGTTTCCATCCGTAGTTGATGCGTCTGCTAATATACCGGTCAATTTATAACCATTAGACAAATCCTTATTTGATGAAGTATCATCATCAGTAAAAACATTTTGTAATTGTTCTACAGTCATTGTACCGAAAGGATTACCATTAGCTATAGAAACAACCAACCCGTGATTTCCATTATAACCGGATAAATTCTCTGCGGTCAAATCATTAGTAGATGTAAAAGTACCCCATTCATCTGTGTCCATAACGTGGAATACTATTCCTTTACAAGTCAATCCTTCAGGAATGTTAGAAGCCACACCAGGAAGTATTACATTATTTCCGGAATTTGACACGCAATAAAAATCACCTGCAGACAATTCCTTCGTTCCTTGCCCGCCAACAATGCATGGAAATGTATATCTTGTACCGGCTTCCAGATTAATTTCCTCATTTACAGTCTTTACATGAGACTTTCCTCCAACAGAGTAAAAATAACGGAAATCGTTTTGCTTGAGGTTCTGATCATCCTTAACCAGACATACATAAGAACCATTCAAACCACAAGGGTTGTACATTGTACCGCCAATAGAGAATGCGGGATTTGACAATTCCACATTAAAACTGAACGTTTCACCATCTACTGTCACACTGGATATTGCAGAAAGGTCAATTAATGAAAAAGCATGTTTAAATAGCAAATCCAAGGCTGGAGAAGGATCTGATATTTCGCATACCAACAAGTCCATTGACTTGAAATTTTCCAAATCACTTTGGTCATTACTGATTTCTATACTATTCTTTAGACCATCCAGGGTTGTAATTTCTGTAGATAAATTTTTATTGTATGGGAAATATGCAATAATCTTATCTATGTCTGAAGAATAATATTGCATATTATCATTCTTCCAACCTTCTGCAGAATAAGTAAAAGGTACATTACCTGTCTGATTACCTGAATTATCAATCAGGATAAGACCTAATTGGTCAGTATTTTCAAACGAAGTAGCATATCCGGAATATGTGGAACGAGACAACTGACCATTACAAAATCCATCCAATCTAACACTATTCAATTTGATAATATTATTCACCTCATCGCCAAATACTTCTTCTCTGTTACAAGATGAAAAGAAGATTGGAACAATCATTAAAGCCAAAATATATTTTAAGTTCATAATTGTATCTTTAGAAAGTTAATACTAAAACAAGTTTTCTATCATCGGATGCCCAACAACTTCCTTCATTTCTTTCAGATGTATTATAATCCAATGCCCATACTCTACTAATTCCACTGTCGCTTCTTTCTGCATAAACATTTGAAGACCAATATTCGCCTGAGAATCCTTCATAAACATTTGCAGAATTAATATCCTGAAGCTGTGCAACTGACGGGATATACCATCCTGACGTGCCATCCGGAGCATTCAACGAATCTTGATTATTGAAAAAATAATACAATGGAAATTCTGTTTCCAAGGTCTGTCCTTCTTCTTTACTCTCAAATTTATCAAGAGCGGCGGTAATTCCTTTGGTGAGTTTATAGCCCAAATAGTCACTGACATTGTTTCTGTCAGTATCAGCAAGACCATCCAACGTATCTAAAAGGTCTTTGTAAGCGCCATCAGATGTTTTTATCCATTGATAGCTTGACGTTATATATGCAGGGTCACAAACAACATAGCCTCTGATTTCAGACATCTTTCCATCATAATACGACACATCATCAGTGTCATCTATGCCAACTTTAAACACTCTTCCAAGAGTTGTTACACCATTCTTAGTAGAACTGGTACCCCATGTTCCATCCGAGTAATAATAATCTCCTACAGCTACATACTCATCTGTATAAGTCAGGATAATATCGGATGCTATATTAGTGAACGTATATGTATGAGTATTCCCTGAAATAGTTCTCTGAGCATCGCATACACCTTCACACAAAAGTCCTCCTTGGGCATTTTCTGTATATGAGACTGAAAAAGTATTACTATTAATATAAGAATCTGTAACACCTGTTATATTAATATCTGTAAGCTGATGTTCATTTAATGAAAGTTTGAATTTGGCATCTACAACGGAACCATTACTTACAATCTGATTATTCCAATCAATACTTTCCGCATTCATATCTACTGACAAACCTTCACGGCTCACAGATATATAATATCTCTGTATTGTATTTTCAAGAAGAATACCTTTATTTTTAGCTAAATCATCACTATTAGACTTACGTGGAGTATATACAAAATTATCACCACCGATTTCAACTCTTATCAAAGGTTTGTTCCACATCGCGCATGGCACCATCATAGCTTCTCCTGTTCTTGAATTTCCCTCACCAGTATTAAATGTAGAAATAAGCTGGTTTGGTTCGCCTACACCAGATAACTCACCTTTATCAAAGTTTACCGACAAATAACCATAAAAATACACTTTTGCTGCATTTACCTGTTCTGTGGTATATCCTCTGGTAGTTTGCAATTGCCACCACATTCTTGTCATTTTATGCTTAAACTCAAGATTTACATTCTTAGACTCACCGGATGTATTACAAATCAGGAAATCACAGTCGTAAAACTTATCCTCCGTTGACTGGTCGGTCAAAATGAAGTTACTAACAATTGCAGGACTCCAGGCCTTTACTTGAAATTGACTGCCGTCCCAAACAAAATTACCGTCAGTAGCCGTTAATTGACCATTACTATCTACATTATAGGTCTTAGATTTTTCATCATTACCATTCAGGCTTATACCTACAGTCTCATCACCGTCCCATGTGTTTCCGGTGATTCTGCTTGGCACATTACCCAGTGCGGCAGTAAAATTGATACAATTATCAGACAAATCATTTATCACATTTCCATCCTTACATGAATACAAGCATAGTGATATTATAAAAACAGTACTTATTTTTCCTATATGACTTTTCATAAAATTTCCATATTAATAACAACATTCTATTTAATTAATATCAGGAGTGACCGCCCCCTTATCTGAATTAGAATCATCAGTCCAAGCTGTAATGGAACATGTAACTCCACTAAAATCAAGTGTATTCTCTTTTAAGTCAAGATAAAAAGAGTAATAATAACCAGGCAGCCAATAATTACCATTAGCCTTATCAAATCCGGTAGCATTATTTATTTCAGAACCTTTAAATGTCTGGGAGATTACAGTCGTACCATCACTCAGTTCAGCTTCAATATGAAAATCAGCATCATCTGTGATATTATCACCTCTCATGGCAAGAGTGTATGATTTCAAATTATAATCAGGCTGTATTTCCACGCCGCTATTAAAGCTGATGTTAATACTATTACCACCGGCATTATAACTTTCTTCAGCACTGCCGGCATAGGAATATCCGCTTCCAAAACAGCTAACAGTAGAAACCAATTTAATAGAATTAATTACTACATTGACATCTCTGCGGTTTGTCACTCCAAAACGTATCAGCGATGCTTTATGTTTAAATTCAATTGTATAAACCCCGTCATTATAATTTCCATTTGCCACCATTACAAGCCCTGACCTTAAATGTTCAGTGCTGTTATTTCCTGTTTGGGTATAGACATCATCTGGCATTTCAAAAGTATATTTGCCTGAACCGTAAACAAACTTTCCTGCAGGGTAAAATGCTGTATAATTTACAAAATTTTCCGACACCTGGAAATTCCCGCATGAAAAGTCTGCACTGTTGACATCATTACTGATGGTATTGTCTATTATGGCAAATTCATTTGTTGTGGATGGTGCATCATTTAGATACATATCAAACTTATCTCCTGTTTGCCACATAAAACTTTTACCATCAACGTTACTTACCGTAGCACGCGACACAGGTTCTTTCTCACCAATATAAGCCTTCAAAATATAACAATTATCTGTTTCCTGATTATTATTTGAGATTTCCTCTCCTGTACATGAGACTCCCAATATAATGGAACAAACCAAACATACATTACTTAATATTTTCATAGATTGAAATCAATTAAAAGTTTATTATTGAATTTTACCTAAACTAATCCCATACAGAAGTACCACCGCCATGAGAAGTTCCTTCAATAAAATCATCTCCGGAGCCTGATATTTCATTTGGACTGCTACAAATTATTGATTCATAATCAATCTCGATTGAAACACTATTAGGTGTCTCGTATTTTTCTTTTTTTATTTCTTTACCTATTTCCATATTTTAAATACATTAATTAATATGCCAAAGCGTCTTATAACAGGATTAAACAGTGTTTAAGAAGTGTTCAGTAGTCGTTCAGCAACTGTTCACTGAATAGTTACTGAACAACTAATAAAAACTGTATTACTTATTTCAATTTATTTATCAGAATGCGCAGATAGGGCGATATGTTTCACCAGGTACGGCATCGGCAAAAGGGTAAGAATATTCGTCACCACTACTTCCTGTCACGAACCAAACCACGTTTTGTTGTTGTGGCGAGGTCTGCGACTCAAAGGTAATAGAAGGTATATTTCCTTCGGCAACATCTGTTCCGCCAACTTTTTGTAATTGTCTGTTTATGCGTGTCCGTCCATTTGAAGATACCGTATTTCCGTCATCTCCTCTGACAAGGATTGCCAGTTCCATAAATGAAGGGGCAAACCATGAAGTGGCAGATGAAGATACCGATTCGTCATGATTGTTTAAAGCCGTGAATGATTGTATCGTATTATTGGTAACGGCTTCTTGCATTGCCTTTGTCATCTTGTATCCGTTCAGGACTGTTTTGCTGTCCCAATCTGTTACGGAAGTTAGCAGGAATTTTTCAAAAGATTCGGCAGTGCCTAATGCTCCTCCGTCACTGAGTGAAACAACCAATCCATGATTGCCATTATAACCGGGATAATCATCTGCCGTCAACTCATTAGTTGAAGCATAGGTGCTGAAAGCACTACTATCCATTGTATAGAACACGATACCCTTGCAAGTCCATCCATCCGGAATCACTGCTGCCGTTCCCGGAAGTATCACCACATCATCGTCTGCCGATGATATGCAATAAAAGTCACCTGACGCTATTCCCGATGTTTCTTGTGTTACGGGACAAGGGAAAGAATAACTCTTGTTGGCTTCGAGTATTATGTTTTCCGTGGCTATTGTCTTGGCATATGATTCATCATTGACCGTATAGAAATAGCGGAAGTCATTCTGAGACAGTGATTCTTCATCCACGAGACAGACATATCTGTTGTTCATCAATTCGGGTGTATATGATATATCTCCTATGGAAAAAGATACATTTGAAAGTCCAAGCAGATATGTCACATCATTGTTGTTGGCGGACTTGACCGTGTTTTCAGCGGAAAAGGATATCATTGAAAACGCATGTGTGAAATCTATCCTCATCAATCCGTCATCGAATTCTGATATTTCTGAGACAAGCAGATCCTTTTCTGCAAACGTTTCTTTATGTATAAATATTTTTTTGAGTTCGTCTATGGATGACGGAAGTGTGTTTCCTATGTCTGCCGTATAGGGGAAGTAAGCGATGGCACTTGCTATATTTCCGCTATAGAATACGCTGTTTTCATTGTTCCATTGGTTTCCATCGTAACGGAAAGGTGCATTGGTAAATGCTTCTCCGGTTTCGTCTATCAACAATACGCCAAGTCTGTCATCGTTGGCGAATGTGACCGTTATTCCATCGTTTGTGGCACGGCTCCCATTTTCTGATACAAAATCTGTTACGCTTACGCTCCCGATTCTTAAAAAATCCTCGGTTACGGCATCACTTGTCTTATCCTTCATTACGTCATCCTGCGAGCAAGCGGAGAAAAGCAGCAAGGATAAGGTTGTCAGTTTAATATGTGAAAATAATCGTTTCATAGCTTCTTTTTATAAGTTGTTAGAAAGTAAGGATCAGGCGGACTTTGGATTCTGTATTTGAAGCCTGCCAAAAAGTCGCATTTGTATCCATTCCATTATTGAATATTACATGATAGGCATTTGTTCCGGCATTATCAAATGAACTGTCCCAATAATTTCCATCCAGAACGGTATATCCCGTAATAGTTTTCCCGGCAAGTCCCGCCAAGTCTTTCAGTTGGGTATGCGAAGGCAAATACCAGCCCGATGTACCAATAATGGAATTATTTTGATTTTTTGCGGTAGCGGTTTCTGCGGCGGGCATTGTTCCACTATTACCGGCACTTTCTGATTGCTTCAAAAGATATTGTGTTTGAGGATAACCAATGTATAAGGTTGCATTTCCATCTGTCACATTCTCTGGAGATTCGCTTCCGGTTACTGATACTGTACCATCCATCCACTTGAATGTATTACCATCTCCTTCTTTTTCATCGTTTAGTGCCACGGCATATCCATGAATCGTAGCCAATTTACCGTCATAGTTACTTACATTGTCCGTACTATGCATTCCTACTCTGAAAATAATGCCTGCCGTACCGTTTTCTTTGTAACCAGAACCATAAGTACCATCGTTATAGAGGTAATAACCGACTTCCATATATTCTGTCGTGTATGCCAATCTGATATCTGAACGAATATTTGTAAATTTGAAAGTAACCTTTCCGTCATCTCCTACGGAGCGTTCCCTATCGCATTCACCTTCAAAATCAATTCCTCCGCTCGCGTTGTTTTCTGTATAAGTAATAGAGAAACCATCTGTAGCGTTAGTGATGAAAGTACTTTCGCTTTCAAAACCTGAAGCACTATAATCGCTCAAATTCAATATTTCATCAGGTATAACCGCTTTAAACGAAGTATCGGTGACATCGCTGATTTCTGTATTATCCCATCCGATACCCGAATACTCCATATCAACCGTAAGCCCGGTTTTGCTTACAGACAGATAATACCTCTGCCATGTATCAGGCAACAAATCGCCTGTTCTCTTTGATACGTCATTCTGATTGCTCTTACTTGGCGTATATACATAAGTATCATTTCCTATTTCGACCTTGATCAAAGGTTTTTCCCACATCTCACAAGGAACCATCATAGCCTGCCCATTCCTGTAGTATTCTCCCCAAGTATTATAAGTAGAAATAGACTGGTCTGTATCACCTATAGGAGAAAGTTCACCATTAGTAAACGTTGTTGAACCATATCCTAAAAAAGTGATTTTAGCATTATTTACTTCTTCGGTAGAGTACCCTTCATACTTCTGAAGTTCCCACCACATACGTGTCATCTTGTGACTAAAAGCAAGTGTAACATTTTTATATTCCACTTTTGCCGAACTTGCCAGCAAATCACAATCAAAGAACTTTTCTTCAGTAGTCTGATCTGTCAGATTTATCTGTTCTGATGTCAGAGGAGACCAAGCCTGTATATCAAACGACTCACCTTCCCAACGGAAAGGAGTGTCATCTGTTGACATTGTCCCATCTACAGCAACTTTATAAGTTTTAACAGTCTCTCCGGACTTCACTCCTATAAGTTCGTCTCCATCCCAAGAACTTTCAGTTACTCTGCTCTTTGGTTTATCCACTGATGCAAAGAAATGTACATTGCCATCAGCAGTGTTCACATCGACATCATTAGTGCATGAGAATAAACCTATACATGCCGCAAATACAAAGAACAAGCGACTATTCTGTTTATTTATTATATTCATAGTTCTCATTTCTATTGTTTTATTTTAAATCATTTCATTTCAGGTTCCAAAAGCCCCTTGTCAGAGTCCTCTCCGTTAAAATCCCATTCGTCCACTAAACCGCCTGATGGTACATCACCATAATTAGCGCTTGGATCTATGTCAGATTGTTTCTGATAAACTCTAACATAATCCACATACATGCTCTGAGGGAAATACGTATTATCTGTAGGATTCCCACCAAATGTTCCTCCTACTGCAACATTCAAAATGATGAAGAAAGGATGGTCAAAAGTCCATTCACCATCTGATACAGAAGATTTATCAACACGATGATAAAGTGTTCCGTCAACTATGAAATCAATTTTTGATTTGTCCCATTCCACAGCAAATATATGGAAATCTGTATCAAAACGTTGATCCTGATATCCAAACGTACTCGTAACAGGATTTCCTCCCGAACGTCCTGGCATATGCAATGCACTTGAAACAATATTAGGCTGATATCCCTTATTTTCCATTATGTCAATCTCACCACAAGCAGGCCATTCATTAGTTGCATAATCAGCGCCAAGCATCCAAAATGCAGGCCATAGCCCAACACCATATGGAAGAACAAGTCTTGCTTCGGCACGTCCGTACTTAAATTCGAACAATCCTTCTGTTTTTATTCTTGCTGAAGAATATGTCGCTCCATCGCCATCCTTAAGCGCTGTTATTTTCAAACACCCTTCACCTTTATAAGTTGCATACGAAGCATTCTTTTCCTTATCGGTATAATTCTGTAACTCACCGTTACCAAATCCAGATGCTCCCAATTCATATGTCCACTTTGACGGATTTGGGCGATTATCTTCTGTTGGTGTATCAAACTCATCAGACCAAACCAACACCCATCCTTTATCTTCCGGGTTATAATTGTTTTCAATTGCATTTTCTTTTTCACAGCTTCCCAATAATACAAAGAGGAAACCGAGTAAAATCGTTTTATAAAGTTTCATGATTCATATCTTTTAATAGAAATAAATATTATCTACAAGTATGTTCTGATAAGCTACTGAATTTGCTGTAACAGCCAATTGTAATTGATGAATAACTGTATTACCATTCAGTGGAACATCAACAGATACCCATTCTCCAGTAACAAGACTCGCTGTCACCTGCCCAGCATGCTCACCATTTGCATTTATGTCAGCCGAAACATCTATTTGAGGATTTCCTTCTACATAATCCTGTAACAGAATGTCCATATGTACATTAGTCTTTCCTGTGGTATCAGCATCTTGATCAAGCACAATTCCAACAAAATTAAAACTTCCATAATGCATGATATGGTGACTTTCGCTTAACGTTATTTCATCATTAGTAGTAGTCTGATATGGAGCCCAATATCCATTAAAAGGTGATGTAAGTGTATTAGTATAATTGTCACAGTACAAAGAAATTACATCAGCTTCATTTTTGTCAGGAATAGGAGCAAAATCGTAAACTCCTGTTATTGTTATGCTTCCTTCTGCCTCTCTTGGAGTAAGCACTGCTCTATCCTTTGCTCCATGAAAAGATATAATATTCTCTTCTACAGTAGCTACATCTGGATTAGAAGAATCAAAAGTGAAATATTTTGAGGATACTGTCATTTCTTGATTTATACCATTAGGAAGATTAACGTATGCTATTAACTCGTCAATTTCTATATTACCGGTTGGGAAACCAGCCATATTAGCATCTTTTATTCTTGTATGAGCCAATGTTCCGAGCTTCTCATATTTAACTTCATCAATCCATAATGTATATGCTTCACCTCCTGTATCGTTTGTACCAGCAGAAAAATTAAACAAACCTTTTTCTGCAATAAGTTTAGCCGGATTTGGAATAGGAACGATAATTTTCCTCCAACCAGCATCTGCCGTTACTCCAGCAATTGTTGCAGTATACTCTGCATCACCATAACTTCCTAATCCAACTTCTATCTTAGTAGAAGCGGTAGATTTTACATAAAAAGTCAATGCATCGTAACCTGACAAATCTCTTCCTCCATCTGTATAAAAGACTCCACCAGTCCAGTTACCCTGTAAATCATCAGGTGCAGGAACATCAACTCTCAATGATGCCGTTCCACTATATTTAGTTTCATTATCCTGACTAAGAGCCGTAGGCTTTCCCCAAGCCTGAAAATTGACACCTGATGCAAAACCGTCAATAAAAATTTCAGCCATCTTTGGACTAGTTGCCAATACGTCTGTACTTATATTTCTTTCACATCCCACATTAACAAAAGCAACGAAGGAAAAAAGACATTTAAATGTATTAAATATATATTTGTTCATAATAAACTTATTAAATTGTTTAAGGATAATTAGAATAGACTAAAAGAAATATATGTTCTAATTTCCCATTCATTTCCTTTGGAAGCACCAATAATATCTGTACTTTCTATAAAGCCTCCATTTCCATCCGATACATATCCAGCGACATAGCGGTTGGAATATTTGTCCAGAGTACGGTAAGTTCCCCTTATACCTACACGCGTTGACAACGGACCGAGCCATTTCGGTTTGAATAGATTTGTTGACAAATCAACCATACATTGGAATGGGAATGTCAAGTTAAAATCTCTGTGATAGTCATATGGTCCCCAATCATTAAACTTCAATGCTGCATTCAGTCTAATTTTCTTATAAATCATCTGCAAATCACCACCACCACGTTTAATTAGACGCTCGTCATCACCATTTGCTTGGGCAGTACCTAAATATGCATTGGCTATAAATCCGAAATCTTTTGTTAACCTTGATGTTATTTTAAGATTAGTTTCCCACAAATCATGCGCAGGAGCAGAAGCTGCAAATGCAAAAGTAGAACGTCCATCAGCCAAAATACCAATGGCAGCATCTTGTGCGGTAGGAAGATGACGGTAAATAAAACCAAGAGAAGCAGCAAATGGGGCATCTTCAGTTTCATCATTATCCCAATCATACATCCATGTTCCAGGAGTCGGATCATACGTTAATAATAATTCACCAGCCGTTGTTTCACGGTTACTCCTTACAGCAAATGGATCGTCAAGTATATTCCTTAGTCTTCCAGGAGCCTCTATACCATTAGGCATAGGACCAACCAAAGGCTTCTGCCATAAGAAATTCGGAGCAATTTGAAAATTTCCCATCTGGTAAGTAAATCCAGCAAGAACATTCGACTGGTTACCACTTCCGCTATCTTTCAGTGTCCATCCGGTAAGAGTTCTTGTATTGTCAGCACCACCATTTGCCACAAGCCCCATAATGGCACCCTGAGCGTATGCATTAAAATTGCCACCACTATAAATCATTTTTAATTTACCTCCAAATGTATCTGATTTTTTTACTACATCCTGATAAACGGTAGCTGTAGGACTATATTCTGTAGTTGCTTGAAATTCCCTTCCTACCAATGTAGTTCCTGACCAAAGCCCTCCCAATGTAATATCAAAACGACCAAATTTTCTTTGCAGCATTAATGAAGCACGTGTATTCTTCGGTAATGGAATAGCAAAGGATGTAACGGTTTCTTCACGTTGATTGATATCATAATGGAAAACACCTCCAAAATTCCAATTACCGAAAGTACGATAATATTTTAGCAACAATGCAGGATTTGCTCCCCACCACAATTCAGGTCCAAAAGCCAATTTTAGCCCAGAAAATAATTTCTTTCCTTGTATTTCACATCCAAGAGGTGCTGCACCACCATATATATCCATATTATCACCATAACTAGCTTCTTGATATAATCCGAAATATTACTGTCCGCTAAAGACGTGAATTCCCTCCCAACTTGCTGAAATAGATAAGTTGGGAGTTATTTTCATATCAGACAAGCCCCTCTTATGAGCTTATTACCTCCTTAGGTGGTGGTTCTGCT
>NZ_JADYTJ010000089.1 GCF_021531075.1 Bacteroides caecigallinarum | reverse complement strand
GAAAAACTGAATACGAATAAAAACTAAATAATTTTAATTATATATCTTATATTCAATATATTATATATTACACTTGTTTGGATTTTATTTTGGAAGTTGTCTCATACTAGAATTAATATTTTGCGAAATTCGAGTATTGTATAGCCTTAATGAAATATATTTCTTAACTTTACACAAAAAATGAATAATAAATTTGATAATGCCTTATATGGGCTTACTACTTTAATAGAATGTGGCTCAAAACAGTTTAAGTCACAAGGGTCTGGTTTTTATTATAATGTAATGTCTCCTAAAAATCCTGAGGTTGAAGGAGGACAATGGAGAGCTATAGAAGGAACATATTTAATAACCAATCGCCATGTTGCTCTTCCCAGAATAAATGAATGTGAAGTTATACCTGATTATTTCGTGTTTAATTTACGAGAAATTATTAATAATAAAGTTGAATGGGTCCCAATCTCACTAAATCAAGCAGATTTAAAACAACGCATGTTGTTGCATCAAAATACTAATGTTGATGTTGTTGCTATAAAAGTTGATGACTTAATCATAGATATAATTAGAAATAATCCTAATAGAAAATTTATAATTGGAGGAAGTTTGAGTAACGACAATTTACCTTCAAATTCTCCTTTAAACATTGATGTTACAAGTGATATTATTGTTGCAAGTTATCCTCGTGGCTTTTATGATATAGCAAATAAATTCCCAATTGTTAAATCAGGAATAATTTCCAGTGGATGGGGACTTCACTTTAATAATAATCCAGTTTTTCTAATAGATGCACAGTTATTTCCAGGGTCATCAGGAGGTCTTGTTATTAGTAAACCAACAAATATTGCGATGATAGAAGGAAAACTGATGCATTGTAATGAGAAACAATTTGTATTTTTAGGTGTATATTCAGGAGAACCTGTACAACAATGTGCACCTTTTGATCTTGGAGATATGACTATAATTAGGCGAAACTCATATGGTCTTGGCAATGTTTGGTATTCAGATTTAATACCAGAGATTCTAAATAACAATATAAAATTGTAATCTTAGTTTCAATCCGTTTGAATAAGGGACTAATATTTTATAAAAAGAAGCTGTTTTATGAGTCGTTGAAATTGAAAATCTCCCTTGCCGAAGTTATTCTGATAAGGGAGATAACTTAAAATAAGACTTTATTTTTGAACAATCTTACAAATGCCTAAAAATGCGGTGAGACTATTAGATTCCATTTTCCATTTCTTAGGTATGGATTGTTCATTTTCACTTTCCAGTGTTGCTAATGCTTTACTCTCTTGTTCTGTTGTTATATCCAAATAGGCCATGGTTGTTTCTAAATTTGCATGTCCTAATAGAAATGATATTTGAATAATATTCATACCATCTTCCAACCAATGTGACGCTTTTGCATGTCTAATTTGATGTGCATGTAAATCAAGAGGGACATCTTTGCATATTTTATATGCACGTTTCGCATATTTTTTTAACCGTTGATTAACATTTTCAGATGTCATTTTTGTCTTTGTTCCATTGTTCCTTGAATAAAAGATAAATGAATCTGGATCCGGATTTGATACATGAAAAATGCTTAAATATTTTTTTAAGTATGCTACAGCTTGTGGAAGAATGTATAGCGTCCTTATTTTACGACCTTTACCAATGATAGTAATATAAGGCTTAGATACTTCTATATGTAATTGATTAATTTTAGCAGATAAAACTTCATCAATTCGTGCGGCTGTACAATAAAGGACAAGTAATAGTGTCAAATCTCTTAATCCTACTTTTGTTGAAATATCCGGTACTGACATAAGAGCTTTTACCGCTTCTTTTGTCATACCTGTAATTTTCCTTTTTTCTGTTTTCTGCATTGGAATCAACGTAGAAGTCTGGTATAATGAGAGATAAGAAATATCCTTCTCTGCAAGAAATTTCAAAAATGATCGAATTGCTGACAATCTAAGGTTACAGGTTTCCTTACTGCAATTTCGAGAGTGTTTTAACCACATAATCCAATCTTCAATGTATTTACGAGAAAAACATTCCGATGTTAAATTTAAAGGTATAATTCCTTTTTCTTTTTCTAAAAAATCAACAAAAAGCGATAGCGTAATAGAATAACGCCGAATTGTATGTGGACTATTAGATTGTATTGATACTGTATATACACTAATCCAATCATGTATATATTTAGCTAACTGAAGAGCTTCCTTAGAAATTTGTTTCATTTTTATGTAATTTTGGGATGATTTGATTTAATGTTTCGCTTGTATTACCTTCTATAATATCGTATAAACATGGAACTAAAGAATAATAATATTTTGTACTTTCTATATTACTATGTCCCATGCTTTTGCTTAACGATAATAACTTTTGGTGAGTAGTGAGCCCTTGACCTATCCAACTATTAATATTTTTCACAGCATAATGATGCCTCAGTTCATAAGCTGTTGCATATGCCTCATTCTTTTTATACCAACACTTTCTAAAAATTCGAGTAACCCAAGCCCCATTATATCCGCTATTTGAACTGGTCGGGAAAAAGAATATTCGTTCAGGGACTAGTTTAGATATAGCAACATCATATCTTTTCATCAACTCTAACATACTGTCATGAAGTACAACAAAATGCTGATTGTATCCTTTAGAATATCGAATATTTACGATGCCATCTTCCAAGCATACATCTTCTCTACGTAATAATCGTGCTTCCGTTGTTCTCATTCCACTACTATATAAAAGCCTAAAAAAGACAGGAATAGTGATTCGTTGTATTTTCCCAACCAGTCCATATTTCGTTTCAAATGAATCACATGCTTGGAAAAAATTATTCAATTCCTCTTCGGAGAATGCGTGAGGAATATAAACTCTTGGTACAGGACGAGGTGTTAAAGGGATACGTAAGTCTGTCAAATTATGAGAATTAGTGTACCGTAACAGACTTATTACTGGATAAATTCTTGAAAGACAAGAATTGGTCTTTTCTGTCTTCCTCTTACAACACCATTTATCAATCATTTCTTGGGAAAGTTTATCTGCAGAAGGATATTCTTTTACACAAAATCTCTCAAATTTATGTAGACCGTCCAAATAGCCATTACTAATACGCCCTGATGCTATTCTATAAGTTTTATACTTGTTTAGAATATCCGACAAAAATGATTCAGATTTCATTGAACACCTCCTTTTTTATGGGATAAGCATCTATGCTTAATGAACATTCTTTCAAGTGTTTAAAGTCTGATTTTAAATATGTATCAAGAGAAGATGCCGAATAATGTCCTAATGTTTTTTCTATAATGGGAGTATCTACTCCATTCTCTAAAAGAGTTGTCGCCAAATGGTGACGAAACAAATGCAATCCTTTAGAAACACCTGAACCATTTCGAATTCCAGCCGCCTTCATTATTTTAGCACTTATGGCATATAGATTACTGCTATGGAGCCTTTTGTGAGGAACATTTACTTTAAGAAATATAAAATCCTCTTTTGATTTAGGCCTTTCTTTTATTATATAGTCATAAATTGCATTCCCTACAATTGCGCGCAAAGGTAAAACTAATGGTTTACCCGTTTTTTGCTGGGTGATACTAATTATATCCTTTTCCCAATCGATATTAGAAAAACGAAGTGCTGCAATATCACAACTTCGTAAACCGGTGTAAAAGGCTAATAAACCTATAGCTCTTTCTTGAAACGAAAGTACAGAGTTCTCATTTAATATATCTCGTATTTTTTCAATCTCGGAATGGGATAGATATTGTATATTTTTACGCTTTACTCGTATATTGGGGATATAGGATATGATTCTTTTACACAATCCAGGAGGATAAAATGATTCACAATGCTTAAGTACAAACACATTCTCAGCTCTGAAATGATAACTCCCGATAAGTTTCTTGTCATTATTAAATACATTCATTACATCTTCCTCTGTCACATCTTCAAGTGAATAGATACCTTGTTTTTGTAATCTAAACAAGAAGGAACATGCTGAACACTCACAACTTTTGTAATAATGTAAAGGTCTATTCTGTTTTGATTTTATAACATCCCGATACACATTGATAAAGCGTTTGTATTCATTACACAAATTATCATAATACGATGCTTTATGCACATGTAATAAGCCATCAGGTAATATATTATCTGAAACGAATAGTTTAATGACCCTTATCATTTTTCGTTTATAAAGTAAAGTGTACTTGTTACTATACTTTTTAACACATGTTTGATAAACATCATCATATGTCTTCCATCCATAATTTTCGGATTCCCTTAGAATCCATCGTGCCTCATTCTTGACATGCTTTATGTATTGCCAGCTATAATGCTGATTCTCCATATAAGAGACAAGAATAGGATACCGTTCTTTTAATCTTTGCAAATCCATATTGTTTATTTAATGATTAGAATTCCAAATTAAATAAAATCCAAACAATATATGGAGAAAGACATTGGATATAAGTTTCTTAAATCAATCAATTTGTGTTTTATCTATATTCAGTTTTTCCATT
>NZ_JADYTJ010000088.1 GCF_021531075.1 Bacteroides caecigallinarum | reverse complement strand
GTTTGAGGCGATCAGCCTCACTCAATTCAAGCACTTTTATATGTTTCATGATTCAATTTCTAAAATATCATGAGACAATATTAATAATTTATGCTGAATATAAAAATATTTTAGATCACTTACTTATGCATAATAAATTAATAGAAATCCTTTATGAATCCATATTAATAGCTTATATAAAAACACAAATAATGTTAATATACAATATATTAATTCTGAACTTCTCTAATATAAATATGAAAGGAGTTCAAATATGCAATAGGAATTATAATAGATTGACTCTTATTTGAGGATTATTTATTTATAAGTCACATATAAGTAACTACAACATCAGGATTTGTCAGCAGTAATACCCCATCGTTTCCTTAACTTTTCTTGGGAATTTATCTGAGTTTTCATGTGATACGCCCCTTCCTTGCCGTATATTATAAATCAGTTCAAGAAATATTCTTGAATGCATACATCCCTGATTTACCTCTGGTACACCAATGAGTTGATAAAAGTTCCTTTTAGTTACCATATGTCTTGTTTAGGAAATTCAGTTTTTCCTTCGGGTTTAAAAACAATCCAGTCAGTGCACGAAAATTGTTTTTATTATCTCTATTTTTGGTTGCTTTACTTGAGGTTTTCATAAACATTATTATAAAAGCTTATTAAAATCAGCTATTTAGACTTTTAACAAAAAAAGATTATTTAGTCGAGCAAACCTTTGCCTTCTAGTTGTGTCTTTATATACAATTGTTCTGCTATATAAAAGTCTAAAGGAGTGTCGATATCAATAGCTTCAATATCAGAATCAATAACAAATTTTGGTTTTTTCCCTATAATATTGCTATTTTGAATAAGATCCGCTTTGCTAGTTACTGAACAGCCGAAATTCAATGCTAACACATTTGGAAGATTCTGTGAATTTGGTGCATGCTTTGGGTCGTAGTTTATAGCTTTGCCATCAAGCCACATGAACTCTTTAATACAACTAACTGTTGATACACTATCGCATTCCGAGCCTTGTTCAGCAAGGAACAGATTAATACATTGCGAGATAGTTTCTGGCTTGATAAAAGGTGAGGTGCAAGGTGCATATACAAAAATATCAGTATCAGTTACTTCTCCTAAATGCTGAAAGAATTCGCTCCCACTGCACTGAGACGATGCATAATATTCCTCACGCCTATGATAAGTAAGACGGTATTTATTTTCAACTTTATTCATTAAAGATTTTACAATCTCGATGGCTGGCTCCGAATTTGTGTTTACGATGATTTGTTCAATTTCAGGGACATGCATGAGATTCTTTATTTTTAGTTCCATCAAAGTGGTGTTACCAAAATTACGAAGGTTTTTGTCTTTTACTCTTTGACTGCCCGAACGTATCGGGACTACTGCGGTAATTTTCATATCTATTAAAGTTTATTATAAAATAATTTCTTTTGAATTTATTTTTTGCATTAAAATAAATGTAACCATTCTATTTTCCGCTACGACAATTTTATCGGCTGTTTTTCAGCCGATAAAATAAAAATGTCCGTAAGAAAATAGTTTAGTTTTAACATTCCGATTTATAAAAACATGGCAGAAGAGCCTTCTTGTCGCAGTCCTTACCATGAAGAATACATTCAAACAAGTGCTTCAGGTAATCCTGAGGATCTATATCGTTCAACTTACAGCTTTCTATCAGGGAGAAGATGAATGCCGAGTTTTCTGCGGCTGCCTCACTTCCTATATTCATACAGTTCTTGAGCAGCAGCTTTACAGGTTTCATTCTTTGCTCACAGAGATTGTTGGATATTTCCGCTGAACCGTCCTTGAGGATATTTCTCAAGGATTTCCACTGGTTTATCGTGTAGTTCGCAGCCTTTCTTATCAGTTCGTTAGCCATGATCCTCGCATCCTGCATCATCATGACCACCTTATGATGTATACGTTCAAGAACAGGTCCCGTAAGTTTAAGTCTTTTTTCCTTTATCTTCTCACTGCTGAGTTTCATTGTGCGGAACAGGTCTTCATTCCTGAATAAATCACCGATAGAATCTATTATGTCCATCGCCGTCCTGTCTGATGGCAAAGCATCAACCCACAACCTCCTGCAGTGCGTCCAGCATCCTATATGAAGCACCTTTGAGCCTTCTCCGTCATACATTCTGTAAACCGTATATCCGTCTGTAGATATAGATCCCATAAAATGATCAAGGAAGGTCTTTGCCACATCAGATGCTCTGCTGCCGTTATTGTAATGATAATAAACCAACTTGACATGCTTTGCAAAGAAAGCCCATAAGTACTTTCTCCTGTAAGCCTTACCTTCCGGTGTTTCAACTCCAACGAGTTCGGTAGTCTCATCAACCATAAGGTATTTTGCCTGTTGTACAAACTTCTTGAAGACATCTTCCATAAACTCCCTAAGCCTGGAGATTCCGTTGTGGATATAGCTGTTCAGCGTGGTGTTGCTTATGTGGATGCCTTCTCTTGCAAGCAGTCTCATCTGTCTGTTCTCAGGCATGCTGAAGTCATATTTCAGACAAAGCAGACGGGCAAGCAGTTCAGGAGAGAAGATTCCTCCAAGGTTTTTCAAGGGATGCTCCATCGTGTTAGTGAAAGTGCCGTCTGCAAGCTTTACCCTTGCCACCTTGTACACATGTTCCACGTTATGGGCACGCACATGTTCTATAAACCTGTATTCCCACACATCAGCCATTCCGTTGCGGTTCATAAGCCTTGCACCATCCGGGAGTTGGTAATAGTCTTCTATTTCATGTACCACTACCTTGTCCACCTTCAGCCTGGTCTTTTCCGCACGTGGTGCGGTTTCCTTTCTTCTTGAAGGCTTGCTGTTCTGTGCTGTTGCGTTATCGGAAGAGGTATTGCCACCAGCTTCGTTACCATTGGCCTTATTATCAACATCACCTTATCTTGTCAGAACCGTCATATTCGGACTTTTCCATTGCAGACTTGTCAATGTTACGGTTGTTCAGCAGCCTTCTTTGCTCAGATGTACGGCCGAAACGGTGTTTCCTGCTGTCTTCAAGCTGAAGTCTGAGATTGGATATCTCGTTTGCAAGCATCATGTTCACCTCGTCTTTTGCTTCAAGCTGCTTCCTCATAAGTTCCATTTCTTTCCTGTAATGTTCAACCGTGGTTGATTGCTTTTCGAGGGATTCTTTGAGGTCATTGATTGTATCAATCAGAGTTTTTGAGTTCTCCTTGTTGGATTTTTCAATAGACTCAAGCCTCGCAATCAGTTCTTTATTCTGTTTGCGAAGCCCTGCTTTTTCCTCATTCGCCAGACCCAGCTGGCAGCAAAGTAACTCGTATGCTCTTTCATCAATCATGATATAAAGGTACGAAAAATCAGGCAGTTACGCAAACTTTTTATCGATTATTTTTGTATTATTCCATTGTAAATCAACGCCTTATTATTCATTATTTAGGAGTTACATACATTCTGTCGACTACGATATTTTCCGTCAGGTAAGCCATGTCAGACCACTGTATCCGGTAGCATTTTGACACCTCGTCAAACACAGGTCTCTTGAACTTTCCCATGACAGGACGTTTCTCGTAAAGCACATAAAAACCGCGTTCGTAATGAAGTATCTTGACGACCTTCCGGTTACGGGACATGAACATATATACATTGGACGCATCACTAGGGTCAAGTGACATCTCTTGCCTTATACTTTCACACAAACGGAAGATGCCTTTCCGTAAATCCACATTACCGTTGAACAGGTAATAGTTCAGGTTAGCACTCAGTCCAAGCATATCATCCTATCATTTTATTAAGCAACAGACTCAGATCAAGAACGCTGGTGTTTCTCAGAAACAGTGTCCTCCAGACGCCAGTTGTAACTTAACCCATTTTATTGGTGGTTCGCCTTCAGGCTGTTTCACCTCCATTTTTACAGTCGGACTGTTGCAAGGCTTGCCAGTTATCTGGACTTTAGCAACCTTGGGCTGATCAACCTGAACTGTCTTGCCTAACTTCTCGCTCCAAAGCTGATGACGTTGCCAGTTCATGAACTTGTCGTAGTTTACTCCATAATCCGCACAGAACTCGCGAAGATCCTTGGTCTCGCTGCATAACTGGTAGAGGTCATATACCTCCTGATAGTTTACTTTTTCTTTCGCCATAATCATTGTTGTTATTTGGTTATGGCGCAAAGGTAGGTTTGTGAATAATGTGCGTCAAGGTGGAAAATAGAATGCTTACGAAACTTACAGTACGTTACTTATTTTATTATCTTTTGAATTCTATTACTGTTTTCCTTTAAACTATACTTACTCTTAAAAAGCAAGTTTGCATTATTAACTAATTTTTTAACCTTTTCTTTGTCGTTCAACAAATCAATAGCTTCAGTAATTAAATCTTCATAAGAATCGACCTCAATATAATGAATACCATCCTTCATTTCTAAATCTGTTACAGCACCTTTTATTGCTACTATAGGTAAGTTATGTTGAACTGCCTCAGCTATTTTTAGTTTAAATCCTCCTCCAGCTAATTCTGGTACAATTGCTAAAGCTGCTTCTTTATAAAAAGGTTCAACACTTTTAACCTCACCAGAAACAAAAACTCCTTTAATCTTATTTCCTTTTACAATTTCCTTATTCTTAGCACGTCCTATAATCATTAACTCCATACCTTTTTCCTCTAATTCACTAAGAGATTTGGAAGACAATAATCTTTGAAGATTTAATCTCTTTGGAGTCCAAATAAAACTTCCACAAACAATTAACTTATTTGTTATATTAGGAGACCAATCATTTGGTAAAAAATTTATTTCAACTATAGGAGTAACTAAACATATGCTT
>NZ_JADYTJ010000087.1 GCF_021531075.1 Bacteroides caecigallinarum | reverse complement strand
CAGTAACGGAAGGCAATACCATTGCTGCCTGTGTACACGGTACGCAGACCGTATCCGACGGACAGGCCTTGCGCCTGCGGCTTACCGAGCCCATGTCCGTTGCCGGACGTTTCATACCGAAAGGGACCGTACTGGTAGGTGGTACACGCATACAGGGTGAACGGCTGGAAATCATGGTCAATGCCGTGGAATACAAGGGAACTATCCTGCCTGTGGAGCTGGAAGTCTATGATCTGGACGGACAGCAGGGAATCCTGGTGCCGGGTTCACTGGAATATGACGCTGCCAGGGAGATTGCCGCCAACATGGGAACCTCGATGAACAGCAGCATCAACATTTCCACCGATGCTGGGGCGCAGATTGCCTCCGATCTGGGAAAAGGTGTGATACAGGGCGTTTCCCAGTACATATCCAAACGGATGCGTACGGTAAAGATTACTTTGAAGGCCGGACACCGGGTACTGCTCCATTCACCGGAGAAATGAAATACAGGAAACTATGAAAGAAAAAACAACCATTAAACAAAAGCACATGAAGAAGATTCTGATGATGTTTGCCCTTTTACTGGGCGTATCGGCTGCCTGGGCGCAGCAGAGTAGCGGTGATTATTATGAGGGGCTGACCCGCAAGATCGGTTTCAGCCAGATGATTCCGCCGCACGGACTGGAAATAACGTATGACAAGACCGTCCATGTCATTTTCCCTGCTCCGGTCAAGTATGTGGATCTCGGTTCTACAAACCTGATAGCCGGCAAGGCCGACGGTGCCGAGAATGTAATCCGAGTAAAGGCCACGACACGCAATTTCAGGGAGGAAACCAATATGTCTGTAATAACCGAAGACGGGAACTTCTATACATTCAACGTGAAGTATGCCGATGAGCCGCTGCTGCTGAATGTGGAGATGTGTGATTTCATCCATGACGGAGAATCGGTGAACCGTCCCAACAATGCCATGGAAATCTATCTGACCGAGCTGGATAACGAGTCACCCCGTCTGGTACGTCTTATCATGAAATCCGTGTATGAGAATGACAAGCGCCGTATCCGTCATATCGGCTGCAAGCGTTTCGGTATCCAGTATCTGCTCAAAGGGCTGTACACCCATAATGACCTGCTTTATTTCCATACCCAGGTAAAGAACTCCTCGAATGTGCCCTTTGACGTGGATTTCATTACGTTCAAGGTGGTGGACAAAAAGGTGATGAAGCGTACGGCCATGCAGGAGCAGGTGATTTATCCGCTGCGTGCCTATAATTATGTGACACGTGTAAACGGCAGGGATTCGGAATGCACGGTATTTGCCCTTCCCAAGTTTACGATACCGGACGACAAGAAACTGGTTGTGGAGATGTATGAGAAACAGGGCGGCCGTCACCAGAGTTTTGAGGTGGTCAACGAAGACCTGGTGCGTGCGGAAACCATCAACGAACTGAAGGTACGATGAGAACAAAAGTATTGTATATGCTGGCATTGCTGCTTGTCCTTTCCGTAGGGCAGGCAGACGCCCAGCGGATTCTGCCAAGGATGCAGGGTGTGGAAATGCGTGGAGGTATGGCTTCCGATAACGGATACTATATGGGAATGACACTTTCAAGTTATGCCAAAGGCGGGAACAAATGGGTATATGGAGCGGAATACCTGCATATGAAACACGGTTACCGTCATGTGACCATCCCTTCGGCGCAGTTTACGGCAGAAGGCGGATATTACCTGAATTTCCTTTCCGATGCGGGAAAAGTGTTCTTCCTCAATCTTGGAGGATCGGCACTGGCCGGATATGAGACGGTAAACTGGTCCGATAAAAAACTCTATGACGGGGCCACTCTGAAAAACGGCGATGCCTTTGTGTACGGCTGTGCCCTGACGCTGGAGATGGAACTGTACCTTGCCGACCGTGTGGCATTGACGGCTTCCTTGCGTGAGCGTTTCCTGTGGGGCGGAAGTCTCGGACATTGCCATACCCAGTATGGAATCGGCATTCGTTTTATGATAAATTAGCGGGTTATGGAACTGGAACAGATTAGACGGATTTCTCTTGTCGGTTTTCTTGAAGATCTGGGGCATATGCCTGTATCCCGTAAAGGAAATGATGTCTGGTTCAGATCCCCTTTCAGAAATGAGAGAACCGCATCCTTCAAGGTGGATACGCAGCGGAATGTCTGGTTTGATTTTGGTCTCGGAAAGGGAGGTGACATCTTCCATCTTGCCGGAGAACTGACCGGAAGTGCCGATTTTATGGAGCAACTGGAGTTCCTTTCTGGGAAATCCGGCATCCTTCCCTTACGACCTTTACAGGAACGTAAGAAGATACCCCGCGTTTCCGGATTCGAGGACGTGAAAGTGGCGGAACTGAGTCATAAGGCATTGAAAGCTTATTTGAAAGAGAGAGGCATTGATCCGGCCATAGCCGGGAGATTCTGCAAGGAAGTGGCATATGGAATACGGGGCAAACGGTATTTTGCCATAGGCTTCATGAACCGGAGCGGCGGTTATGAACTGCGTAACCCGATGTTCAAGGGATGCATCTCTCCCAAGGACATTTCCTGTGTGTCCCTGTCTGGAAAGAAAAATGATACGTGCTGTGTGTTTGAAGGATTTGTGGATTTCCTTTCGGCATTGGTATTGCGGACTGTGACGGACGAGGACTGCCTGGTGCTGAACTCTGTATCCAATCTGGAACGGTCGTATGCCGTTCTGGAGGGTTACGGCAAAATCCGGTGCTTTCTTGACCGTGACCGGGCCGGGATTACCGCACTGGAGAGTTTGAACATACATTTCGGGAATAAGGTTATGGATTGTTCCGGTCTGTATGATGGATTTAAGGACTTGAATGAATATCTGACAAAAACAAGGGAAAACAAATGAAGACAGAAAAGAATATGAGAAAAGGATTTGGGCTGGCAGGCAAGATTGCCATGTTCTGCATAGGTCTGGTCAGTTTTGTACTGACCTCGTGCGAATCCGAGCTGGAAATCCAGCAGAGTTATCCGTTTACCGTGGAAACAATGCCGGTTCCAAAGGAACTGAACAGGAATGAGACGGCGGAAATACGATGTGAACTCAAAAGTGAGGGCGATTTTGACGGTACAGTCTATGCGATCCGTTATTTCCAGTATGACGGGGAGGGTTCCCTGAAACTGGACAACGGTCTTGAATTCAAGCCGAATGACCGTTATCTGCTGGAGGACCGGAAGTTCAGGCTGTATTATACTTCACTATGTGACGAGGCGCAGAACTTCATTGTCGTTGTCGAAGACAACTGGGGAAACATGACGGAAATGGAATTTGATTTCAACAATGCGGGCGATGAAGAGACAGATGCTACGGAAGATTCAGTGTCAGTTCAGGAAGGAGGTGTCCTATAATAACCGTAAGGTCTCTAAGGTCAGTACTGCCATTGGTGGTACTGGCCATGACGGTAACTTCCCTGCGTGCACAGGAGAATGTGGAAGACTCACGTTGGGAAACGGCTGTCAGGTGTATCAAGAAATACGAAGGATGGCATGGTCCGGAACATTATCCGTATGTTGCATACGGTCACCGTATCAGAAAAGGGGAAAAGTTTCCCGTCAGTCTGACAGAAAGTGAGGGAGACAGTATTCTGAGAAAAGACCTGAAGGAAATGTGTGCGTTGTTCCGTCATCTGGGAAAGGATTCGCTTTTGGTTGCATGTCTGGCATACCAGGTGGGACCATATAGGTTGCTCGGTTATGGCAGGATGCCCAAAAGCACGTTGATAAGGAAACTGGAAGCCGGTAACCGGGACATTTATGCGGACTTCATACGATATTGTTACTATAAGGGAAAGAAAATTCCGTCAATTGAAAGGAGAAGAAAAGAAGAATACAGATTACTGTTTATGCCATAGAAAACAAGACAGCCGTGAATTTATCATGATTCACGGCTGTCTTGTTATAATATCCTGTCTAAAAAAAGTGACAGGGGATAAATGAACCGGTTATACTGTTTCAGAGCATCCATATCCAGCTTCATGTTTTTGTAAGGATTTGAATCGTCTGTATAGAAATAGATGTCTGTTGTCTGGTTACCATTTTTTATAATTTTCCCGTTCAATGGTATCGCGTCCACATCCTCGAACTTTTCAAGGGGAAGGCCTTCAATAGAACCGGTTTCCTGTTTGCCGAGACTATTTGTATAGTGATTGAACAGTACAAATCCTTTTCGGGCATAATCAATGTGAATGCCGTATGGACGGTTGCGGTAAAAGTTTTCTCTGGCTTTTTCCTGATAATTTTCTATCATGATAGTATATTGTCTTGCATTGTTGTTTACCTTTGATATCTTTGTCTGTAAAGTTATTAAAAATTGATATAGTTGACTAATTTGATTGAACAATGTTTGTTTTAATAATATTGGAATATTTTTTATTTCCTAAAAATACAAACTATTGCTTTTACATGCATTGTTGTTTTATTAATCTTTTTATTTTTGTATCAGTTAATTAAATCTTTAATTTTAATTTGTTATGACTAATAATCAGATATTACTAAATGAAATTATAAATCAGGAATTCAAAGAATCAAATGGATTCAATAATGAGAGTGCATTTTTTGAATATTTTTCAGCCTGTCAGGTATTGAAGGATTATGAACTAAGTTCAGAAGAAATCGAAAATGGTATAATCGGAGGAGGAAATGATGGCGGATGCGATGCTGCTTATCTTTTCTTAAATAATGAGATTATTACACCAGATCAACTTGGTACTCTAACTTGTACAAAAGGCTCATCTTTAGAATTTATTATAATACAATCCAAAAAGACAGACAAATTTAAAGAGGATGCTATAATGAAGTGGAAGACTGTATCACAAAATCTTATGGATATGTCAAAAGATATTGCTAATTATGAAAAGAGATATTGTGAAGGTGTACGTGATATGTTCATGTTGTTTAGAGACACTATAACAAAACTTATAACTAAGCAACCAAAGATATACATTAAGTTCTATTACGTCACTTTAGGTACAGAAGTCCATCCTAATGTCAAAGAACAAAGTGAAGAGTTAAAGCAGGTTATAAATAATTTATATCCTAATGCTATGGTTTCACTTAGTTTTGTAGATTCAGATATGCTCATGAATTTATATAGCAGTGAACCAGATATGAGCATATTGGTTGATTTAGCAGACCAAGCAATAACATTAGGTAACACAAATGAATATGTTACTTTAATTAATATTGCTGAATTCTATAAATTTATTACGGATTCTTCGAAACAACTTAGAAAGGGCATTTTTGAATCAAATGTTCGAGATTATCAAGGAAATAATAGTGTTAACTCATGTATTGCAGATACTCTGAGGAATAAAAATAAAGAGGATTTTTGGTGGTTTAATAACGGAATAACAATTCTATCAGATAAGATCACACTAATAACAAGTAAAAAATTATCTGTAGATAATCCGGAAATAGTTAATGGTCGCCAAACATCTAATGAAATATATAATTATTTTTCAGAGAATAGTGAGAGATTGAAAGATGAAAATAGAAATGTATTAGTAAGATTTATTGTTCCAACTTCTGAAGAAGTGCGTGATGATATCATCTTTGCAACAAATAATCAAACAAATATACCAAAGTCTTCTTTAAGAGTAACAGATCCTATACATTTGCAAATAGAAATGTATTGCAAATCAAGAGGTTTGTATTATGATAGAAGAAAGAATTACTATAAGAATCAAAAGAAAAATGTTTCAGATATAATAAGCGTTTCTTTTTTAGCTCAATGTCTTATAAGTATTTTACTGAGAAAACCTGATTTTGCACGTGCCCGTCCTTCAACATTATTAGCAGATGAAGAAACATATAATAAACTATATAATAACATAAAAGATTTATCTGTGTTTTATAAGGTTGGTAAAATTGGTAAAGTTATTCAGAATAATATTCGTAAAACTTCAGATTGGACTACTGCAGAAAAGAGTGATGTCCTTTTCTATTTAATATATGGAGTTATGGTACAAAAATTAAAGAAAACAAAAATATCTGATAAGGACATTATGGACCTTGAAATAGATGATATAACCGATAAAGATATAAAT
>NZ_JADYTJ010000086.1 GCF_021531075.1 Bacteroides caecigallinarum | reverse complement strand
AGGAGTTTGGACCGTGTCTCAGTTCCAATGTGGGGGACCTTCCTCTCAGAACCCCTATCCATCGTTGGCTAGGTGGGCCGTTACCCCGCCTACTACCTAATGGAACGCATCCCCATCGTTTACCGATAAATCTTTAATGGTATTATCATGCAATATTACCATACCATCAGGTATTAATCTTTCTTTCGAAAGGCTATCCCTGAGTAAACGGAAGGTTGGATACGCGTTACTCACCCGTGCGCCGGTCGCCATCAAACTTAGCAAGCTAAGTTCATGCTGCCCCTCGACTTGCATGTGTTAAGCCTGTAGCTAGCGTTCATCCTGAGCCAGGATCAAACTCTTCATTGTAAAATATTTTTATACATCCGCAAAGGATGTGTTATGTCTCTGTTCAGGATACCGTTTTTTTATTTCAATTGACGGTTTATCTTTTTTCATCACATCATATATATAATGTGACGCTTGTACTACATTCTGTTTGTTTATTTAAAATCTTTCAAAGAACTTACTTCCGTTTTGGAAGCGAAAGCGTTTGCAAAGGTAAGCGATTTATTTTTAACCACCAATTTTTTTCGAATATTTTTTCGAAAAAATTTCGAAGCCAAAAACCGAAGGAATATTTCTCGCTCCCTTGTATACTAACAAGGTAAGATACTCAAGAACCTTACAACAACTCTACTACCTTCTCAACATTTCAACTTAACCGCCTTCCCTCTCGAAAGCGGATGCAAAAGTACGCACTTTTTTCTTTCCTGCAATAATTTGCACAACTTTTTTTTCAAAGAATTATGCTGAAAAACATAACTTACTGTTAATCAATGAAAAATGAAACGAACTTTTTTACATAAGTGTTTCGAAGAAGCTAATGTAAAGATTTTTCACACATTATATATATTATATAAAGGTAACAATATATGAAAAATCTCATTAACCCAAGTTTGATAGTAAATTTATGCTTTTCTTTGCTACTCAGTCTTTTGCAATTTTCATTTGCTCCTCTGTGTACTACAAACTTTTTTCTATTTTGATTTTTCTGAATGGCATCTTCTTATATTTTAGTCGTTCATAAATATCTTTTACCGCTAAGGTTGGTTCACTACAGATTCTCATATGCACCTTTTCACCCAATGCGTTGATGGCTTCTGTAGTGACAGCCTTTTGGGTGGACATTATTCTTACTATTTCAGTCCAGTAATGTGTCATACCTGTTTGCTTTAGGCGGTAACGGATTGTGTTGACAACCCAATATGCGAGTAATCCCAAAAACAGATGAGCATCAGAGTGATCATCTTTCTGATGATATATCGGTCTAAGATTCAGGTCGGTCTTGAGCTGCCTGTTTGTACATTCGATTTCACGGGTAAGATTATAATAGTCCCAAGTTGTCTTTTCATCAAAATCAGCCACATTTGTTCTGAGAAAATATATCCCGCTGTCCCAGTCTACATTCTCAGGCACTGCTATGCGCCACTGAATGTCAACCATGTTCTTAGGTGTTTCAGTATGGTCTGGTATATAATCAATAACATAATATTTGGAGATAGACGGATATTTCTGTCTGGCTCTGCCTACACGTTCTATGACTTTTACATAACTTTTTGTTCCGTTCTTCTTTGTCAGGGAATCCTTTATCTTTTCCAGTTCTTCCTCGAAACGCTGCTTGAACTTGCGGTTCATTGAGGTTTCCTTGAGACCTTTGGCTGCCGAGTCAATCTCCAGATAATACTCACCGTTATCTTCATGCTTTACCTGTGTAAGTCTGATGGGCTGCTTCTTGCAGTCAAGCACGGTTACGGTTTTCGTCTCAGGATCCAGTTCATAGTCAGTAAGCCGTCTGCGACTTACACACAAGTAGTTGTATCCTTTCTCCTTTATCTTTTTCAGATTATCCTCAGTGGCTATACCTGCGTCAAGACAAACCAGGACCTTTTCTTTGGGGGTGCCAGGCATTCTTGTCTTTGAATTGAGTGTCTCCACCATATCAGGCAAGGAGTTCGGGTCTGCTGTATTACCTGCTAAAATGGAAGAATAGCGTATGAATCCCTCTTTATTTATGCATAAGGCAAGTACAAGAAGCTTACAGTCGGAGCGTTTCTCTTTAGAACGGCCGAACTGGGCTTTTCTACTGTTGTCCTTTCTACCTTCAAAGTAAAAGTTCGTCAAGTCAAATATGGCAATCCTGTTTGTGATGTTAAACAGGTCGTCCGTCTTCATGCAAAGATGCTTCTCGAGTTTATCCTTAAGTTCGTAGAGTGCAGGTGCTACCTTATATATGGACTGATAGCCCGGTCGCCAGTCCTGATTCCCACTGACCAGTTCACATACGGCAGAGTTTTCATCCATGATACGCATGGATTTAAGCTCGGAGGATGAATATATGGTACGGGTGATAAGGTGTGCCAACGCTGTATTTATCTTGGTTTCGCTCCAGCCTTCATTCCTTAGGAACTTCTCAAGCCCAATTCCCGTAAAGCTTGAAGGCACATCCACTCAGCGCCAATCTCACGTGCATCTGTATGTTCAATGGTATTGACGTCAACCAATCTTTCACATTTCTCACGTGACTCTTCAATAGTAGCCTTGACTGCGTCAACACTACCGTTCTTAACCATCAAATCCCAGTACTCCATGGTCTTACGCTGTACAAATTCATTATACTTGGAGAACGGATTGCCGAACAGGTCTATCTCTGCCTGATGCTCGTGAAGATAAGTCAGACATTTTCCAATATCTCTGATGTCCTCAGCACGGTACTCTTCTGTAATAAATCCTACATTCAGCATGACACGACTGCGAACGCGGCCACTCAAGTCGCGGAATGACTCCTTGATGCGGTAGTACCAGTCATCTTTTTGAGTCTTCGGGTTGGTATCTAAGCTGAGACATAAAATGCATAGTGGGACAAAGATACAACATTACAAAGACAGTTCTGTGTACTACATTTTAATTTTGAGAAATGCTAAAGCTGATAATCAATGGATTAGTGAAATTATACAGCTAAAAAATAACTAAAAATTTTTTTTGGCTATCAAACTTGGGTTAAATACCGTTTAAATACTGTTTAAACACTGTTTTATTGCATTAAAAAAACATATTAAACCATTTATAAAATGAAAACTTTCAATTCACGAATGTCGGAAAAGGCAAAAAGCTGCATTTGGATGTCAATGATGTATTCAGTCACCGCGATAGCTTTATGTTTAGTGTTGGTATTGTTATCAGAAAAAAACATAGACAACCTGGTAGCATTTATCGCTTGTTTCATTTTTATGGCACTCACATCATGCATACGCATATACAACACGGAATATAATATCACAGACGGGATACTCAATGTGAAAGATTTCAAATCAAAGTCAATCAAAATCGCGGAAATAAAAAAAATCACCTTATTGAAAGACAAAAAAAGATTTACCCTGAATATTCCATATGACACCATAGTAGAAGAAAAGAACGGAAAAAAAACATGTCTTGCACCAGAAAACAGAAATGAAATGGTCGGAATACTGAAGAATATAAATCCGGAAATCATTTTCGATTAGCAAAAATATAACCTTCACGGATAGACACAAACGGATAAAGAAACTCCAATATTGATGTACCTTTGAAGAAACATCAATATTGGAGTCTGCATAATATTTTTATTAAGAATCAAATAAAACGAACTATTTGATATATTGCAGCAGCCAATATGGCACTGACAGGAATGGTCAAAATCCAAGCAGTCATCAAACTTTTGGTCACTCCCCAACGTACCGCTGAAAGTCTTTTAGTAGCCCCGACGCCAATTATCGCTCCAGTGATTGTATGGGTCGTGCTTACAGGTATTTTCAAGAATTCCGTCAAATATAAAGTAAAGGCTCCTGCAGTTTCTGCGACAACACCTTCCAAAGGTGTCACTTTTGTAATGCGTGTACCCATTGTCTTTACAATTTTCCACCCTCCGGACATTGTACCCAAAGAAATAGCGGTAAAACAGGCAAAAGCCACCCAATCAGGCAAGTCATTAATGCTGTTTATTCCCATGCCAAGGCCTTCCGAATGAGCCGCAATTAAAGCAGCAGCAATGATACCCATGACTTTCTGGGAGTCGTTCAATCCATGACCTACACTGAACAAGGCAGAAGAAACAAGTTGTAATTTCTTAAACCATAATTCTGCCGTACTAGGATGCGCACGTCTGCATATGTACAACACCAACAAAGTAAAACCAAAGGCTATCACCATTCCGATAAAAGGAGCCAGAAAGATGAAAGCTACAATTTTCAAGATTATGCTCAATTGAATAGCCCCAAAACCATGCGCCATGATGGCAGCCCCTGCAAATCCACCAATAAGAGTATGGGACGAGGAGGAAGGAATGCCTTTCCACCACGTGAATAGATTCCATATTATGGCAGCAATGACACCGGACAATATTATAGGCAAAGTTATGAAATCCTCTACAACCGTTTTAGACACTGTATTGGCTATTCCGAAACCACCAATAATGTATTTGGCAATGAAGAAAGCCACAAAATTGAAAAACGCGGCCCATATTACAGCCTGAAAAGGAGTTAGAACTTTTGTTGAAACGATGGTAGCTATTGAATTGGCTGCATCATGGAAACCGTTGATATAGTCGAATATCAAAGCCAATACTATGATGATAACTAATAATTCCATGTATTTTCCCTGCCTTTATGCATATTTAACAATAAGATTTCTTAATATTTTCCCAACACGCTCGGCAGTATCTGTGGTTTTTTCCAATTCCTGCATTATTTCTTTGATTTTGATTAATTCCACGCAGTCCTTCTCTTCCTCAAACAATTTCTTTACGAACAACTCATATACGTCATCTGCCTGATTTTCAATATCATGTAATTTCTCGCAATACTCACGCAATGCGGCCGGTTTCTTACGGAACGTTTCAAGTTCATCCATCGCCTTTCCAATATAAATCGCTTCTTGCTGAAGCAACTTGCTCAGTTCCTTACCACTGTCAGAAATCGGATGGGGATTGTAAATAGTTATACGCTTCGCACAGCTATTTATACCGTCTATCACGTCATCTACCGTTGATGCCAAATCATGAATATCCTCACGGTCGAAAGGCGTTATGAATGTTTTTCCCAACTCATCAAAAATTTGATGAGTTTGTTTATCGCCTTCGCGCTCGACATCTTTGATACGTTTGTAATATTCACTACGTTTTTCCGGTGTATTATGTTCAAAACTTTCTACTAACAAGTTTGAAGAATAAATAAGAATCTCCGACAAATGTTTTAACATCGGAAAGAACTTGGGTTCCTGCGGCGCAAATCGGCTAAAAAAAGAATTTTTCATAAATATACACTGTATTTTAATTCCTGTTTGATTAATTAGTTTTTATAATTTATCTCTTTAATTTCAATTTGGTTCTTACTACTTCCACTATGGCAGGCAATATGGAAATAACAATGATTGCCACTATAAGAAGTTTCAAATTATTTTGTACAAAAGGCAGGTCTCCGAAAAAATATCCGGCATAGCAGAATAACGCAACCCATAAAGCACCACCTGCCACATTATATATCATGAAAAAATAATAATGCATTTTCCCCATTCCTGCCACAAACGGAGCAAAAGTACGAACGATTGGCACAAAACGTGCTATGATGATTGTCTTACCTCCATATTTTTTATAAAACTCGTGAGTCTTATCCAAATGTTCTTGTTTGAATATGCCAGAATTTTTCCTGCCAAACAACTTTTTTCCAAAAAAATGGCCTATAATATAATTGCAAGAATCACCAGAAATGGCAGCGACAAAAAGTACCAAAACCAAGATATTGATTTCAATCGGCACACCGGGAAGAGCGGCTATAGCACCTGAAACAAACAGTAATGAATCGCCGGGAAGGAATGGCGTAACGACCAAACCTGTTTCACAGAAAATAATTAAAAATAATATAATATACGTCCATGCATGGTATGTTTGGACTATTTCAATCAAATGTCGATCTATATTAAAGATAAAATCCAGTAAAAAATACATGTAAATAAATTGATATTAGCATATAAAAAAGAATTTAATTTTCATATTGCGGCAGGCAGGAACAATAATCC
>NZ_JADYTJ010000085.1 GCF_021531075.1 Bacteroides caecigallinarum | reverse complement strand
CTCTTTGGTTTACTTAATAAATAAGTATATCCTTGTACAAATATAGCTATTTCATAAATGAAGCACAAATTAAATGCTTTATAATTGTAGTCAGTGACTATAGATATTTAAGTAATTAGAAACATATAGTATTGCTTTTTTCTATGTTCTTTGGGATTATCCTTATTTCAGAATACTATATATCTTACAACATTTCTTTGATAGGGGTATGTAATCTATATTTTCTTTTAAAATGTTGTATCTATATAAAAGAAAAACAGCATAAGAGTTTTTGGCTCAAATGCTGTTCTTACATATAAATTTTAATTGGCTATTTGTTCATATAATCTACTATCTGCCTAAACACGTCACCAGCCATAAAACCAGCAGCAGGTAAATCTTCCTTATTGATAGAAACAATAATAGAATATTGTGGATTGTCAGCAGGGAAATAACCACAGAACTCTACAATATAGCTTCCATTTTCAAGTTGTAAAGTACCTGTTTTTCCAGCTACCTGTACTTTCTCTGATTTTGCGGTTTGTCCTAAACCATCAGTTACCACATATTTTAATGCTTGCTTTAGGCTATCTGTATTTGCTTTACTTGCTATATTCCCATTCTTGGCAATATCATTATATAGAGTAAGCATTTTTAGAGTATTCAGACTATCTAAATTAATCCCCATTTTATTTAACTGGGCTTGATATTCCCGTTCACTGCCAAAAGCCTTTTCTATTGTTTTATATACTGCAATTTCTGAACTTACAGCTAATCCCTGTTGGATAGTGATTGTACCATATCCACCTCTTTGCCAGTTATGGTCTTTTATCTCTATTCCATTATCAGAATAAATTCCATTGCCAACATTTACAGTATCTGATAATTTGACTTTACCTGTTTCAAGTGCTGCCAATATAGATAAAGGTTGTATCAATCCCAAAGTTTGTGTTTGGGGTAGATTCTCACTTGGCTGATAAGTTGCACTATCTTTTCTTTCAAGTCCTACCATAGCTTTTATTTGCTCTGTCTGAACTTCCATGATTATGGCTTGACCAGATAAAGCATTAAGTTCTGATAGTTTGCTTTCTAAGATTGATGTAGCTTTAGATTGTAAAGTTGTATCTATATAAGAACTATAATTCTTATTGTATTTACAAGATGCTATTCCAATTATGAATAAAAAAAATATCCAATTATATGCTTTCATTAGATTCAATAATTATGATGCTTATCGGAGATTTGTTTTTGCTGCTAATAATAAAGAAGCACCAGCAGTCAAATCCATGCTATCAAAATTTTTTATGATGGGAATCATATTATTTCTTATATATGAATCAGAAATAGGCTGTTTGCATCCTTGTGCATATTCTTTAAAAAAGTAATATAAACAGTTATCGCTTTCTTGTTCTGAAAGATTCTCTTGTGTTTTAAGTAAGTAATGAATAGCTTTCAGTTCCTTTGCCATCTTAAATTGGTCATTAAGATGTCCACTTACCATCATTATTCCAAAAATGGAAGACATAATTTTTTTCTGTTGAATTTCATTCATATTAGTATGTATTAATGGTTGTATTATTATAATAATTCTTCTGCTTGCTGAACTAAAGAAGCAGCAATTCCGTGCAAATCCATTATGGTCATTTTCCTACCTTTAAAATAATAAGGTGCAAGAAATACGCTTCGCCCTGAACTCTGTATTATATCAGCAATTTCACTCATAAGTACACTGACCGTTCCACATTCTACTCTAAGTCGTTCTTTATTTATTGAATATGGATATTGTAATTCTCCTGCTATATAATCAAGTTTTGGCTCAAGCTGTTTAATTAAAGCATTAATGCGTCCAATAGCATTGTAATTTGAAAAGAATCCCATAATTATATTTGTTTATCAATCATTCCACATTCTGATAGTATTTCATTTAAAATAAAAGCCATTTGTGGCTCATTCTTTTTACCGCCATTTAAATATGAATTTAGCAAGTGTTGTTGTGCTGTCTTTTTATCTTCTCTATTCATATTTCTAAGGACTCTATAAATTTCTTCTTTAGTACTATTTTGAATAGCAGACATAGCATCTTTAACGTCTCTTATTCCTAATTTAATTAATTCATTATTTATGCAACTTAGCCCTGATGGTTTTGTAAAATCAACAAAAAACAAAGCAAGTCCTGCTGTGTAAAGTTTTTCAGTAGTTGTCATTTTTATATTATATAATGCCTACCTGTTCCCTACGATAAGCAGTAAATAAAAAAGGTGTGGGAACACTATTTGCTTTATCCTTGTAACAGGCTCTCGCATTCATTGCCTTTGCTGTGGATAAAACAATAGCATCCCACACCAATTTGACAATATCTAAGCCCTATAAACATAAGGTATGGATATATCAATGGTGTGGTGCTATTGCCATCATCTTCACAGCGTTTCAAATTTGCGAGATTTGTTACAAGAAGATAATTTCAATAACACCTTTCGTTTAATTATGTCCTTCCAGTTTATTAACTCTATAATCCACTGAAATTGATGCAAATGTAACGAAAGGTTTTGATATTCTGAATAAAATCTAAAATAAATATTTATTTATATACTCAAAATTTATATGACTATATATATACGGCTATTTCTTTGGATATTTTGAAACAGCTATCTCCATATGGATTATAAAAGTAGAAGTGATTCTAAAGTTTAAAAACTTATGTATTTGACCTGTTACTATAAGGCTGAAATGCCAAACATAAATAATCAGACTTTAAGTATATCTGGAGTTTTAATTTTAGGTAGGACAAACTTTGATTTGGGTTTATAAATCAAACCTTGTTCTTGATTTGTCCTACCTGTTGTTTAGAAACTTAATGATTCATAAGTCTGCAATATTTCTTCCTGTCTTAATACTAAGTATCTTTTAGTAATGGCAACAGAACTATGATTGAATAATTCCATAAGCTTAACTAAAGCAAGTTCTGAATTGTCGCTGTTCATATTATAAACCTGTCTGCCAAAAGTTTTTCTAAGTGAATGGCAGGAAAAGTTTTTAATCTTTAGCCTGTACTTCTTCTTTACCTCTTTAAGAATGATATTTATTCTCTGGACTGAAAATACTGTGCCTTTCTGACTTACTAAGATTGGTGCATTTATTCCAATTGGGTTTATATGCTCGTAACATTCTCTGATATGTTCCTGTAGCTGGGGATTCAGTCTTATAGTTCTTTGCTTTCCTGTCTTTTTCTCAATTACAGTAAATTCGTCAATATCTAATATCTGTTTCCATCTTAAAGATAGAATATCAGATATTCTTAATCCTGTGAAACACCCTAAAGCTATAAGAAGTGATATTTTATAATTATCATCTTTAGCCAGTTTTCTTATAAGGTTCATTGCATCTGACCAAACAAGATAGTCTGCTGTTGTGCTTGAATATTTAAGTGACATAATGTTCTGTTTTATAAGTAAATGAATAAAAGTGAATATTAATTTTGAGTTGGATTTACTAACTCATTGATTTATAAGGAAACATTCACTAATAGCAGAAGTGAATATTATAATGTAAGGACACCCAACTAAAAATATTGAGTGTCCTTGTTTATCTTACAGCATTCCTTCATCAGCAAAACTGTAGTATTCTGTATCTGAAAGGATGATATGGTCTAAAACTTTTATCCTCATAAAATTAGATGCTTCTCTTACTTGCTTAGTCAGTCTTATATCCTCTGGACTTGGCTTTAAATTTCCACTTGGATGATTATGTGCCAGAATTAAAGCTACAGAATTAGTAAGTAATGCAGCTTGGAATATAAGTCTTACATCTGCTGTTGTTTCTGTCAGTCCTCCCTCTGAAATTAGAGTATATCCTAAAACTTGGTTGGCTTGATTAAGAAACAAGACTTTGAAATATTCCTTGTAGCATATAGTTCCTTTCTTATATGTAGAAAGTAGATATTTATAAGCATCCTCTGAACAGGTTACTTTTTGTTGATTCTTGAATTTGGGTTTGTATGATAATTTCACTTCTCCTACTTTATAATCTATATTCATAATGTCAAAATTTAAAAAGGTTTATTTCCATATTTATAATCCAGAATAGAATTACAGATTCTATCATAAAAAGAGAATCCGCAACAGGTACAGAAATAGCTTTCATAAACTGCTGCATATTCTCCTGCAAGTCTGTTTTCCAACAGTTCATCAAATCTGTGTAGCCAGTATTTAAGTGACTGTAGTCTTTTAATGTATTGCAGATTATTCTCACTGCGGTTTAATTTGTTCTGCATTTCTGTAATATGCTCAACTACTTTTTCAATATCTTTATTCATAATAGTTTGTATTATAAGTTTATATAAACGAAAAAAGGACAACTAACTTAATAGCTGCCCTTTTCTCTCAATCAATAAAGCTCATTTAATCAATGAACCATTTATATTTCTCATCACCATGTAAAGCTGAATTGATTCCTAAAGCCATTTCTGTAGCATTAAGTGAACGGTCTAAGAATGAATCAATATAGCTTGACTTATTAGCTCCAGTCAATAAATTGTAAAATTTCCACATATTAAGTTCACTTCCAAAGCTACCAAAGTTTTCATCATTGATGTATGCTTTAGCTACACTGTTTATTTGTGTATCAGTAAGCAACATTCTTGGCAATGCTTTCTGGTAGCCTGTTGGCAAACATTGATAAAGTCTCATTCTACCTATTATCTGACAAAATTGGTGTTCACTCATAGAAGTGTTACCTAATTGTTGCATAAGATAAATATGCTTGGCTGGGTTGTAGTTACTGAATAGTTCTAATGCTGCACGATATAATTCTGTAGTATTGCTTACTCTCAAATCATCCTTGTAACCGTCTGTAAATATGCACATGTTACAGCAGACTTGGTTTTTGAATCCAATTGCAAGACGGAACAACTCTGGAACTTTCTTTGAATATAGATTCATCTGGTTGTAAGCTCTCACACCTACGATAGAAAGATTTAATTTATTTTCTCCTACTGTTTCATAAATGGTTGGAACATCAATACTGAAAGCACATCTTTCATAGTAGATAGTCTTATCAGATTCCAAAAGTTGATTTGCTGGTTTATGGATAGCTTCTGGGATTCTACCTTTAATAATGTGGCTTGTTCTGATTGTGGCTTGTTCCACTTTTTCACCACAAAAGAAAGATTGTGCTGCATCCTGTATTGTTTCCACAAACTGAGCATGATTGATTGTAAGCTCATTGTCTTTAGAGAACACTGGAGTAATGCAATCATTCTTTAAATGATTCAATGTTACTTCCTGTGTGTTGGCTTCGATAAAATGATTGGCTGGCTTTACTGGCTCATCCATGATAATGGTAGCTTCTTCTGCATATTCACCCAAATTCATTCTCTCACGGTTCTGTGCCATAGATGGCATAATAACTAAATTTCTCATAATGATTAATTTTTTAAATGATTATTGATTGAATTAACTCCAGAGCAATGAATCGCCCATGAAGCAATGAATTGCTTCGATTCCCTCTTGGTACGATTACAAATACTCTTGGTACATTTATAGGGGTGATACGATTAGGCTATTTATATTATCTATGTATTTGTGTATCATCCTATAAAGTCTATCAATGATGTGAGGTGAATAGTAAAATTTATAATGAATCTGGGGGTGAGTAGTGTCTGCCAATTTTCATTTTTCCTTTGCTTTGTGAGAGGGGGTATAAAATTGGGGTATGGCATCCCGTACAACATTTTGGGGATTGGGGTTATAAAATCCATTTTTACACTTTAATGTTGTATCTATTTAAAAAATCAGACTTTATGTGATTATAAAGTGTATTTAAGGTAGAATGAGGATTTTTTGTACCATTTATTAATATATATAATAACCAGTATAAATAATCCCCACTACCTATTATTTGAGCTTTAAAGTCAGCTTAACCATATTTTTAGAGTTGGTTGGATTCCACTCTTTGCGTTGTTTGGCAATATCATTGCTTAATAATAGTTCTTTAGGAGTAAGCTCAAATCCATTGGGTAAGAATTTTAATAATCCAGCATTATATAAATCCAGATTGTAACTTTCGATATTATTTTTACCCATTCCAAGTGTAGTTGCCAACTTTTTTGAGGAAAGAATAATTTTGTTATTGTTTGCTATCAATAAGAGC
>NZ_JADYTJ010000084.1 GCF_021531075.1 Bacteroides caecigallinarum | reverse complement strand
GCAGCAGAACCACCACCTAAGGAGGTAATAAGCTCATAAGAGGGGCTTGTCTGATATGAAAATAACTCCCAACTTATCTATTTCAGCAAGTTGGGAGGGAATTCACGTCTTTAGCGGACAGTAATAAAATAGTTTTGTGAAATAGCTTGCAGATTCAAAACCGCACATCAGCACAATATCCCCTATTGCCTTTTCCGGATCTCTGAGCAGAATCTCGGCATGTGCCAGCCTGAATTGCTTGATATAGGCGGCTGTATTTATCCCCGTCATCGACTTTATTTTCCTGTTAAGCTGCGATTTGCTGAGGCACATTCCGTCGGCAAGCATTTCGGAATTCAGATTTGAAAGAGATATATTTGAGGTAATGATACCGTTGAGCTTCACAAGGAATCTCTTCTCTTCCTCCGGAGCGTCCTGCTCCTTGGAAATCTCATTGCCGTCGCCCATCATCCGGCTGTATTTCTTTCTGAGCATGTCGCGGTAGTCAATCAACTTGTCTATTCTCAGTTTCAGTTCGTCCGGATTGAACGGTTTTATCAGATAGGCGTCCGCTCCGCAGTCAAGCCCCTGCAGCTTGTGCGCGTCGTCGCTTTTTGCCGTGACAATAATCACCGGTATATGGTTCAGCAGGTCGGATTTCCTTATTTCGCGCGTCATCTCCAGTCCGTCGCATTCCGGCATCATAATGTCCGTTATGATGACATCTGGAATATATTCCTGCGCCTTGATTATTCCCTCCCTGCCATTATGGGCATATACTATTGTGAATCTGTCCTTGATGATATTTCCGATGTAACGGGCTATGTCCTCATTGTCCTCTACCACCAATGCGATGTCCGCTTCTTTTGAAATGACATCGTCGTGGCCGGCAGTCGGCTTATTATCCTCCGTTTCCACTATATCCCGGCTCTCAGGTCTCACATCGGGTTCCGGAATCCATTTTTCAAACCCTTTCTCTCCGTGCCTTATCGGAATGAGGATTGTGAACTTGGCACCTTCCCCCTGTCTGCCTGACACCTCTATGCTGCCTCCCATAGCCTCCGTCATCTGTTTGGTCAAAGCAAGTCCTATTCCGGAACCGCCCGAGGAATTTGAGTCCGAGCGGAAGAAAGGTTCGAAAACCAGAGGTATGTCTTCCGGCTTTATGCCGCAACCGTTGTCCTCCACACTAATCATGATGTTTTTCTCCGCCACCCTGCTACAGATGGTTATCCTTCCTCCTTTGGGCGTGAATTTCAGGGCATTGAACAGTATGTTGGTCATAATCTTATACATGAATTCCGGCACGAAATCCATATCCACTTCTTTCTCGCCGGCACGATACTCTATGTCAATAAGTTTTTTAACGGCCTGTGGACGTACATTCTCTATAACCATCTGGATGAAAGCCGTAATATTTCCGGTTTTCCAGTCAGCATTGCCTATAGCCGACCGTACTTTGGCTATATCCAGAAGCTGGTTTACCAGAGTCAGAAGCCTGTGTCCCTGCCTTGATATGGCATCTATTTCCGCTGCCGCTTCCTTGTTCACGGTTTGGGATTTCAACTCTTCCGCACATCCGAGGATAACAGTGAGAGGGGTACGGAACTCATGAGTGACATTGGTGAAGAATTCCTGTCTTGCAAGGCTGGCTTTTCTGATGACATTCTGCATTTTTGCCCTGACCCTCATGACGTAAACAAGGGATGCAATCGCTATTGCCGAGCCGAGCGCTACAATAATCAGAAAATAAAATGCCGTCTCTTTTTTCTGCTGCTCGCTGACGTATGCCTGATTAACGGTTTCTTTCTCCCTGTTCCCTTTTTCCGTTATATAGTTCACACGGAGATTGTTCATCCGGTTTATATCCTTTTCCTTGGTTATACTGTCTGTATATTCCAAATGTTTCCTGTAGTTTTCAATCGATGCCTTGTAATTGCCTGTTTTCTCCTCGAACTGTGCCTTCAGGTGATATGCGTCCGCAATATGTTCCGGAGACTTTATCTCCATGGCCGTTCTCAATCCCTCGTCGAGATAGGCACGCGCATCCGCCGTTTTCCCCATCGCAAGATATACTCTCACTATCGAAAAGCACGATTCCAGCCAGTGCCATTTGTCGTTGCTTCCATACATCAGGGCATAAGAATTTTTATATGATTCCAATGCCTTGGCGTAATCGCCATCCTGTTCCGAGAGCCGTCCGAAATGATTGTAACACAATGATATGCCGAGTTTTGAATTTGCAAGGCGGTTTTGCTCCATGGAATATTCATAATATATCCACGCCGAATCTTTATCCCCATTGGCTTCTTTCACGTAACCTATGTTGGCGTAGTTTATGGCTTGTCCGAGATGGCTTCCAAGCCTCTTCTCACCTGAAAGCGCAGACTTGAAAACACTTTCAGCGGCATCGTAATTCTGAAGGGAAAGATGCACGTTTCCTATCCCGTTGAGCGATACCACCCTCTGTTTTTGTGCCCCCGGCGAAGACCGGTCGCTATATTTGCCACAGTATGACAGTGCCTCGTAATGTTTCTCGGCGGCTTCGTTCAACGCGCCCATACGCCGGAAATCTGTTCCAAGCTGATTAAGTATGAATATGATATTTGAAGTGTCTTTCAGCTCTTTTGCCAGCGACAGTGCCTCCTCGTGATAATCCAGGGCTTTGCCAAAATCGGAAGACTCGCGATAGGCTCTGCCAAGCTCCCTCATTAGAACCATTCTCTCCACATCGTCACGCCCTGCCTTATAACCTGCCAAAATGATCTCGAGGCTATCTTTGTTTATGCCGGCTGATACAATACTGTCAATCTGCTGAATATGATTTGAATAGGACATATTTTCATTATGCCCCACACATGATACAAAGAATACAAGGATTATAATAATCAATGTTTGTTTCATAAATAACTGATTTGGTATAAGCTGTTTAAGTTTATAAGTCAAGTAAAAATAAAGAGCCAAAGGAAATATAGCTCTAAACCTTACCTCCCCTAACTTCTATTTTCTTAACTTCCTCTAACTTCAAACAACTTCCAATATCTTCTCCAACTTGCCCGCTCCCCTTCCCTCTTTGACTGCAAGCAAAGTTTAAGATTGTTATTATCCCTTTGTTTTTTTATTTTTTTACAAAGATATACTTTCTGTAGGAAATACAAAAATATTACCAATTTTTTTTTTAAGAAATCAGAACTTCTTTATAAGACTATAAGAAAGCCGAAATCTGTACTCAGATAATCTCTCTTGATGAGACGTATACCGTTACTGCATAAACATATAAAAAACATTACCTGGTAACAGAAAAAGCATCGAACACATAAACGAGCAAAACTGATACAACCATTGCCAGAAACACAGATAATGAAGGTTTAGTTATATTATACACCATTGGATATTTTATTACTGATATTACGATGCAAATATGAAATAAATCTTTCTCGTCTATTCGTTTTTATACATTATTTTCACACATTACCGTATTAGAAAACATGTCCGTAGTTTATCCCAAAAGTGAGATTTCTCACCATTCAAAAACCAGTTACCATATTTGTGGTACTTTGACAATGTCAATCACCTAAAAAGACTCATATTTGATGCTTTTCCAATAAAAGCATATCAAAAAGCATGTTTTTTCTTAAATTTTTCACTAAAACATTTTGATATATAAAAATAATACCATACCTTTGCATCGCATTTGAAAAACAACGGTGCCATAGCTCAGTTGGTAGAGCAAAGGACTGAAAATCCTTGTGTCCCCGGTTCGATTCCTGGTGGCACCACTTTTACAAAACGAAAAATCATGAAAACCGCTGAAATACAGTTATTTCAGCGGTTTTTTCTTTATGTACTGTCCGCAAAAATATGCAATTTGGTGCAATAAAAAATTGCTGATTCGGTGGCTTTTTTTGAGTCCCATGAAAAAACCACCGATATGTACCATACTTCACTTATTCTCAACGATTTGCGTGAATCATTTTCAGGGATGAAATTCTACATTTGCATACCCTACTGAATGACGGATGAAATACAACGTCTGCTACAGGCTTTCTTATCCGATGATAATGATTGTACCTACAGGCGGATAATAGTAAGAGAAACAAAAATCGGTGGTTTTTTAGAGCCGGCAATAATAAAAGCCACCGAATTTAACATTTCTCTCCAGCCATCCGCTCAATTCAGGATTGACGAAATAACCGAATGTGCAACTTCAAAAAGAAAATGATCATGAAACAAGGAACAATGAACATTCTATTTTTCGTTCTGAAAACAAAACTGCTGAAAAATGGCGAGGCCCCAATCCTAATGAGGATTACCATCAACGGGCAATATGAAGAAATAAGAATACAGAGAAGCGTTCCATTAAAGAACTGGAATCCGGCCAAGGGATGCAGCAAAGGAAAAGACAGGGCTTCCATCGAATTGAATAACTATATTTCCGCCCTCACTACACGCGCATACGAAAAGCACAAGGAACTGACCTTTGAATCGGCACTGATAACTCCAAAGACGATATTAAAGCGTGTGTTCGGAAAGGATGAGACTGTCCGGACATTACTTGGAACAGTCAAAGAAGAAATTTCCTCTATGGAAAAGGTTGTTGATATAGACTATTCTCCCGTCACCATCAACCGTTATAAGAATGTGCTCAGAAAACTTGAAACGTTTGTGCCGCGCTTTTATGAGAAGGATGATATTACATTCCATGAACTTTCCCCTGATTTCATCAAGGCTTTTGATGTTTTCCTGAAGACAGAAGCCGGACTGTGCCGCAACACAATAGTCCGCTACATGAAATGCCTGAAGAAAATCACCAATATGGCAATAGCCAAAGAATGGATGCGGAAAGACCCGTTTTACGGATATAAGATGGAACAGGACGAGACTGATCCGGTATTCCTGACAAATAACGAGCTTCAGGCTATAATGAACAGGAATTTCGATATTCCGAGGCTGGAGCTTGTCAAGGACATCTTTTTGTTTGCGTGCTTCACCGGTCTGGCGTTCGCTGATGTATCCACATTAAGACCGGAACATCTGGAGCAGGACAATAACGGTGACTGGTGGATAAGAAAAGGACGTGTAAAACTGGAGAGAAGAAGAAAGTCAAGTTCCATAGCAAATGTTCCACTTCTTCCTGTTCCATTGGCAATACTGAAGAAATACGAATCACATCCTATATGTCTTAAACAAGGGACATGCCTTCCTGTTGTCTGCAATCAGAAGGCAAACAGCTACCTGAAGGAGATTGCGGACTTCTGCGGCATCAAAAAGAATCTGACCACACATGCAGCCCGACATACGTTTGCTACTACCGTCACGCTGGCCAACAACGTTCCATTACAGGAGGTGTCTGCCATGCTCGGACATGCATCCACAAGAATGACACAACATTATGCAAGAGTCATGGACAGGAACCTGAAGGACAACATGAATATAGTAAGGAGCAAGATGGGATTATAAATAATACTCCTTATTATATATACCATTATTTCATTTCTTACAGCAAATATCGCCCTTTGCCACTGACTGTGCAAGGCGGCCCTGTCGGGCTGGTTGGCTGGAAAAAAATCATCCTCGCTTCGCTCCGGTATTTTTTTCCGCCAAGCCTTGCACCGGTCATTGGCAAAGAACAGCCGGGCCAGTAAGAAATTGAAATACTGGCTCCACGGAGCCGGTCATGTCTAATTTAAATAAAAGAATATGACTGAAGAAGTTGGAAAGAAGGTATGTGAAGGTACAGTAGCAGACCTCATGAAGGACAAGACCGGAAAACAGACGGTTATCACGTTGACAAGAAAGAATGCTTACCGAGTGAAGAAAATCAGAGAACAAGGGACGGATGACGAAGCCGTCCTTTTTCATTTCCGTAAGCGCTGTACGGGAATGGGCTCCTATGTACACACCATCGAAACGGCAGACGGGGAAACAGAATTGCACCCGTCTGAATTTGAAAAATGGGAAGCTGTGGAATTCCTGTATCCCGGCTATCTGGAGGATCTGCTTGATACTGCTTATAACGCGTACAGATGGAGTTCCTTCGAACCTGAAGCAAGGGCGGAAACAGACATCATGCAATATGAAAAACAACTTGTAGAGGATCTGAAACTGATTCCGGAAGAAAAGCAGAACGAGTATGTCAGTGCATACCATAGCAAGTTCTCCGCCTTGCTGGGCAGTCTCTCACGATGTGCCAGTCCAATGGTGACAGGGCCTGCCAAATTCAACTGCCAGCGCAACAACAAGGCCTTAGATGCATACCAGAACAGATTTGATGAATTTCATGACTGGCGTAACCGCTTCAAGGCTGCCATGGAAAGGATGAAAGAGGCTGCCAAACCGGAAGAACAGAAGCAGGAAGAGGCATGGAACCGCCTAAAGCGTGACATTGCAAGCAGCGCACAGACCATTCATGATATTGATACCGGTAAAGCAAGAGGATACAGCCGTGCCTTGTTTGTCAGCAGTATCCTTAATAAGGTAAGCACCTATGCAGGAAAAGGAGAAGTGGAAATCGTACAGAAAGCGGTAGACTTCATTACAGACTTCAATGCGCAATGCAAGAAACCGGTTATCACTCCGCGGAACCGTTTCTTCCAACTGCCGGAAATGGCACGCCAGGCCAGACTGAAACTTCAGGAAATCAGAGAACGGGAAAACCGTGAACTGAAATTTGAAGGCGGAACGCTGGTATGGAACTATGAGGCAGACCGCCTGCAAATCCTGTTTGACAGTATTCCGGATGACCAGAGGCGCAAGGAACTGAAATCAT
>NZ_JADYTJ010000083.1 GCF_021531075.1 Bacteroides caecigallinarum | reverse complement strand
ATACAAGATTATAATAAACCTATGGGAGTTGCAACATATAAGACTTCTGCAGATATGGATGAAAGGCTAAAAAAATTACTACCACCCATTGAAGAATTAGAAAAATTGCTTTAATCCTCTTATAAACGACAAAAGATTTTACAATGAAACATACCAAATACATATTCATACTTCTCCTCTCCATTATTTTCGTTTCGTGCAGAAAGGAAGATAACGAACCGGATATCACAGAAAGAACTGTATTCATGTACCTTCCATGGTCAACAAATCTTACAAGCTATTTCTACGACAACATAACAGACCTGGAAAAGGCTATAGCGGAAAAAGGACTTGAACAGGAAAAAGTGATAGTATTTATGTCAACAAGTCCATCGGAAGCGGAAATGTTTGAAATAGTATATAATAAAGGTATATGTAAACGTAACATCCTGAAAGAATACACTAACCCACAATTCACTACCGAGACCGGTCTTACTGGCATAATCAGCGACATGAAATCATTTGCTCCGGCAGAAAGTTATTCCATGATAATAGGATGTCATGGCATGGGATGGCTTCCGGTGGACTATTCATCATCGCGCACAAAAGATACATTCAAATTCCACTGGGAATACACAGACAGACCTATGACACGCTTTTTCGGAGGTTTGTCCGCGGAATACCAGACAGACATTGCTACATTAGCCCAAAGCATATCGAACAATGACATCAAAATGGAATATATCATGTTCGATGACTGCTATATGTCGAACATTGAAGTAGCATACGATTTAAGATATGTAACCAAACATATCATAGCATGCCCCACCGAAATAATGGCCTACGGTATGCCTTACGCCTCTATTGGTAAATATCTGTTGGATAAGAATCCTGAATATCAGAGTATATGCAATGAATTCTACAGTTTCTACTCCACATACAAATATCCTTATGGCACCATAGGAATTACCGACTGCAAAGAACTGGACAATATGGCATCGATAATGAAAATCATAAATTCCATTTTTTCATTCGACAGTTCAAAAGAAGGACTTATTCAGCCTATGGACGGATATTCGCCAGTTATTTTCTACGACTTTGCAAACTATGTAAAGAATCTGTGCGGAGAAAATGATGATACATACGCAGCATTCACAGAGATACTCGACAAAGTAATTCCCTACAAAGCACATACTGAAAAGTTTTATTCTGCAAGTAGCATTAATCCGATTCCAATACGAACATATTGCGGAATAACTACTTCCGAACCAAGTTACAACAAGAAGGCAAACAACTATACCAATACTTCATGGTATAAGGCAACACACTGATTATTATGAGAATCAAGATAATAATTATATACATTTTCCTTTTGACGACATTTACCGGTTGCAACTCCGGAATTTTCATTGATGATTTCATCACAGAATACCCTGATACATGTTATGTGGAAAAGGGCAAACCATTTAAACTGAATTTTGATTCAGACAACTGGAACATATCAAGTATGGAAGGTGTTGCGATAAACACTTTTGACTATACCATATATGATCTTCAGGGTAACCCAATATATAATTATTTTCCGTTGCTGCATGAAGGAGAAACAGGAATCATTTATTACGAAAGTACATATTACGCTTTCCGCATAGAAAAAAGGAATAATCGTGAGTTAGAGATTATATGTGTCAAAAATCTTGTCAATCATCCTATCGCTTTCAGTATAATAGTAGGAAACGAATATTACCACAAGGAAATAAATGTATCATTGAAACCAACAAGCAAATTCGTTATAGACAAAGTGGAATACGATTTCGAGAATGATTTCTATTATAGTGACTACGTCGTGGAACAAGTGGATGGCATAACCGTAAACAATTCCGGCTCTGAAGGAGGACCTGTTACATTAAACTTCTATCCATTCAAGAACTCACTCAGAAAAATCGAGTTCTATCCTGATGACTATGATAGTTTCAACAATCTGGATGAGATTCTTGGAGAAAATCTTGCTGAAATACCAATACCGGACATTGTGGACGGTAAACCTGTAATGGGAAATACTAAAGTTAAATTCGGACTGAAGGAACAAAGTTTCTGGACGGGCAGGCTTGACAAGGACTTTGTTGTTTCCACAACAGTTCAACCAGGAGAGACAAAAAAGATAGAAGTATATAACAATATTGAAGAATTCCATGTAAACTATAAAGTACATGCCTCAAATCCTGACACAGGAGAAGAATGTGTTTTTACAGGAAGACTAAGCAGTAAAGACCCGTTCGATTACCTCATGATATTCCCCTAAATTAGACTATAAATAATGAAAAAATATATTACCGTAATTCTGTTGCTATGCCTTGTATCAGCAAAGCTCAACGCAGAAAGGCAGGACAGTGTCCAGAGAAAAATAATACACGTAATAGGTATTGACTTCAAACCGGCATACACATTCCCGACAAAAAGTTTCTTCAGAGGAGATAATCTGGCGCAATCTCCCATACGCACCAACCTCTCCGGACACATAAAGTATGGTTTTAAATTTGGTCCTGACAGCTATATGGGAAAAATGTATCCCAATACCATTCAGGGTATAGGCATAGGCTACAATACTTTCAATAACACAAAAGAAGTAGGAAACCCACTCGCCGTATATGTATTCCAGACATCCAGAATAGCATCACTAACAAAAAAACTGTCATTAGACTACGAATGGAATTTCGGAGCTTCATTCGGATGGAAGAAATACGATGAAGAAAAGAATCCGTTTAACACTATCGTCGGCTCAAAGACTAATGCCTATATTAATTTAGGTTTGCTGCTCAACTGGCAGATGACTCATGAAGTGGCGTTAAGAGCAGGCATAGGACTTACACACTATTCAAACGGTAACACAAATTACCCCAACTATGGCGTAAACACACTTGACGGGCGTATAGGATTGATGTGGTGTCCGCAAGATGATCCCAAATCAAAGTTTAGCAATAATGACCGAGTGACTGTTATACCGGAACAAGGATTCAAACCATACGTAGGCTATGACCTGATAGTATATGGCGCGACAAAAAAGAAAGGTATTTTCTGGTCAGACGGTTCCGGAATATTAATCCCCGGTAAATTTGCTGTAGCAGGACTTAATTTCAATCCTATGTACAACTTCAACAGGTTTTTCCGCGCCGGGCTATCTCTTGACGCTCAATATGACGAGAGCGCAAACCTAACCGACCACGTGGCAAATACAAATACGCCAACTGATGATGTGAAATTTTTCAGACCGCCTTTTATCGAACAATTCTCACTCGGACTGTCAGCCAGAGCTGAAGTGGTAATGCCTATATTCTCTATCAATTTTGGTATAGGAAAAAACTTTGTATGCCGTGGCGCTGACACAAATTCCTTTTATCAGACATTTGTCCTGAAAACAAGCATTACAGAAAATGTATTTCTTCACGTAGGCTATCAACTATATAAATTCAAGGATCCGAACAACCTTATGATAGGTATAGGTTACAGATTTAATGCAAAGAAAAACAGATACTGACAAAATTATATCTTGTAATTGTAGTACCAATGAAAATAATTATCACATTTTATCATCTGTAATATTTTTTTGTTAACTTTGCGAACGTCTAATAAAGAAAAAACTCTTTAATTAAAAATATTACGATTATGATGACAATTGACAAATTCAACTTTGCTGGTAAAAAGGCAATCGTTCGCGTTGACTTCAACGTGCCTTTGAATGAAGAAGGTAAAATTACAGACGACACTCGTATCCGCGGTGCCCTTCCTACATTGAAAAAAATCCTTGCTGACGGTGGTGCTTTGATCATCATGTCACACATGGGTAAACCAAAAGGCAAAGTAAACGCTAAATATTCTTTGAGCCAGATTGTTGACGCTGTTTCTGCAGCTCTTGGCGTTGAAGTTAAATTCGCTCCTGACTGTGCAAAAGCTTCTGAAGCTGCCGCAGCTCTTAAACCAGGTGAAGTTCTTTTGCTTGAAAACCTTCGTTTCTATCCTGAAGAAGAAGGTAAGCCAGTAGGTATCGAAAAAGAAGATCCTGCTTACGAAGACGCTAAGAAAGAAATGAAAGCTCGTCAGAAAGAATTCGCTAAGACTCTTGCTTCATACGCTGACTGCTACGTTATGGACGCATTCGGTACAGCTCACCGTAAACACGCTTCTACAGCTGTTATCGCTGACTACTTCGATGCAGACCACAAGATGTTGGGATACTTGATGGAAAAAGAAGTTCAGGCTGTTGACAACGTATTGAAAGACATCAAACGTCCTTTCACTGCTATCATGGGTGGTTCTAAGGTTTCTACTAAGATAGGTATCATCGAAAACTTGATGGATAAAGTTGACAACCTGATTCTTTGCGGTGGTATGGCATTTACTTTCGCTAAGGCTAAAGGTGGTAAGATTGGTAACTCATTGGTAGAAGACGACAAACTTCAGTTGGCTCTTGATATCATCGAAAAAGCTAAAGCTAAAGGTGTAAACCTTGTATTAGGTTGCGACTGTATCGCTGCTGATGCTTTTGCAAACGATGCTAACACTCAGGTTTGCGACGACAGCAATATTCCTGACGGATGGATGGGTCTTGATGCAGGTCCTAAGACTCGCGAAGAATTCAAGGCTGCTATCAAGGGAGCTAAGACTATCTTGTGGAACGGTCCTGCAGGTGTATTCGAAATGGATAACTTCGCTGGTGGTTCTAAAGTAATCGCAGAAGCTATTGCTGAAGCTACTAAAGAAGGCGCATTCTCACTCATCGGTGGTGGTGACTCTGTTGCTTGTATCAACAAGTTTGGTATGGCTGATCAGGTATCATATATCTCTACAGGTGGTGGTGCTTTGCTTGAAGCTATCGAAGGTAAAATCCTTCCGGGTATCGCAGCTATCCGTGGTGACAAATAATATTGAATATTTTCATTATTAAAATATAAAAGCCGGTTTCGTATCAACGAAATCGGCTTTTCCTATTATAGGGACATTCAGTAAATGTCTCTAAAAATAAGATGGCATATGAAGTGATACTGGCCTATTATCTTCATATGCCATTATTATTGGCATTTTTTTCGTACTTTCTCACATAATTTTATCTGACAGGACATGACGCTGCGGAAGAAGTGTGATGACTTACCTCTTCTGATTCTGTGAATAAAACCATGTCATGCTGCTTTAGCAGTTTTGTTCCTGATTTTTTCTATCACCAGTATGGCATTTGCCGTATGTATTCCGAAAAAAATCCACAGGATTTCCGTTTTCCTGTTCCGTGCCTTTATCCTTGAGAGCGAGTAATGTTGTTTTTGAGTGCCGAAGCTTCCTTCAAGCCGGGTGGCCCTTTCTTTTGAAAGTTCACTTCTGAGCATTTTTCTCAAGGATTCATCTTTGGCCACCCTTCCCTTACGCACAAAGGATGTGGATATTCCATATTTCGTACAGAACTTTCTGTTGGCGTTATTGGCGTATATGGAATCGGCAGCAACACATCTTACCCTTACATTCATAAGCTTCTGCTGCATACGGATACAGTCCTTAAGCCGTATACCCTCATTGAAAGCCTTGAACGAGAGATGTTCGATGAACGATATACCGTCTATCTGTATGTTGTTAACCTTTGCACCGAATTCAACAGACTTTGTTTCCTTTCCTCTTACTATTGGACGTACATAATGACGGTCAATGCTGACGATGCGGTCACTGACTTTCCGCCCTTCAAACATTTCCTTCTCCTGTACAAGAATCTTTCTGATGATAGAAAGACGCTTCCGGTAATCCTGGGTATACCGGAGTGAGGCTCCGTACTCCCGGTGAATTTCATCCCTCTGTATGAGGAGTTTTTCAAGAAGTCTAATCATACGACGCTTGAGCATCCGTGTTCTTGAAGCCTTCCTTTTTCTTTTCTTGCAATAGGAAAGATAGGACTCCGCCACATTCCTGTATTTGTTACGCGGACGCCTTATGCCAAGTTCCCCGCAATGCTTGCAGATATGCCTGTAGAGCCATTCGAGACTTTCCCAGAGGAGTTTCATATCTGTCGGAAAACGCATGTGGCTTTCATAGCACGTGGCATCAGTCATGCACACGTGAAGGTTCTCAAGATAAGGTTTCCAGTGTGAGGCCAGCACTTCCTGGAGGGATTCAATGTCAAGACGGGATGCCATCTCATTACGGATAGCACTGACTATCTTGTAGTTGGTTATGGGGAAGGACGGGGCTATCATGATTCCGCAGAACATCTGATAGTGTATGTTGCCGTTCAGATGTTCCACCAGTTGTCTGTCGGAGAATCCGGTATACGCCTTCAGGACCATGAGGGCAATCTTAGCCGAAGGACTGAAGATGTTCCTGCGTCCCAGTCGCTGTTCCGACAGGCCCATAGTCTTTGCCATATGCTCAAACGGAAACACTGAGTGAAGCCTGCCAAGTTCACTCTCATTAAAACTCTTGCGATATTTTTCCAGAATATCAAATTCTGTAAAGCCCAAAGTAGGGTGAATTTCCGAAATATTTTGTACCTTAGCCATATCTTTGTTGGGGGATTTCCCCCGTTTTGGCTGCCAAACCTTATTTTCGGGGGAATACCTAAAGATACAAAAAAGCCAACTAATTCGCAATACTTTGTGTATGAATTAGTTGGCTAATTTTATACTATTTACTGAATGTCCCTATTTAAAGACAATTCTGAGATATCAATCTATCATAGAAATATCCATCCTCTATCTTTCATACCCAACCTAAGAGCTTTCTATTCATAACAAACAGACTCCTTAAACAATATTATTTCAAGTGTAAATT
>NZ_JADYTJ010000082.1 GCF_021531075.1 Bacteroides caecigallinarum | reverse complement strand
ATATAATATTTATACAATATCATAAGCCTTGTTTCTCAATAATGAGGAGCAGGGCTTTTCTTTTTTTATATCATTTCATTTTAAAGGGGTATAGAATTGCCATACCTTTTTCATACCCTAAAGACTCTTTCCAGCCTCCATATCTTTGCAACGTAATCAAAAGCCAAGTGCGCATAAGGCAGACGGTTACAAAATAAATTAATTATAAAATAATAAAATTGAGAATTATGGAAGCTGTTAAAAATAACAACGGAGAGAACTTAAACATAGTAGATAACAATAAAAACGAAAAGGTTATGAATAAACAACTTAATTTACTCTTTATAGAGGGAAACCGTCAAAACATTGACAAAGAGAATGTAAAGGCTTGCTATAACAAAATCAAAAACTTAGGTTATATTGAATCCATGCCTATTGAATATATATCAATGAATGAAGCTATTGAAAAAATTGGCGACAGAAAATTGTTTAAAATGACTATTGAACGAAATACAGGAAAAGGAGAAGCCACTATCAGCAACTTCAAGATTACGTCAGAGGTTGTAAAGCAAGAAGACTATCTCAACTATGACGGAGTTTGTGAGGACGGGCAACACAGAGATTTAGCACTCCAATTCACGGCTTTGAACGAAATGCAGCCTACATATATAGAAGTACATATTCCTGAAAATATGGATATAGTCAGTTATATAGCTTTACGAAACAATGGAAAGGTTTGGAACAATGGCGACTTCTACAACTCTGGAATCTCAACGAATGACAAGGAAATGGATTATATACTTTCATTATGCAAGAAGTACAAGGCTGCCTTTATCTTTGCACTCTACACCTTTGGAACAGTCAATCTGACTTCTAAACAAATAAAGTCAATCCAACTGGGTTATAAAAATCCAACAGATTATGGCAAACTACAACTGAATAAGTCCACTCGTGAAATAGGTGATAAGATTCTAAACGCTTTGAGAGAACATAAGTTTTTGTCAGAGGATAGATTTAACGGACGATTCGCACAAGGGCTAAAACAATATTATAATGATATTGAGCAAGATGAACAAAAAGTGATTGACACTATAAATCTAATAGACAAAGAACAATGGGATAAACATTTTACTCCTAAACAGGGGCAGTCTATGGAAGCTAAATCATACGTTGAAGCATTTAAGGCTTTATACGCTGAATATGAAAGTATATCCACAGAAAATAAACAAGAACCAGTTCTAAAAATAAAAAATCAAGACAGGTAGAATTTTGTATGACACCTATATAAAAGTCTAATTTCCCAATTTTCTACCTGTTCTGAAAATAAAGTAAAATCTACTTTTAATACTAAGAATTAGATATGAAGATAAAAGAAGTTATTATTAAAAAAGGAGAATGGTTGCTTGACGCATTAAAACGAATCGGTTATGACATGATACCGACAAATACCATTCTTGACAAGACCCTGACAGGTTTGGGAGCAACCCATAGTGAGATACATTCAAAACGTAATTCTATTATTATTGAGCCAAATGTTCCCGTAATACTTGGCAAGCTGAATGATAATGAGAACTTGGAAGCCGTTTATGAGAAATACACTCCTTATACCATTAAGAAGTACCTGCAAATGGATATTCCATATAAGAAAATTTTTACCACTCCTGAAAGTTTCAAAAAGATACGAAATACGGCAATAGAGTTAAACATCAACATCTACAAGAATTTCTTCTGCTTGTTCGATGAATGTGAGAAAGTTACTCAGGATATTGATTACAGGAGCAAGATTATACAGCCTATTTATGACTTCTTCCAATTCGAGGAAAAAGCTTTCGTTTCCGCCACACCTTTACCCATGTCACATAAGGAGTTTGAACGGCAGAACTTTCAGAAGATAAAGATTGTGCCTGACTATGACTATAAAAAAGACCTGGAACTGATAGTGACCAACAGTTATTATAAGAGGTTAAAGAAAGTGCTTGACAGCATGAAAGACAGCAAATGTGTCTGCATCTTCTTCAATGTCACGGACGGAATCAATGAAATCATAGAAAATCTTGGCATTGCAGACTATAAAATATTCTGTTCGCAAAAGAGTGTTGAGAAATTGGCTAAAAGAGGAATACATAACGCTTATTCTAATATATACTATCCGTTTGCAAAATACAACTTCTTTACTTGTCGTTTCTATTCAGGACTTGATATTGTGCTTAGGAAGTGCAAGCCTGACATTATAATGCTGACAGACTTCAATAGTGCGAATTGGACTATGATAGACCCTTTCACGGAAGCCATACAAATACAAGGCAGATTCAGAAAGCCTAAAAAGGATGACGATGTCACATATAACTCACTAACTCATATTTCAACTATCAATCCTGATATGAAAGTTAGAAGTCAGAAAGAGTTAAATATAAGAATTAATCAGTTTATTTCTGACTATAACATACTGAAAGAACGCCACGACAAGGAAACTGATGACATTAGAAAGGAAGCCATATTTGATGATATGAAAGGCTTGCATTACCAAGACTTGATAGATGAGAAAGGAGAAATCAATTCTTTTTCTGTGGATAACCTTTATAACGAGGAACGTGTCAAATCTTATTATATTTCAGCACAAGCTTTACATCAAGCATATAAAGCTACAGGATTTTTTAATGTCACATTAAATGATGTGACAGAGTGCATTGGTGAAGATGATATAAGGAAACTTAATACCACCAAACAAGAAATTGAAAAAAGAAGAATACTTGTGCAACTTTTAGACAAGATTCATAATGACTTTGAAAACGGCAAAATCAGTTTTGAGGAAAAGAGCAGCTATATCAAACTATTAAGTGAACAAGCAGAAGCAAAATATACCATTGATGCCTATATGAAAATAGGAAAAGTAGGAATGGAAAAAGCAGAATACAAAAAAGGACTGATTGACAAAGTCATTTTGCAGTACGACAAAGAACAGGCTGAAATTCTTAGATTCTCTCCTAACGTTCTAAAAGACATAAAGGAAGAGTTTGAAATGAATGTTTATATAAACAAGAATGAAATTAGGGATAGATTACAAGCCATTTATGACGAGCATAATATAAAATGTAAGGTAATACAAGAAACGATTACAAAATACTATGATACAGATAACAGCGGCTCAATAAATGGTGGTTCTTATAAACTTACAGCTTTTAAATTTAAATTGGTAGATTTTTAGGCAGAGCCTATAAAGAAAGAAATCCCTCCCAATATACCTCAACTCCATATTATAAATGTGGAGTTTTTTTTGTATTACACAAATTTATGTCATTAAAATGAAAATATATAGCCTAACACAATTTTGGTACAAAATACAATTCTTATTAGATTATAAACCGATATTCTGCAAAACAATCCAATAAAGAAAGCTATAAATAGGCACATAAACAGATACATACCAATACATTAGAAATATCCCCCTCTATCTATCCTATTATCCTGCTTTTAAAATTGGAGAGCGCCATATACAAGCGAGTTCACTAAATACAAACTCCCCCCTCTATGCTTGAATAAGAAAACAAGAAACAAACTTAATCATTCACCAATTAAAATTTTTCAAGTATGGAAAACTTAGTTTTATTGCCAACTTTGGCACAGAAAAGACGTGGTAACTTTGGGCAGTTTGCAGAAGATGCAACTATCATTTCAGAAGAAACTACAAAAGTGAAAAAAGTAAATCACTTTATAGAAGCTAACACTATGGAGATTGATTTACAGCATTTAAAGAGTGATTGTATCGTTCCTGTATTCAGTAAGGATAACGAACTGACAATTTCGCACAATGCCTTTATTGAAACGGTTTGGGATGCTGCAAACTCATTCTTTACAGGTGAAACGATTGATAAACCTGACATTCGTGTTTCCCACATTGTCAAAGGCAGAATCCCTGAAGCGATTCATAAGCCTGCAAACCAACTTTTAGAAAGTGACAAAACACAATACTTTGAACGTATGATGTTTTGCTTTGAGATTCCCACTATTTATGAAACGGTAGAGGGAAACAAACTCACTCTTTCAGTTGGTGGTGTACGTGCTTATAATCAGATGAATCTGTATTCAAAGAAAACCGTTGAAAAATTCAAGGTTTTTGTTGGATTCAAGAACATGGTTTGCTGCAATTTATGTGTTTCAACAGACGGATATTTAAGCAATTTGGAAGTTTCAAATACCTGTGATTTATATCGTTCTGTTTTGGAAATGTTTCATGCCTATAACCCTGCAAAACACATTCATTTGATGCAAATGCTTGGGAATAGCTATCTAACTGAACACCAGTTTGCACAGATTCTTGGAAAAATGCGTCTTTACCAATGTCTGCCACAAGGTTATCAAAAGAGTATTCCACGTTTGCTTATAACAGATACGCAAATAAACAGCGTGGCAAAGGCTTATATTCAAGACATGGATTTTGGTGGTTTTGGCAGTGACCTGTCTATGTGGAAATTTTATAATCTACTGACAGGCGCAAACAAGTCAAGCTATATAGATTCTTTCTTGGATAGAGCCTACAATGCAACAGAGATAGCACAAGGCATTAATGCAGCTTTGCATGGTGACGAACACTACAAATGGTTTATTGACTGATTTTACACAATGAGAGATATTCAGAAATGGGTATCTCTCATTTTTTTATGAACATCTAAAATTCTAAGTTATGGATAAAAAAGAGAATCAAGACACAATGACAAAAGCAGGATGCGGATTTGTCATATTTGCAATATTGTTTATTCTGCTTTGTTGCATTAACCCTGTAATAACGGTTGCAGTATTTATGTTAGTGGTCATTCTGATTTCATGCGTTTATTGATTCACTAATAAAGAAAGTGAATGTTCCGTTCATATTCAATCATTTATCAGACTTGAATACCTACCGGACATTCACTTTTGTTCTTTTACCCTTAAAAGTAAACATTATGAGTTTGAAATACAGTAATACAACGGCTGATTTCCTACAATGGGATGAAGCAATGAATCTAATTAGAAAACTATTCAAGGATGGTAACTATAATATGAGCCTGCTTATAGCTTTGGGATGCTTCTTTGGTTTACGAATAAGCGACATTCTTTCTTTACGTTGGAATCAGATTCTAAATGTAAATGAGTTTACCATAATAGAAAGGAAAACAGGAAAGAAAAGGACTATCCGCATAAACCCACAACTGCAAAGACACATTTCAGACTGTTACAAGTCTATAAATCCAATAGGATGCAATGCACCTATATTAGTCAGTCAGAAAGGAACAGTCTATTCAGTACAAAGAATAAACATAATACTGAAAGAACTGAAAAAAAAGTACAGACTGCATATAGGAAATTTTAGCTGTCATTCCCTTAGAAAGACTTTTGGCAGACAGGTTTATAATATGAATAGTGAAAACTCTGAATTGGCTTTGGTCAAACTTATGGAACTTTTCAATCATTCAAATGTTGCTATTACAAAAAGGTATCTTGGATTAAGACAGGAAGAACTTTTGAATACATACGACTGTCTTAGCTTTTAATCTTTAACAGGTAGGAAATTCTGAAATATTGCTTTTATATAGGCATAAATGAATTTTCTACCTCTTTGATTTACAATTTAGTATGCTATCCTTATTGCGTTTACAAGTGTTTTTTGTAATTTTGGAGCATAATTGAAAGAAGAACAGCCTATGTAACATTAACAGATTATAAGACATAAAGATAAAGAAGCGTTAGCTTTATTCTTGCTTTTAGAAAATCGCCAATTTGAAAAAAGTACACAAGAATAAAAAGTTGATGCTCATGCCTATGGCGTGGGCTTTTACTCGTATATGTGTACATGGTGTTTGGCGATACCTCTAAAAGCGTAGACGAAGTTTAAGTCCGCGCTTTTTTTATTGTCTAAAATTTAAGTATCTAAAATTACCATATTACTAACATATAGCAGCTAATTCTCAAAATGGAAGATATTAATATATTGATTGATAAAGCATACAATCTAATTGTACAAAATAATACTAAACAAGGGGCATTATCCCCCAATGGCATTTCTAAAGAATTATTACACCATATTAATATTGAGATATTTGAAAAAATCGAAGATATAATAGCTAAAGCCATGAAGTATAATTCAGGTTTTGACAAACGAATTTCTAATTCAATACACGCTGCTACCGTATTTTGGTTTATGGAAGACCTTTGTCGAATAAATAGATTAACCCCATATATTAATTTATGTAATTGGGATATACTTTCGTACTATTATTCATATCACGCAATGCATGTCGTTTATGAGAAAGATATATGGAAAAATGTGGATTCATGGAGATACAAGATGATAAAAGTATTAATTAGATATTTCAGTCGTTTTTATAAATTAATAGATGCTAATGCAGATATGCTCCTACCAAATAATAAAAAGAATAATGCCGCAGAAAAAGATATTGATAATTTTTTAGATTATCTTCTTATATCTCTCATTAAAGATTCTGGTGATATGTTTTTTTATACACATACGGATTTGGTGGAAGTTAAAGATGTATGCCAACAAAAAATAGATAAGATATATAAAGATGAAAACATTAATCTACTCATTAAGAAAGGTCAAGAGAATCAATACAAATTGGCTTTGGCTATTCAGGATTACTACTGTTTATAGAAATTTATCATCAAATCAATAATGTTTATAAAGAATCGAAATTTATCATACATATTGTCTAATATTATACATACATTAAAATTTTATTATTATGAAGATTCTTAAATTCGTAACCCTTTCCATTATTCTATTTTTCGCTTATGGAGTAAATGCGCAGACATTTAAATGCGTAGATATAACTTTTAACAAAAATGATTCTCATTCTACAAATCAAAGATTAGAAATTAACAATCAGTTGTTGGGTAGTAAAACCATATTAACTGTATATGATAATAAAATATTAGCTGAAATGTATGACAATAACGACAATAGAGATGCTTCTTTTGTATTTGAATATTTTGACAATGGGTTTACTAAAGGTTACAGATACACTCTTCCTAATTCTTTTGGTGCAATAATTATTCAAGATATAACACCATCTGTTAGTA
>NZ_JADYTJ010000081.1 GCF_021531075.1 Bacteroides caecigallinarum | reverse complement strand
AGTATAAGGATCTTCATATTCCGAATTAATGTACAAATCTATATAATTAATCATTACATTTGGAAATAATAAAAAATCTGCCTGTATACTATTTTCAGTAGTCAAATCCTTTTTTACTTTATACGTATAACTTAATGAAGTAGTTTTATCTGGTTTACAAGTACCATCTGCTATATAAAACTTACCATCCTTTCCACAATTAGCATTTACAACGATTTTATACACATGGGTTGATACACCTGGTTTTGTCGATTCTATCACAAATTTAATTCTACTCAAAGCATGCTTAAACAATAATTTGACCTTAGTATCGGTTTGACCGGAAGGAGTATTCTCATATATTTTTCCTGTATATAAATAATCTTTTGTAAGACTCATATCACTATTATCCAATGATATTTTTGAATAGTACGAGTCTTCTATTTGCGGATGTCCCTGTATACTATTACGTGTAATACTTAAATCGTAAGGATAATATGCATAAAATGAGAGTCCTTCATAACCACTTGAGTTATTAGGCCATTCTGCGAGATTCTCTTGCTGCAATAAGCCAGACTCTGGATCCACAACATACTTCACGTTCTCCAAGTATTCCTGACATTCAGCATCTCCATTAATTCTATCACCCAAAGTTGATTGTTCACTCTCAGTTGCTCTTATACCAAAAACTCCTACTTCAGAGTTTCCAGACAATCTGTCAGTATCAATAGCAGAGCGTCCAAGAGCATTACTCTGGACCTCTACAGAAATACCAGAGCTAAACCAAACATACTTTGGTTTCTCTACATTATTGTCATCCTCCTCATATGATGGAGCTTCCCCCTTCCGGCAGGAAGGGAGAAGTACCAATAAAAATAATATAATTGATAATAATCTCATATATTAAGTGTAATCATTAAATTTCGCCTTCAATTGGAGTTTTTTCTTCTACCCATTTAGCTACTGTAGCATCCAAATCTATACTTTCCAAGCTATTGATTGTAAGATTAACCTTATATGCCGTACCTATTTCATAAATACCTGAATTAGGAGCTGTGATAGTAAGTTTATTTGTGCTTTTTGGGCTATCTGGTTCTGTTCCACCTGCCAACACAACTTCTATTTCAAAAGTATTTGTAGTTGCGCCATCAGTATACAACATAATTGGATCACCGGCTGGTTTTAAAGCATCCAAATCAGCTATCGCAATACCATTCGCAGCGATATTTGAAACAGCTAAATCTTTGTTTCTAGCATCTGCGTTAACTGTAAGCTTACCTTCTCCATTAGTGCCTGAAACATCAGCAATAGTCAAATCAAGGTTTGTATCAACAGCTTTCACAGTTATACTTCTTAAGTATAAAGTCTGACCACCTTCATAACTAGCAGATTTATTTACATTAAACTGTAGCTGAGTCAGCAAATGGCGAAATGACATACTTGGAGTAACAGCTCCATCTCCCTTACGGAAATATTTAGCATTATATCCATCGTAAGTATTTTCGCTGTCCTCTCCTATTCCATTCAATTGTGTAGCTTCTGCCTTGCCCCATAAAATATCGTCCGTACCATCAATTTCATGAGTTACAGTAACTACATCACCCCCAGCATTGATAGTTGGAGCATCCCAACTTTCTGCTATTGTAGTAAGATCATCAGTAAGACAGTATCCATAAAAACTATAATTCAAAGTTCCTTGATTAGGATAATATCCAGGTTGATTACCCAAAACAAAATCTGTTACTTTATTTGCTGCACTCACTGTTCCTTGTACATTATTCCAAAGTACTGTAGGATCACTAGCTACCTGTTCTGCATTCCAATCACCAGCTTTTGATAATGCAAAAATACCAATCTTAGTATTATTCCAAGCATTTACCACTCCTCTTGACTTAGGCATTTCTTCAACACCTGCAGAGATATTACTACCTGCTCCAAGCTGAATAGCTACAGGGGCATTTGGATTCAAATCAAGATTTGTACCATTGTTATTATCATTCTCAATTGCTGAATCTTTAGTACAGCTGCTCAATGCTGCAACTAAAGCCATACTAAATAAAAAAGTTTTTTTCATAACTATCTATATTTTTTAAAATTAATATTTCATTAAGCTCCAGGTGTCACAGGTATTTCATCTACATCATCTGGGTCAACATCTATACTACCACCGTACTTCCATTCAATAAGTTCTCCGGAAATTTCAATTTTTTCAACATCATACACAGTAATATTCACATCGTATAATACTCCCGGATCAAATATACCAGATGTATTAGCAGCATCACCACCTTCTGCTTTCGCAACTTTCAAAGTTCCTTCAATTGTTCCGACAACCTCTGTTCCTCCTACAGGAGTTTGCGATGTAGTAATAACGATTTCATAAGTATCTTGTGGATACAACAACATAGGAGCAGAAACAGGAGCATGGTTTTCACTTACTTTAGTAGTAACATCAACACCTGCTTCAGGAAAATCTGCCAATTTATCCCCCTTATTTGCAGGTATTTGCTTTGCCCAGAATGATACCTTTGGAGCATCAGTGTCAGCTTCAAATCCTTGTTCTGGATTTGTGCCGCCAGGAATAATAGTCAGTGTACCTGTATTTACTACATTCTTCACCTCAATAGATTTTATTTTTATAGCATTAGCTGTTTCTGTGATAGGACTATTACTACCAGTCCTTGCATTAAATCTAAGTTGTGTCAACAAGTGATTAAATTTCAAGTTAGGGACAACATCACGTCTTGCAGACCATGCACTATAGACCCTTTCTTTATCAGCATCAGTATCCTGTACTTCACCATCAACAACAGCTGTAATATCTGCACTTTTATCAGTCGATGCGACCATTATATCCTGAGTACCGTCAATTTTTAATTTAACAAAGAACCCATTTGATAAATCTTCAGGTTCTTTTGAGCCAACTGGTTCAGTTTTTAATGGAATATCCATACTGGTAGGATCTACTAATACTGCATCATCAATATGAGCTGCATAAAAATCATACACATCATTGCCATTATAGAAATACTGTCCCGTTAATGTCAAAGTTCCTTTTTCTATTGCCTGATCCACATATTCAGGTGCGGTCGCTTGATCAGCATTAATTACAACAGTTTTTGTTGCCCCTTCTGCTCCATAAGCTCCATTATTAATACCATACACATAAACAGTCTCACCATTCCAAGAGTTAGTAGCTGCCAAATCACCTACTGCACCGATACCTCTTGATGCCGGAGTAACACTTACGCTCTGACCTGCGCCAAGAACGATTTCTTCAATTGTTGTGTCGTCAATCTTGTTGTTGTTGTCCAGATTGTCAACATCCTTGTCCCTTGAGCAACTTGCCGCCAATGTGAGCGCCATAGTTGCAAAAATCCATGTTTTGTTCATAAAATAGAAAATTAAATTAAACACTAATTATAACTGTTTTCAAAATCTTCGTCTGGATCTATTGTTATGCTTCCGCCAAACACCCACGGAGTGATTGTCACCTGAGGGCGTATGTCCATTATTCCATATACTGCCAGCTTCACGTTATACTGGTTGCCTGGCTCGTATGCCCCACCGCTTGCAGTCAGTGTCACCGGATAGGTATTGAACATAACCAGGCCGTTCTTTTCCTGTTTCAGCAGTACATCGAACACATATTCCGATTCTCCCGGAGGCAGCAGCAATGCCCCTCCTACCTGTGTATATGGACGCTGATATACCGGCTTGCTGAAATCCACTCCTTCTGTTATAGGATGATATCTGTCTTTCACCAGTGGTGTGTTGTCAGGCTCCGGGAGATACATATCCACCTTCTCCTGTTCCTGCGAGAAGTCCACTCCCATATTACCCACTGCCGAGCTTGCCACAGTGAAGACTCCACGCGTTTTCGACTTGACACAGATGCTTTCGATATATACATTGCCTACATCCTCGCGTGCCGGATAGAGGTAGAACACGAATCTTGACATATGGTGCTTGAACTGGAATATCGGCTGTATGTTCCATGCAGCTGTAATGTTACTGAAACTCATATCAATAATGGCCTGCTTGTCCTTCTCGGAGAATGAGCCGGAAGTAAGCTGTTCTTCTGTCACTGCAGCCTTGGCACTCATTATGTCGTTATATCCGTTTACGGTGATTTCCATCCTTATGCCGTCATCGGACTTTGTGATATTGCCGTCGGGTGTATATGCACCGTCCAGATAATAGGCAAACATGTCGTACGGCTGATTGTTGTCATGAAAATAAACAGTCTTCGGATTGTTGGTCCACGTCAGATAAGGCTCGTCATCGGCAAGCATCGATTTCTTGCCATGCTGCGACTGTACATCCTGCATCAGACCATCCAGCAGGCAGACATTCTTGTCGTCTGTAGAATTGATAGTGTAATTTGTGGACAAATCTTTTTTATATGAATATATGTATACGGTGTCCCACAACTCCTTCTTCATATCAGATACTCTGGTGCCCACATCCTCGCCAAGCTGTGAGTTTCCTATCGAAGGCTGTATCGGGAACGTACCATGAAGCGGTTCCTTATCTAAGGACGAAGAAATCACCTCTTCACCCGGATAGGAATGGTCGGCACACCCGGACATAGCCATGACCGCGCCTGCCAGCATTATGGTAACCTTAATATGTAACCCTGTATATTTCATTCGTATTAAATCAAATTTCACCTTCCATGTCATTATCTTCATCATCCCATTCGTGTACTCCGTCTTCAGTGTCGGACATAACCTGTTCCTTTGTTATCATAAATCTGAAACCGGTATTGAGCACTACATCGTAGTTTTTCACCTTATAGTAGTCCTCCACCTTGTTATATTCCACACTGTTCTCTTCTCTGAGGAAGCGCGAGATGTTCTTTGTAGTTCGCAGTGTTTTGCTCTTGCCGGATGCTTCGGCAAAAATACCGAGCTGTATCACACCGGGACCGATAGAGCTTTCGTCAAGCCTGTTGGGGATTAATCCCAATGAATGCAGTTCCACTTCGAAGAAATAGTTATTGCCTTCTGTCTTTACATTCTGTGCCTTGAGAATAGTCCTGGCTGTGTTTGTGCCTTCATAATCAGACACTAGTATATTATTCAGCAGATATTTCTGCCTTGCAATCCCTGATACCTCCATCAGAGCCTTAGAAATGGTCACCCCATCTTCTACCGTCACCTGAAAAGGAATGACAACTCTCTGGGTGAGACGTTGAGGTGAAAAGCTCAGCACCGTCTCCTCCACACTGTTTATCATAAAGTTCTGCTTGATGTCCGACGACACAGGAGAAATGTTTTGGATGTAAGGATACGCACCGTTCAGGTCTATCCACTTCGCCATCGTTCCGTCGTTTCCCACCAATGCATCCATCTCGGACATATCACGTTTTTCCACGCTCAGCACCAAATCGCGGAGCGATACATCAGTTGTGGTCTGAAAAATAAGTAAAGAATCTACCAGAAGCCCTTTCTGCGGTTTATTGAACACGCACATATTATATTCGCCCGGCTTTATATACAGTTTCGAATCGAACAGCGAGCCATCTGTTATTTCTTCCGACGATGATACCTGGTTCTTATTTTCCGGAACCCCGTTCAGGTCAGTCTTTACAAAGTAGTGACACGTATACTGGATTCTGTTCAAAAGGCAATACATGCTGTCTGTGGAGTTTTCAGCACCCGTTTCCGACTGTATGTTTTCGAATTTGAAACTTACACCGGCAAATTCGTTCTTCACCACCACCTCGTTAGTATCGGGCATGGACGAACATGCTGTCGCCACACAGGCGATAACAAATGAGCCAAACAAGTATTTTCTTTTTAAAAACATCATATGTCAATCTTCTTCTTTAATCACAGCATTATCGTTGTTCTCTTCATTTTCTTTCAGAGGAGTTTCTTTGGGAGCTCTCTGTTCCTTTTCATTCTTCTCCTCTTCCTCTTTCTTCTTTGCAGCTTCCAAAGCTTCAGCTTCCTTCAAAACCTTCTTAGCATTTGCTATAGAGTCCTTTACGAATATCTTTCTCTGCTCTTCCAGGCTGTCTTCAAGCAATTTCGCAGCGCGTATAGAGTCTTTCACAAATTTCTTTCTCAAATCCTGCAAGCTGTCTTCCATATGCTTTGCCACACGTATGGAATCCTTTATACGGCGTTTTTCCAGTTTGGCAGCCTCACGAGCCTGTATCTTGGCATGGTCTATGCGTTTGTACTTATCCTTGATAGACTTGAATCGGAACACGAATGCCACCCTCAAATCGCTCACCACGGGGAAAGGCACAATATGCCAGTTTCTCACATCCGACGTCGGGATATAAACATTATTCTCCCTGTCCAGTGCAAACTTGTTATTGCGCGTCATCATCAGTCCCAGACTCCCGCCAAGTTCCAAATCAATATAACCTTTCTTATAAGAATATAGCGGAATACTATATCCGGCAGTGACACCTGCCCCTATGTATTTTCCCTGTACACCGTTTTCCGAGAATTTAAGGTCGTACCCTCCGGCATTGAGGTATCCTCCCAGATAGTATGCACGCCAGTATCGTGGATTAACCCTCTGCTTCGAGAATAGTTTTTCGTATAGGGTTGGCTTCGTACCGGAATTTGCCCTGAAATCCGTACGCCAGTATTTGCGCACTTCGGGTCTCACCTCCCAATAATTCATTACCATATATGGCAGAAAATTGTGCGAAGTATACCCGTTGTACTTTCCTTCAAGGTTCAAAGTAAGTTTGTTGTAGACAGAATTCGAGATATCGAATTCCACAGCGGCGTTAGGTATAGTCATAAGCCACCCCACAGCATTGGTCTTGACGGACCATCTGTCTTTAAAGCTGATAATAGTGTCTTCCTTAACCTTGTATGCTCTTTTGCTCTGCGATTGCACAGTATTAGTCGAGCACAACAGGCATACTAGAAATATTATATAAAAAGGAGACACAAATTTATGACTATCTATAAAACTCCTAAACATACACCCAATTTTATTCTAATCTACTGCAACGGCAAAACCAATATTACAATTATCGGACTGACGTCACAAAGTGTGTTTCATATTTCTATAATGTTTCTCTCTTTTTTGAATTAACATTTATTTATAAACAAACATTTCATTCAAAATTCTATCACTTCGAAACCAATACTAACTATATTATCC
>NZ_JADYTJ010000080.1 GCF_021531075.1 Bacteroides caecigallinarum | reverse complement strand
GAGGTAATACTTGTGGTGTAATCCGGAGATTATTTATGTTTTTGATTATGTAACAAAATCAAAAAAAGTAAGACGATATTACATCATTACCATTGGGAACTTAATTTTTTTCTATGTTGTTTCCAGTTTAGGATACTTTGTCGTATGTTTGTTTTCCATGTGATAAAACGTATAATATGACAGATAGCATAGAAAATATAGGTTTGATGATTCGGAATGAACGTCTTCGCAAGGGACTTACTCAAGAAGAACTAGGTAAACGTATAGGAGTTGGAAAAGCTCAGATTTCAAAAATTGAGAGTGGAAAAGGACTTACAATAAAGACAATAACAAAAGTTCTTGATGCTCTTGGTATGTCTGCTTCTATTATCTTACAAAATACGCAGGCAATTGATAAAAATGTGATTGTATATATCGTTGCCGTTATCAATGAATTTGCCAAGACTTATCATATATCTGTTCGTGAAGCAAATAATTATTTAATACGTTTTAATGGTATTGACTTCCTTACGGAACATTATGAAGCAGAACATCTGCTTTCATTGGATGATGCCATTCAGGATCTTACTCAAGTTTGTTTAAATAATGGAGGTGGCATTCAATGAAATTATATCACGGTTCTGATGTTGGGTATAGCAAGCGGTAGGATATTGAAAATAGATAAAGTACTGGTATTTTAATGTGTGACTTTTCATTTTTATGTATAAGAATTTATTGATTCTCAATAATATTCGTAACTTTGCAATATAATTTATATATAACAACGATGCAACATAATAGAATGAACATACCTGCAAATACATTATATCGAAGCACAAAATGCTTTGAGCGTGTGTCGTATGTTCATGCATCAAGCATTGAATCATTGAATAAATACAAATACACTTTCCAACGATCTTTATGTATATTATTGAGGTTACAATGATGCTGATAACCCTCTGATAATTATAATAGAAAGCCGTCGGAAAGTCCTGATTAAAAACTTTTCGACGGCTTTTTCTTTATGCCTTTTGGTGACATCCGCTCGATGCGTCCTTCTCCGTCAATTCCGTCCATGGGCAAAATACGATGTATTATTAACCGCGCAGTGATGCGCATAAATGAACAAAATTATGAATTATAAATTTGATGGAAGCAGGGTGTTCTTTACATCCGACACGCACTTTAACCATACCAATATTATCCGGTTCTGCAACAGGCCCTTCAAAGATGTAACCCACATGAATGAAACGATAATAGCCAACTGGAACAGCGTGGTTGGCCCTGATGATATAATATTTCATTTGGGAGACTTTTGTTTGGGAGGTTCTGCCGAATGGATAAATGTACTAAACAGGTTGAATGGGAAAATATATCTTATAGCCGGCAATCACGATATAAAGAATCTCAGGCAGAATTATACGAAGTACTTTGAACAGATAACGATGCAGATGCATATTGAAGTTGATAAACAGAAAATTTATCTGAATCATTGTCCCTTCCTTTGTTATGGAGGAGCTTACAGTGATACATGGCAACTCTTCGGGCATGTACATACCAGCAGGCATAACACCGGCAAGGATGTTCCGCGGTTGAAAATGCTTTTCCCGACTCAGTATGATGTAGGTGTAGATAACAATAATTTCACACCGGTATCATTTGCACAGGTAAAGATGATAATAGAGAAACAGATAGAACAATTAAAGGAAGGAGACTAATAAAATGAGAATACAATATATGAGTGATTTGCATCTCGAATTTCAGGAGAATAGCAGATATCTGAGATATAATGAATTGCCTGTTACAGGCGATGTACTGGTGCTGGCAGGAGATATTTTCTATCTCAAGGATAAGACTGCTCCAGTTATGAATTTCTGGAAGTGGGCATCCAAAAATTACCGTCAGGTATTGATTGTTCCTGGTAATCATGAATACTATAACTATTCGGATGTGATGGAACGCGGTTTTCAATGGAAGTGGATGTTGCGGGAGAATGTGGGTTACTATCAGAATCAAGTTGTCCGCATCGATGATACGGACTTTATACTGAGTACGCTTTGGTCACATATCAATCCGAATGATGAATATTTTGTATGGAAAGGTATGAACGACTTCCGTCAGATTAAGTTTGGCGGGAAGCTGCTGCAGGTGGAGGAATTCAACCGGATGCACGAGATCAGTATTGACTTTATTCGGAAAAACATCGAAGAGAGCACAGCAAACCATATTGTGGTGGTCACACATCATTTGCCTACACTCCAAGTAGTAGCAGCGCACCATAGAGGATCTGTTCTGAACAGTGCATTTGCAAGTGAGTATGATAATTTAATCGCCAATAGTAGGATTGATGCATGGATATATGGACATTCGCATACCAATATTGATACGGAAATAGGAGGGACCAGGGTAATCTCTAACCAAATGGGATATATTTTTGCAAATGAGCATCTGGTGAATGGATTTGAATCGGGCAAGTTTATTGAAATTAAATGAGTACAGCGATGAATGAAAGAAAAATCATAGATAGAAAATACATTTGCGATTTAGCTAAGGAAGTTGGTCTGACTACATTAGATCTGGAAGCATTAGGCGAAAATCATCATTGGGAAATTGTTGTTGAAGGAAATTTACTGGAAAGGATGATTGAGACTCAGCGTCAGTTTGAGCGTCTTGCCGTGATTGGTGATGAAGAGTGTCGTGGGTTTTATATAGAGGTGCCTCGGCCAACATCAGAAGATTGGGGTAATGCAGAGGAACTGATTGCTTCGGGAGAATACAGCAGCATGGATGCATATCTGTCGGACTGGCTTGCGTTCAATCCGATGGAAACGCGCTGGTTCTATGTAACCTCAAGAAAATACGGGAATAACCGGTCGATTCATGTTACCGACCGGAAATTTACCCACTTTGTTATTTCTAACCGCTCCTCGTATTATGAAAAGAAGTTCGATGATGTTTGTTGCAAGGAGAACCTTACACGTTTTTTCGACTTTTTGAATCTTATGATTGGTGTTATTGTAACAGATTCCGACGGGTTTAATGAGTATGTAGCAAACAATCTGCCATACCAACAACGTACAGGTAGGATTTCCAGAAAGAACCTGGTTCGCATAGTTCCGAGTCTTAGGATTGATGTAGAGGACCGTGAAATGACAGTTAAGGCTTTAGAGGACTCAATACAAGGGTGTTCTTTGTCTCCTATAGAGACTATGACCATACGAAAGTATTGTAAATTTTATCGTATTGCTAACGAAGCTTATAAGGCTTATCATAAGAAACGGGATATCGGTGGACGTATCAATAAGGATTCAAAAAGAGATCTCCAAAAAATCTCGGATGTGGCTTACTACAAGTATATGAAGTATGTGGATGTGGAGAACCTTTATAACGTCGACAGCCAGGAGGATTTCATACGGTTTGCAACGGATTATTACGGTGAACTTGGGCTTTCACGTTTGAATATCTTAGCTTCAAATGTTCAACATCAGGGATGGAAGATTGTTGTTTCCAACAGTTATTCATCCAATGTCGGATTGGCTATGGAGGTGGCTGTCTCCCTGTATAAGGCTGATGCTCCATTACATATTTACGATGCTGAGAAACTTCTGAGTATTCTGAAGGAAGAGGATTTTGTCCGACTGGTTCCTGATTCATACCATAACTATATGGGATATCAGGAAGAAGGTACCGTCTATGAGCTTCCTTGGGAGTATGAATGTTCTGACGAGAAAAACTCTTTTCTTACTCTGGAGCAATATCATGATATTATTTCTCATACCGAATGGGAGTCTGAGAAACGTGTAGAGCCTATTTCTTAATGGAACGTCGTAATTAAAAGTTGGCTTATCTCCATGTTTATGCGTGGTTGATAAGCCATTTTTTTGCAATCAAAACTTCATGAGGGAAATAGCGAAATTGGACATATAACAAATACAAAATATAGGATTTACAATCAATCACTATAATCTGACGATAAGTTTTCTAAGAAAAATTAGTTTTATTCTCAGAAATTACATAGTTTTGTATTTATAATCTTCATAATAGTGAAGATTAATACTTAAAAGTATATTTAATTATCATTATAATGATATATAAATACGGTTTATATGGTAGATTTTTATGAATACTCCACGCCTGAGCTTGTAAGGCTATTAGGTAACAGATTTAAGGAATATAGAATTCGTTGCAATCTTACTCAGAAAGATGTTTCTGAGCAATCTGGTATCGGACTTACAACCATCCACAAATTCGAGAATGGTACAGCTGGCAATATTTCATTGTCAACATTTATTGTGTTGTTGAAAGTGGTCGGACAGATTAACACTATAGACAATCTTCTTCCGGAATTGCCTGAATCTCCTTACATGATGCGTAAGGATGATAAAAAGGTACAGCGTGTCAGACACTCTAAATAGCATAAATTATGGTACAGTCGTTAAAAGTAATACTTTGGGGTGAGGAAATAGGTAGATTGGCATGGGATGTCAGACGCAGGTTATCCTATTTTATGTATAATCCGGCCTTTTTGAAGAAAGGTCTTAACATTTCTCCATTAGCTGCACCGGTTGATGGAGCAAGAGGACTTACACCTGTATGGGGAGAAGAGGCCAAGATTTATCAAAAATTACCGGCATTTTTAGCAGATTCGTTGCCTGACGCTTGGGGTAATCAACTTTTTGAATTATGGCGCCAACAGAATCACTTGTCAAACGCAGATATTACTCCTCTTGACAAACTTTCATTTATAGGAAAGCGTGGAATGGGAGCTTTGGAATTTTTGCCTGAGGTTTCAAGAGAGCGTAAGGCTGAAAAAATAGATATCAAATCATTGGCAAATTTAGCAGAGCGTATATTTTCAGAAAGAGAAAATGCCAGAATCCTGCCTGAAGAGTCGGTAACAATGCAGTCATTACTTACGGTTGGTACTTCAGCCGGTGGTCGTCAACCTAAAGCCATTGTTGCCATTAATCGAAAGAATGGTGAGGTTCGTAGCGGGCAGATTTCCGGATTAGAGGAATTTGATTACTATCTGGTCAAATTTGGGAATTCGCAATACAGCTCGGCAGAATTGGAGATGTCTTACTATGAACTTGCTACAATGGCAGGGATAAATATGATGTCTTCAAAACTCTATCAGGTGGATGGAAATAATCATTTTATGACAAAACGCTTTGACCGTAATAATGGAAAAAAGATTCATACACAAACTTTGGCCGCAATTAGTCCTGATGCGGACAGTTACGAACAATTGATTACAGTGTGTCGGAAGCTCCATTTGCCGGAAACAGACTGTTATGAGGTATTCCGCAGGATGGTCTTTAATGTATTGGCAAACAATACAGATGATCACAATAAGAATTTTTCATTCGTTATGAGTGAGGATGGTACTTGGCGTCTGTCTCCTGCATACGATGTAACTTATATATTTGACAATGGAGGATTCTTACCAAATGAAGATCATTGCATGTATATTAGGGCAAAACTTAGGGATATAACACGGGATGATATTATTCAATTTGCTAAAGATAATGGAATACGTAGGCCTGATGCAATCATACGTGATATAGTTAGTGCCATAAAACAATTTCGTGTGGTTGCCACTAAATATGGTGTTGCTGAACAGTGGGTAGGACGTGTCGAAAACATTATATTTGACCGTCTGAAATCATGGGGTGAGTTAGAGGAAATAGCTCCTGAAATATGCGAATTGATTATAAACGGACATATTATAAAGAATATCCGTATGGAGCAGGCGTACAAGGGAAATTTCCATTTGCTTGCTGAAATAGACGGTCATGAACGTAAGTTTATTATTGGTAAGAATAAAGAAGAGTTTTCACTTATTGAATCAATGGGCATAGCAAACCTGTCATCGGATCAGCTTAAAGATATGGTTGCAAAGTATTTTATTCACTAGAAAGTGTAATCGCCGACTTAGATAGACAGACAGGTCTCTCACGACAGTATTTAAATAAACAGTCTGTGTATCTCTTATATTAGGTTGTATTTTTTTTCATCATGAGATACAAACGATTAATAGTTTTTGTATTTAAGATGGATAATAGAAAATACTCCAAGCAATATCACAATAAAAATTCTGTTGTCCAATGTTGCTGCCGGTTCTAATTCTCCCAAATGTTCAATTGCTACGGAGAAGGCAACCATGAGGCTATCCTAATAAACGGATTGAGCATATTCCAAATAGATACATGGTAAAATATTTATGAAATTACTAGTTCAAATCATAGACTTGTCTGTCTATTTTTCGTAAAACATAGATAGACAATATTACCATGAGCATAATTCGTCCAAAGATGCCGATATTGCGGCACCTGTTATTCCCATATCAAAATAAAATATGAGAAGCTAATTGCAAGGTATTTTCACCAGTACTGCAGTAAAGGCAGCTTTGTTAAGAGGTTTTGTAAGTGTAATACCGACTAAGAAAAACCGCAACGCATGAAAATGGAAAAGAAAACATCAATCCCCAAATGTACTAGTTCAAATAGTCAATAACAGCAGAATATACTTTCTCAGATACAATCAGACATCTCTGAATTTTCTCCTGAAAATGAAATAATTGGAAAATAACCTCTATATTTGCTAATAGATGTTGCACTCCTGTTTAAGAGTATATGAAAACATATAAAATTTATATAGAAGGATCATTCAGAATAAGCATTTTAATACGATAAATTTAGATATGACAACAGAAGAAAAAGATAGAATTTTTAGTTCTATTCAAGATATAGTAAACAATAATCCAGTTATAGTTGTTGGTTGTGGAGCTTCAATGGGCTTCGGCATTCCTGGAATGTGGGATTTGGCCGAAGCAATAAAAAAAGATTTCTCAGAAACCCCACCCATATCAGAGGAATCTCAAAATTGCATAAAAAAGCTTATTGCAAAACTTGACGAAAATGTCGGGTTGGAAGATGCCATGCTCAGTTTGAAATGCACTGAGGAGGTCGAAAATAGAATTATTAATATTGTATGGAATGAGATAAAGCCAAAAGACAGTGAAGTTTTTGCAAACATTATCCAATCGCATCATCGCCTACCTTTAGCAGATTTGCTTACTCATTTGATATACAATAGAGCAGATGCTGAAATAGATATTGTAACAACCAATTATGATTGTCTTATAGAATATGCAGCATCTCAAACAGAAGCTTATGTAAATTGTGGATGTTCACAATCTCATATTGGAAAATTTATTGGTTTTGATCATAAAAATCAATTTGCAAAATTGAAAGATTATGAAGGGTGTGTAAATATATATAAGATTCATGGTTCTTTAGATTGGTTCATAGATGACAAAGGGAAAATGAATTGTTATCCTAATATTACATCTATACCGGCCCAAATGAAGCCCTGCATAATAACACCAGGAACAAACAAGTATGAACGTGCGTTGGAAGACCCTCATCGGTCTTTAATATCGTCTGTTGATGGGTTATTTAAAGAAGCTTCAGGTTATATGTGTATTGGTTATGGTTTTAATGATAAACATATTCAAC
>NZ_JADYTJ010000007.1 GCF_021531075.1 Bacteroides caecigallinarum | reverse complement strand
TAATAAATCTGTTCATGTAGTTCATAATTATTATATTAACAAATCATTATTAAACCTTTAAAATCATTTCAGAGCTTATACTTTCGACTTAAATAAAGAAAATTATAGTCAATCAAAACAATAACATATTATATAAAACAAACACTACTATGCAAGCTGCAATAGTTATATATTTTATTTTACTGCTAACGTTAGTATTTTTACATCCCTCATAATAGCTGTTCAAAGCCCGATGACACAGAAAATGATTTATAATCAAGAATATAAAGATTAAATATATACAAGGCTTGAACCACCATATGCTTGAAAATAATGATGATTCAGAGAAAAAATCCAACAAACCTACACTTTTACTATTTCTCATTATACTGTATTGAATATTAAATACATTATTAAAAGATAAATAACATAAAAAAGAACAAAGAACAGACAAAGATTCTACAACAAACTTGCTTAGACTTCTCGTAGCTAATCCATATCCATGAACGGACAGCAAAACAATAAAAATCAGGATAAACCATACCATATCAGCTTTTAGTTTATCCCCAATAGAATATGCATCCCAATTAGGTTCACTACTCATTCCGGTAAAAAACTCAAATACACTATCTAAGAACGAATTATCCAATAAGGAATCAATGCCACTGTCTATATTATAAGCATCTTGATTCATTATCAAACCACATACAATGAACAAAAACAAAATTTGTAAATTACCAATTCCTAAAAGCCTATCCAGGATTTTATTAGGAAAGATTTCACCATTTTTACTTTTAATCACGGATTTCAATCCATAAGAATAGGCTGCACTTGCAACAATTCCGATAAAAATAAACGTAAATGTTCCCATTTTTTTATTTATGCCCGCTATCCCCCGAAAAGGCATTATTGTTTTCATTAGTATAAAAGAAAGGCGTGAGGATTTGTCCGCTTTAAACATCAAAATCGGGCATCGCCAAACGCCTCGTAGAAATGAATAAAGAAACAATCGACCCACGCCGTTTGTGATATGCAGCAACAGTATACAACATTGGCTGTACACACATACATATACAAAGCAGATGAGCGTCATATTGTCTCTATCCCTCTACTAAAATTTGGCGATTTCGATTTTAGGATAAAGCAAAAAACGCTTTCTTATGTAAACACCGGACCATTTCTCCAGTCGGTGTATTGCAAAGATACATTTTTTGTTCAATATGACGCTCTTTTTATGGGTTTAATCTTTGCAAAGCTTTTGCAATTGTTTTGCAAACTCTTTTCAAACACTATTTAAATACCATTTAAAGAATGGATACTCAACCAAAAAACATAGTCTTTATTCATATCTGTAATATTTCTAAACCATAACAATAAAGTGTTTTTCCGCTTATAAGTCCTCCGAATTTAGCATTACACAAAAACAAAAAAGGCGTGAGGACTTGTTTTCACTCATCAAGAAACGGGCATCGCCAAACACCCTACAAGCAACAAGCGAAAACAGTAATCCCACGCCGTATGATTATACAAACGGATACAACACTGGCTGTACACGAGTATATACAATACAGATGAGCGTCATGTTCTCCTACCCTGCTTGTTGTTGAAATTGGCTATTTCGTTTCTTAGGATAAAAGTAAAAAACGCACTATACATCTACAAAGCCATTTCTCCGGCTTCGTATTACAAAGATACGTTTTTTATAATACACGACACCCGTTCGTGGGATTTTTTTGTTACCTTTACACTAAAGGTGATACAAATTTAATGTTCTCAGATTTTATCACATGAAATATCTTTGTGTAAAAAAAGGAAAATGTATTTTTGTATCAGAACTATTGATTATTGATACAAAACAGTAATATATACTATGCCGGACAATAAAGAACTTCTTACATTTTTCATCGACAACAGGATTTTCGAATCTTCAGCATCCGCACTTGCAAGCTGCCTAGGATATAAAGGGAGGATGGCTTTCTCAAGACTGAAAGAAGGGAATATCCGGACTTCTACGGTGGACAATATCATTGATGATATCTGCACTCATTTCGATTTGGATTATTCAGACCTGATTGACATCACTGAGATGTTCAGGGTAGGCAGGATTCTATATGACGCAATAAAGGATGGAAATGTTTACGATAATGAAACTTCTGGTCCGGACAGGATTCTGACGGATTTCGTGACACGTGATTTCAAAGATTATCCTGAAAATTTCAGTCCTTACATACCGCAGCTGGACGAAATATACAGGGACAGTCCCTATGTGTACTTCGGCGCAGTGATGGTGCTGTATATAAAGATGAAAAAGATTGATCCGTATGCAGGAAACACAGCGCAATTCCACAATCTGTTGAAAGAACATACCTCACACATTTGTTCCGTTCTCAAACAGCACATCCCGGAAAATGCTATAGGGCATTCCACATCATTAGCTTATCTCTCGAACAATATTATCAGGAATGTTCCCCAGTGCATTTGGGGGCTGATGGTGAACAATATTCATGTTTTGAGATATTTTGCCGCCCCGGATTATATCAACAGCATCCTTGAACTTGGAGCTGCCTTTGCAGAATGGGAGGATTTCAGCTACTGGCATGAAACAGATGTGGTTTATTCTAAAGGGGAAAGGTTCTGGACTCTGTTCTTCCGCGAGTCGAACTCACCACTGCACGGTATGTATATCGGTCAGACTTTCGAAGCCGGAAAAGATAACGAAACTTTCATTCCGAAAGAAAACTTCTCACTGATTTTCTGGAACAAAGAAAATGACGATGATGAATTAGCCACTATTCAGGTATGCAACATTATTAATTCAGCCACCGAGGACTATACCGTGTATTACGGGCTGTATAAATACGACGACGTCAGCAATGAGATAATAATTAAATGGAATGACGAGAATGAGAATTTCCTGAACATACCGTCAAGGCTAAAAAGAATTACGAGAGAGAAACCTGCCGAAAGGGACGAGCAGGTTTGGTGGAACGTTATCCGCAGGTTCGATGATAATGATTCTCTGAAATTATTTACAGAAACCCTGCTAAACAGGCTTAACACAGAATACCTTGACGATGACTATGCCATTCAGGATGTAACAATAAGCCGCAAATTTTTCACCCTGACTATTGAGACAACCGACGGAATAAAAGAATACTCAATCCCAATTGACGCATATCCTTTCCTTAGGAATTTAAAAGTATTCGATGAGGTTACTATCAAGAAAGATACACGTACTGAAGAACTCTTCGTCAGCTGGCCGTGGGCTGGATATGAGATACCATTGAGTGAATTCAATATAAAAATTAGCTCAGCAGCCGCCCAGTGAAAACTCACTGAACGGCTGCTGAACACAATATAAACAGGAGTTATCAATCCTCTTTAAGTTCCTCGAAGAATCCTTCCACTCCACCTTCAATCTGCTTGCCCAAATCTTCAAGCTGTTTTGAAAAATCTTTTACGGCATTCTTGGTCATCTTGGCATAAATCCTGCCTTTCAGTTTTCCTATCTCTTTCAGCTCTTCGTCAGTAAATTCATATTTTGACATTTCCTCCTCTATTCTTTCATATTCAGAGGCTATTTTATCCCAGTCATCTTCGGTAAATTCATCATACTTATCTTCCACCCGTTCTACCAAAGAAGATAATTCCCCGATAGGAGTCTTTGAATTTTCACATGATGAAAAACCTAACGAAAAAGCTATTGCTGCAAGTAATACATTAAATTTCTTCATAATCGTCCTTTTATTTAATTATTAATATACATAGGCATTTGTTTGGTTCCGGCATTCTTCAAAACTCCGTCTTCCACAAGTTGTTTCAGTGTTCTTATAGCCTTCGACTTGGTGAAACCCGTAAGTTTCTCGAAATCCAGACGGCGCATAAACTGATTTTCTTTAAAATACGTATCCAGCTTTTCCAGTATCTCGGACATTCCAATATTCTCTGAATGACGGGAAGCATCTTTCAGACGTTCGAACTCCACAGTCTTGAATTTTTCCAGAAGTTCTTTATCGGGAGAAAAACGGATACCTTTCACACTGATGTCCGACGCGGATACATGCTTGGGATTTACATCGGGAGCACATTTCAGACTGAGACTGAAATGACCTATTCCTTCCAGATGCAAAGAATATCCATCACTGAGTGCTTCAAACATTTCTGAGTTTAAAGCTGTCAGCACGGCCGCTACGTCTGCAGGGGAAACAAGTACATTTACTGTTTATCTTGTCACGTAAATTTTTTGTGGTCATCACATCTTTGGTAATGACCTTGGCATGCAACTTGGGAGCAACAATTCCTTCTTTCTCAGGATTTTTATACAAATCGAATTTTATAGGCATGGTATCTAATTTTTAATGATTAATATTAATAATATCTGAAACGCCTTGGCGAAATTAGTGTTACACGTAGGTGTAACGCGTGTGACACGAACGTGCAACGATAGTAACACGAACGTGTGACGCATGTAACACGTTCGTGTCACGGTAAAAATGACAAGAAATTCTGATATAAAAAAGGAATTGCCGATGAAATGACGACAACAGGCTTATTATTAACAATTAATAACAAAGAACTTTATACTATACTATCACTTTCTACCATGCTTCAGTTTTCCAACAAAATCGGCATATTCTTCAAGTCCCAAACTCAAGAAGCGTCCATGTGCCAAGTTCAAAACATGGTCGTATTCCTCTCCTACCACATCATAATCTATATTATACAGCGCACGCAGCAGTTCGTCCATATAATCAACGAAATCGCTATCACCGAATGAAAGATACCACAATGCATATTCCATACGGGTATTCATGACAGACGAATAAACATTGCCGTGAGCTTTATCCGACGAAAGCAATGCCAGACGGTCTGCACACGAATATCCGTCAAGCAATACATCTTCGTTTGAAATCTCTTCAAGGCATTTATCTGCCAACGCTGAACTTCGGACACTGTCACCCGATGAATGCATCCACTCTGCAGCCTCGCATATCATACGCTGGAGGGTGATTGCCATACGCCGGTTGGTTTCATCAAAATATACTGAATTGTCGGACAGTCCTCCATATGAATATTTGTTCATAATATTGTCATAACATCTGTCCGCATCTACCGTATGTTTCAGTTTTCGGGCATTGAACGGCACTATCCTTTGTGCCATTCCTTCAAGAACCAGATAATCCTCCAAATCAAGATACTCACCTATACGCATTGATTTGGCTACATAAAGCGGACGTTCCCAATTGCAATTACTTATAAGGTCGGCAAGAATGATACCGCTACGCGTTAGATACGGCTTGTCTTTCAGGCTTACAGTCATGGTTTCCGGGATGTACATTCCTTCGGGAATATGTATTCCCGAGCGTCTCACAGCATCAGCATCTATGCTGAAATGTATTTCATCGGTCGGAATACACCTCATGGACTCATCATCGGATGTCAGCCAATAGCGCACAATGTTCTTCCATTCCCAAGGGTCTTCACCGAACGGATATTCACCGGGATGTAACTTGTAATACTCTTCCACCCTATCCTTGATACGTACAGGTGTTCCATCGTCAGCATATCCAGCCACAGGGTTTACACGTACTATATCGTTCACTCCGTCTCTGTAGAATTCTCTTCCGAAAGACACCGGCAGTCCGGGAGAAGTATGCGACGGACGACACATCTGGTCGACGTACCATCCTCCGGTGAGATACATCAGATTGCACACACGTACATCTGTACGTACTCCCTCAACCTCCTGTGCATACCAAAGAGGGAAAGTTTCATTGTCGCCATTTACGAAAAGCACCGGATAGCCTTTTTCCTGCACGGTGTTAAGATAGTTATATCCCATGTCGCGACACAGATAGCGGTTGCTCCTGTCGTGGTCGTCCCATGTCTGACTTAAGACCTGCAAAATCAGTCCGGCACATATGAATGATGATACAGCTAAAACAGGAAAGGAAGTATTCTTACGGAACAGTTTTCCAAGTGTAGTGAATATAGCTGCTGCCCCAAGACCTATCCAAATGCTGAAGGCATAGAACGATCCGGCATAGGCATAATCCCTCTCGCGCGGCTGCACAGGTATCTGATTGAGGTACAACACTATGGCAAGACCTGTCATAAAAAACAGTATGGCAACTACATTGAACTGTCTTCGGCCTACAGTACCGCTTTTCCACTGCCACCAGATTCCTAGAAGTCCTACTATAAGAGGTAATGCATAATATACATTCCTTCCCTTATTGCCTTTAAGGTGTGACGGCAGGAACTCATTGTCTGCCACCAGGTAACGGTCTATAAAACTGAAACCTGTAATCCAGTTGCCGTTTATCATGTCGCCATATCCCTGGATATCATTCTGTCGCCCCACAAAGTTCCATAGGAAATACCGCAGATACATATAGTTGACCTGATAATTCAGAAAATATTTAAGATTGTCCATAAATGTAGGAACTGTCACCGAAACGTTCTCTCCTTTCGATTTGTCAAAATACGATACCTGCCTGCCTCTCATTCCTCCCGGAATCCATGCTTTGTACTGTTCAGCATGATCTTCGCTATACATTCTAGGGAAAAGCATACATGTGGCATCTTCGTACACCGGTTTCATCTTTTGTCCGGTAACGACATATTTTTCATCTTTAGGTGTCTTGGCTGTATCGGTAGTCCAGTCTTTTCTTCTATAGACATCGTCGGTCACTTTATAATCATAAATCAGATAGCCGTCCTTTTCTTTAAGTGCCCTGACCGATGCGAACGACTGTCCATACAGCAAAGGAGTATCGCCATACTGCTCGCGTCCGAGATAATCGCGCAATGTGAAAGGGTCTTCGGGCGACTGCTGGTCCATCGGAGTATTTGCAGCCGAACGTATCAATATCAGGGCATACGAACTGTAGCCTACGGTAAGCATCAAAAGACTGAAACTGAAGACATACAGCAAATGCCACAGTCTGTTGTGGCTGAGAGTTCTGACAATCAGCCATATAACCACACAAAGAAGTAACGAAAGAGATAAGGAAATCCATACTCCGCCATGAAGAGTAAGTCCAAGCATAATCAATGACAGACATACCAACATAAGTGATATACGCTTACTGTGCAATGTCACACACGAAATGCAAGACAGCACAAGCACAGCAAAAAGCAATATGGCATATACCATCATCCCCGTATCGTAACCGGTTTCTAGGGTATTGGCAAAAAACAATTCAAAGAGTCCTGCCATTTTCATCACTCCGGGAACAACTCCGTAAAGCACAGCTGCTATAACAACCATACTTAATAATATAGATACGACGAGTCCTTTATGTCCGGTATGAGGATATTTGCGATAATATATCACCAGACCTACAGCCGGAATACACAACAGATTAAGCAGATGAACTCCTATGGAAAGACCAATGATATATGCCATGAGAACTATCCATCTGTCTGACGAAACACTGGCTGACTCTTCATCCCATTTCAGTATTATCCATACAGTGAGTGCCGTGAGAAATGAAGAAAACGAATAGACTTCGCCTTCTACAGCAGAGAACCAGAATGTATCTGTAAACGCATAGACCAATGCACCGGTAAAACCGCACATCATTACCAAGGCTATGGAAGCGGATGACAAGTCTTTTCTTGGCATTTCCTTGCAGATTATGGACGATGCCAGATATGTAATGGTAAGAAAAAGAAAGAATATGGTACCCGCACTGAGAAGTGCATTCATCACGTTTATACAATATGCCACATCCTGCGGCGAGGATGAGAATAGCGAAAACACATTGCCTGCCAACATGAAGAAAGGAGCACCGGGAGGATGACCAACTTCAAGCCGTGAGGCAGAAAGAATAAACTCGGGACAATCCCAGAAACTGGCTGACGGTTCTACCGTAAGGATATAAACTACAGCAGATATCAGAAATGATATAAAACCGCAAATGAGATTCACACGTTGATACTTACACATAATTTGCTCTGTTTTTTACGGCAAAATTAATGTAATGTATCTTTCACGATATAATTACGGTACGGACATCGTATCGTCTACCCGTAAAATGTATCAATTTGATTTTAAGCAATTTACAGTCACAGAAGATAAAGCTTTATGCGGACATTTGTATTTTTCTTCTTAATTTCAGGCTTAGGAGCCACAGGTTTCGTGCACCCGGCTTGCTTCTATCTTCTTCTGTATTCTGAATTTTGCCTTGGTAATAGAAGCGGGAGAAATTCCATAGAATATGGCAAGCTGTCCGGTAGTAAACCCAAGTTTTACAAGGCAGCTTATTTCCTTGTCACGGTCAGTCAGTTCGCCGACTGCATCAAGGCTTACGGAAAAACCTGGAAACAAAGAATCGGCAAACATAAAAAGATTATTCCACTCGTCAGCCGATTTCACCGGCATATACGATGGTGAGGATTTCATTTTATTTATAAGTGCAACAACTCCTACATTTGTGTCGGACAGCAACAGTTCTTCCTTTCGTTTCAACTGTTTTTCCTGTTCGCACAAATAGTTCTCACGACAGGTATAGAAGTCTTTTCTGTCATTACTTTCCCTTATAACATTATCAAGATTTGTTTCTGCCTCTTTCCTGCCACGATAGAAGAAAAACGACAAGGCACCGAATGCCCCAAACAGGAACATTCCCGTAGCAGCATTTATCATGCCGGTTTTTCTCTCATTCTCTTTTCTCAACAAAGCCTTTTCATGATTAAACTCTGCTTCCATTGACATGAGTTTTTCCCTGTCATCTACTGTACCCAGCGAGTCTGCCCTTACTGTACGGACAATGGAATTCCAATCCTTGTCATTATTTCCAAAAGAATATAGTCCGTAATCATCCTTGAAAACATTTTGCAATTGATTTTCAAAGGCTATTGTCCGGCATCTATTGATGAAATATTGTGCCGTATCTTTCTGATTAAGCATCAGATAATCAAGCCCGAGCCTTCCGGCAGCCTCGCATACCAACTTTTCATCATTCATCCTCAATGCGATATTATATCCTTCGCGATGGTTTTCTACGGCCTTCTCATACATTCCGTATTTAAAATGAAAATCACCAAGACGGTTATAGGCAGATACTTTCAGTACCGTGTCCTGCTTTTCCTTGAACAGGTCAATAGCATTAAGATAACAAATCATGGCATTTCCGGCATCACCACTCGATTCGTAAAACCTGGCTTTTTCCAACCAATGCGAGGTGTCGCCAGCGTTTTTTCTTTGAATAGAAGTACATGATGCCGAAATACAACAAGCAACAAATGCAAATATTATATATACAATGTGTTTCATGTGGATATTTCTTTATACTCTACAAATGTAATATTTCCATCCAATATTATCAATATACGTTTATCAAACTTTCCCTTTTTTTTCATACCTTTGTTTTTTAGTATAAACCATACAATTTATCTTATGCAAAACAGTGACAGCATCATCATAATTCCTACTTACAATGAGAAGGAAAACATTGAGAATATAATACGCACAGTATTCGGACTGGAGAAGTTTTTCCATATCATTATTATAGAGGACAATTCCCCGGACGGAACTGCAGACATAGTGAGAAGGTTGCAGAACGAATTCCCGGAAAGGCTTTTCATGATTGAAAGAAAAGGTAAACTGGGACTTGGTACTGCATATATCACCGGTTTCAAATGGGCTATAGAGAATAAATACGACTATATTTTCGAAATGGATGCAGACTTCAGCCACAATCCGAATGACTTGCCACGACTCTACAAGGCTTGTCATGATGACGGTGGAGATGTGGCTATAGGTTCAAGATATATCAGCGGAGTGAACGTGGTGAACTGGCCTATGGGCAGGGTACTTATGTCGTACTTTGCATCCAAATATGTAAGAATTATCACCGGAATACCAGTCCACGACACTACTGCCGGTTTCAAATGCTACAGACGTGAGGTGCTTGAGACTATCGATCTTGATAAAATACGATTCAAAGGATATGCATTCCAGATAGAAATGAAGTTCACTGCCTACAAGTGTGGATTCAAGATTATAGAAGTACCGGTGATATTCATAAATCGCGAACTCGGCACTTCGAAGATGAACAGCAGTATTTTCGGTGAAGCAGTGTTTGGAGTGATGAAACTGAAATGGGACAGTTGGTTCAAGAAGTATCCTAAGAGGAAAAGTTGTTAGTTTTTAGTTGTTAGTTACTAGTTTTTAGAAGATGAAAAGAATTTGGATAAAGAATGCTGTCATTGTGAACGAGGGCAGACAGTTTAAAGGCTCGGTTGTAACTGAGGATGAAACAATATACAGAATAATAGAAGGCGATGCTACGCCTGAATGTGATATAAACGAAACTATTGATGCAGAAGGCTGTTTTCTATTACCAGGAGTGATAGACGACCATGTGCATTTCCGCGACCCTGGACTTACTCACAAGGCTGACATGGCGACAGAAACTGCCGCAGCTGCTGCGGGTGGTGTGACTTCGTTCATGGATATGCCTAACTGCAATCCACAGACCACTACCATAGAGGCTCTGGAAAACAAATTTGCCGATGCTGCTACCAAGTGTGTGGTGAACTATTCTTTTTATTTCGGGGCAACAAACAACAACGCCGACCAGCTTAAAAATCTTGACAAGACTCACGTGTGTGGCGTGAAACTGTTTATGGGCGCCAGTACAGGCAACATGCTTGTGGACCGCATGGAAGCTCTGAAGAAAATTTTCTCAGAAGCGGGAATGCTTATTGCGACTCACTGTGAGGACCAGACCGTGATAAGCCGTAATACTGCAGAAGTGAAAGAAAAGTATGGCGAAGATGCTGATATTTCTCTTCATCCGATAATCCGCAGCGAGGAGGCTTGCTACAACTCATCATCGCTTGCAGTGAAACTGGCTAAGGAAACAGGTGCCCGTCTTCATATCCTGCATGTAAGTACCGCCAAGGAACTGGAACTGTTCGAAGACAAACCTATGAAGGAAAAGAAAATCACTTCGGAGGCTTGCGTATCTCACCTTATGTTCTGTGATGAGGACTACAAGACTCTTGGCGGACGCATAAAGTGTAATCCTAGTATCAAGACACGTGCAGACCGTGACGCACTGAGAAAAGCATTGAACAGTAACCTGATAGACGTGATAGGTACCGACCACGCTCCTCACCTTCTCTCTGAAAAACAGGGTGGCGCACTGAAAGCGGTATCAGGTATGCCTAGCCTGCAATTCTCATTGGTGAGTATTTATGAGCTTGTAAAAGAAGGTGTGTTGTCAGTAGAACAGCTTGTACAGAAAATGTGTCATGCTCCTGCCGAACTTTATCAGATCAAAGATAGAGGATTTATCCGCGAGGGATATAAGGCAGACCTGGTTATACTCAATCCCGACCATGAATGGACCGTCACTGCCGACTGCATCAAGAGCCGTTGCGGATGGAGTCCTATGGAAGGAAGAAACTTCCATGCCAAGGTTGAGAAAACTCTGGTAAACGGAACCGTGGTTTACGAAAATGATACCGTAAATACTGCCCACAGGGGTCAGGCACTGGTTTTTAACAGATGATTTTTGAAAACAGTTGTTAGTTATTAGTTGCCATCCGGACGGTTCTAACAACTAAAAACTAACAACTTTCAATTCTTAATTTTTAATTCAAGAAATGCGTACAAAAATTACCGTAAAGGAATACGACATACACGAACTGGCTGATTACATAAACTGGATTTACTTTTTCCATGCATGGGGATTCCAGCCCAAATATTCGTCAATAGCCGACATACATGGCTGTGACGGCTGTCGTGCTATGTGGCTTATATCTTTCAAGGAAGATGAAAGGCCAAAGGCTTCCGAGGCAATGCAACTGCACAAGGAAGCACAAAGAATGCTCAACAGCCTGGACGGACGTTTTAAGGTTTATGCAATGTACCGCCTGATGGATGCCAATTCGGACGGCGACAATCTGATAATGGAAGGAACAATATTTCCGCTGTTAAGACAACAATCAAGAGTTAAGGATTCTGACCCGTTCCTGTGCCTGAGCGATTTTGTAAGACCTGCGTCCTATGGTATGACTGATACTGTGGGATGTTTTGCCACTACTATCGACCCAGAGATGGAAAAAGAGTTTGAAGGCGACGACTATAAGATGATGCTCTGCAAGACTTTGGCAGAAAGATTGGCTGAAGCGGCAGCAGAAAAGATTCATGAAACAATCAGAAAATCGGTCTGGGGGTATGCTCCTGACGAAAATCTGAGCATAAAGGAATTGCTTAACGAAAAGTATTGCGGAATACGCCCTGCCGTAGGCTATCCGTCACTTCCCGACATTTCGGTGAACTTTCTGCTCGATGATTTGTTGGATATGAAGCGTATAGGAATAACTCTGACTGAAAATGGTATGATGCATCCTCATGCTTCGGTTAGCGGACTGATGTTTGCACATCCGCAGTCAAGATACTTTAGTGTAGGAAAAATAGATGAAGCACAGCTTGCAGACTATGCCGAAAGACGTGGCAAGACTGCCGACGAGATGAGAAAGTATCTGAGGGCGAATATTGGATAATTAGTTTTTAGTTGTTAGTTTTTAGTTGTTAGTTATTAATTTTTAATTCTTAATGATCTTACTTAGAGTTACAATATTTTTTCTGCTGATGCTGTTGTTGCCGGACTGGTACATATACCGTATATATATAAGGTATAAAAACAACAAACTTTACAGAAGACTTCTGTGGTGGCCTACCATAGGACTACTTGTGCTTCTGGTTCTCTTCATAGCCTTGCACGACAGTCTGCACGACTATTTCGGCATATACCTTATCATAACTTTATGTTTCTGCATTCCCAAACTGACGTTTGTCTTATTCAGCCTTCTACTGAGGGGTATAAATAAAGTTACAGGACTGAAAATTCCTCATGCAGTCATATCAAGTCTGCCTGCTCTGGCTATACTGGGATATATACTTTTCGGAGCAATAAAAGGCAAAGAGAATTTCAAGGTAAGAGAGGTGACATTTACATCGGCCAACCTGCCTGAAGAATTCGACGGGTACAGGATTCTGCAACTCTCGGACATACATTCCGGAAGTTGGAAAGGAAATCCGGAAGCATTGAAAAAAGCGATAGATATATGCAACAGTCAGAATGCGGATCTGGCATTGTTTACCGGCGACCTGGTAAACAGCCGTGCCGACGAACTTCTGGAGTTTTCCGAAATATTCTCTGAACTAAAGGCAAAGGATGGTGTTTACTCTGTATTGGGTAACCACGACTATGGAACATATGTCAAATGGAACTCCGAAGCCGACAGACTTGCCAATTTGGATTCGCTTATTAACCGCGAAAACAGGATGGGATGGAGAATGCTGAACAACAGTCATACCATCATCAGAAGAGGTAATGACTCTATAGCAGTGATAGGAGTAGAAAACAGCGGACGCCCGCCCTTCCCAGACTATGCCCGTCTGAAAGAGGCCTCAACTGGTACCGAAGATATGTTTCAGATATTGATGAGCCACGACCCTACCCACTGGCGTAGAGAGGTTCTGCCAAAATCGGATATAGAACTCACTCTGTCCGGACATACACATGATATGCAGATTACATTCTTCGGACTGTCCGTTTCATCGTTCATCTATCCGGAACACAATGGTATGTATATGGATGGTGATAAAGGACTTTACGTAAACATAGGACTAGGACATGTACTATTCCCGATGCGCCTTGGAGCATGGCCGGAAATAACAATTATCACTCTAAAAAACTCAAGAACTTAAAAACTTAAAAACTCAAAATATGAAATTTCTATTCATTATCTATCAAATTTGCATTTGGTTGCCTATTTTCCTTGTCACAACCATTCTTACGGCACTGACAACCATGATTGGATGCCATTTGGGTAACGGACATTTCTGGGGGTATTATCCCGGAAAAATATGGTCTCAAATAACATGCTACACGTTGCTGCTTCCTATAAAGGTGACAGGACGTGAAAACATAGACCAAAATCAGTCATACGTTTTTGTGGCAAATCATCAGGGTTCGTTCGACATCTTCCTTATTTACGGTTTCCTTGGAAGAAACTTCAAATGGATGATGAAGAAAAGCCTTAGAAAAATACCATTTGTGGGTAAGGCTTGCGAATCGGCAGGATTTATCTTCGTAGACAAATCGGGTCCGAGAAAAATTCACGAGACCATAGAACAGGCTTTCCACGTACTGAAAGACGGTACTTCACTGGTGGTTTTTCCTGAAGGTGCAAGAACATTTACAGGACACATGGGAATCTTCAGAAAAGGAGCATTCCAGTTGGCTGACGAACTTCAGCTTCCTGTTGTTCCGCTGACTATTGACGGTTCGTTCAATATACTTCCACGTACCGGCAAACTGCTGTCATGGTATCCTATGAAGCTTACTATCCACAAGCCTATTTTCCCGAAATGCAAAGGTCCTGAAAACATCAAGGAACTCATGGAAGAATCTTACAAGGTGATAGAGAGTGCGTTGCCTGACGAATATAAAGGAAAAGTTGACAATCCTGACCAATAAATCAGTAAATATAAAAAATCAGCTCCGGCATATAGGGATTTGTTTCCTTATGCCGGAGCTGTTTTTTTTATTGTATTATATCAATCTGCACTGATTACCATTCAACGAACTTGCCGCGTGCTCTACGGTCTGCCAAAATTTCTTTCAGGCGTTTGTTCTTTTCCTTAGCGATAAATTTACGTCCGAAGATATTAGGAATGGCAACTCCCAGGGAGATACACAATATCACCATACCCGAAGTGATACCGCTCTGGATAGCCTTCATCAAAACTGAAATCTGTTCAGGCGATTCCACATTCATATTGATGATACCGAAAAGCATACGGTACATAAGAACTCCCGGAATCATAGGAATAACAGAAGGGATGGTCAATACGTGGTTTGGACAGTGGAACCAGTGTACAGCCTTGATAGCTATAAGGCTCACCAATACAGAACCTGCAAACGATCCCATCACCAGTCCCATGTCAAGACCGATATTGTCTGTACTCGGACCGAGATTTACGAAGTTACGTGTACAAACAGCTATAATACCTCCTATGGCAACAACCCACAACAGACGGCGCGGTATATTGAATATCATAGAGAATCCCATTGCAGAAATGGCAGCAGCTATGGCATACTCGAAATAATTGTGATGAGGAACCATACTGATAGTAGGGAAGAAATTCTCAATGTGGCAAATCTTAACGGCAAACGCGATACCGAAAGCCATTGCAGAAACCATAAGCAGAGTATTGACAGCTCTGACAACACCAACCTGGATGTAATTGTCGAGCATATCATCGACAAAGTTTATCAAAGGAACACCCGGTACGATAAACAGCGCGCATGCCAACAGAGGATGCCAAGGTGTTGATGTCCATGAAGCGGGCAATAGAGTTGAAGCCCATGCTATCATAGTTGAGACAAACGCGGCAATGGCAATACCCATATAATGGTTAAGTCCTGATTCGTTGCAGTGTGCACGAACTCTCATACCGATAATGGCTGCTATTGAAGCATAGAGAAACGCAACCCAGTCGCAACCGAACTGAATACAGAAACCGCCGCAGGCAAATCCGGCACCGATAGCTACTTGCCAAGGAGTATAGTTACGTTTGCGCTTGCGAATTTCTTCCAGTTCTGCCTCGTATTGGTCGAGTGTGTAATCGTTCTCTATGGCACGCCAAGACAATTTACTTACAGCGGAAATAGCTGTCATATTCACTCCATGACCTTCTATTCTTTGGAATTTAGTAAATGAGTAATCACCATCACTCACATTTACCATAAGCATTGTGAAGCTGACATTGATGTGAAGTTTTTCTTCCGGAATACCCAGGAAAGCGGCAGTACGCTTCATGTTTCTTACCACACGGTTGGTGTCTGCAAGACTCTCAACCAATAGTTTTCCGGTACGTAGAAGTAAATCTACACGTCGATGAAGCAACAGTTCATCGTGTACTTTTTCTGTCGTCTGAAGATGTTCCATATAGTCAAGTTTTGTTTTCGGCTGCAAAGGTATTAATTATTCCTATTTTATGTGTATCTTTGCAATGCAATATTGTACAAAAAATTTATCTGTACCTGAATAAGAGACAGAAAAAATCACATATCGTTTCCACAGTTTTGTGGAAAAATTACACAGTATTATAACAAAGACTACTTAACAAAATATCTTAAACAATTTATTTACAACAAGATAGGATTTCCGTTACAATTATGGCACATAGATTGTCATAGCTAATTCGGCATCTAAAATATTAACAGATAAGTATATGAAACGATTTTTAACAAAGAGAGACTTGAAGTTCAAGAAGAAACAGGCCATTTACGCATGCATCTGCATTATCTTAGTAGTAGGTCTTTATTTTATCTTCAACAGGAAAGAAAAACCTGTCGTCGAAAGACCTATAGTATGTGTGCAACCTGTCGTACAGGAGAATGTTGAAATCTATGGAGATTATGTAGGACGAATCAGAGCGCAACTTTTTGTTGAAGTCAGAGCCAGAGTGGAAGGCTTCCTGGAAAGAATGCACTTTGAAGAAGGTAGTTACGTTAAAAAAGATCAGGTACTTTTTGTCATCAATCAGGACCAATACCGCGCAAAAGCAGACAAGGCCAGAGCACAATTAAAGAAAGACGAGGCTACGGCTCTGAAAGCCAAACGTGATTTGGACCGTATCCGCCCACTTTATGAACAGAACGCTGCCAGCCAGCTGGATCTGGACAATGCCATTGCAGCGTACGAAACGGCAGAGGCTAGTGTAGGAATGAGCAAGGCTGACCTTGAACAGGCCGAACAGGAACTGGGATATACCATCGTACGCTCCCCTATTTCAGGACATATAAGTGAAAGACTTGTTGACCCGGGAACACTGGTAGGAACAGGAGGCAAATCACTGCTTGCCACAATTGTAAAGAGTGACACCGTAAACGTGGATTTCAGCATGACAGCCCTTGACTATCTTAAAAGCAAGGAAAGAAACGTTACATTCGGTCAGAAAGATACTACACGTACATGGAAACAAACTGTAACGGTTACACTGCCGGACAATACCGTATATGAGCACAAAGGTCTGGTGGATTTCGCGGCTCCGCAGGTTAATCCAAAGACAGGTACATTCCAGGTAAGAGCTGAACTTCCAAATCCCGAACATGTACTTCTTCCGGGACAGTTTACAAGCGTAAAAGTACTTCTCGACGTAAGAGAGAATGCTACAGTTATTCCAAAGAAATCACTTATCATCGAAAAAGGCGGATCATACGTATTCGTGATGCGACGTGACTCCGTAGCAGAAAGACGCTTCATCGAGATAGGTCCGGAATTCAAGAACGATGTTGTAGTGGAAAGAGGTCTGGCACCGGGAGAAATGATTGTGACAGAAGGTTACCACAAGCTGACACCGGGAGTGAAAGTACAGGTAGCTCCTGAAGATATAAGCCAGGAGGAAAACAAGGCTGACAATGACAGCAGCACTACAAGCAAGTGAAATTAACACAGAGGTAAACTAACCAAGCTACAATTTATGAAAGTAAGTTTCTTTATAGACAGGCCGGTATTCTCGGCTGTCATCTCAATACTTATTGTCATAGTAGGTATCATAGGATTGATGATGCTTCCTATCGACCAATACCCACAGATTACTCCGCCTGTGGTTAAAATCAGCGCCTCATATCCGGGTGCGAGTGCCGTAACCGTTTCTCAGGCGGTGGCAACTCCTATCGAGCAAGAACTCAACGGTACTCCCGGTATGCTTTATATGGAATCAAACAGTTCGAATACAGGTAGTTTCTCGGCTACGGTAACTTTCGATATATCTGCCGATCCTGATATGGCATCCGTTGAAATACAGAACCGTGTGAAACTGGCTGAATCAAGACTTCCGGCGGAAGTTGTTCAGAACGGTATAGAAGTGGAGAAACAGGCTGCCAGCCAGCTTATGACCCTTACATTAGTATCTGACGACCCTAAGTTTGACGAAATCTATCTTAGTAACTTTGCCACACTTTATGTTCTCGACCTTCTGCGCCGTATTCCTGGGGTGGGTCGCGTATCGAACATCGGTAGCCGTTATTACGCAATGCAGATTTGGGTTGACCCTGCCAAGCTTGCCAATTACGGACTGACAGTAAAGGATTTGCAGAGTGCATTGAAAGACCAGAACCGTGAGTCGGCAGCCGGAGTACTCGGTCAGCAGCCTATGTCGAACGGAATAGATATTACCATACCTATCACAGCCCAGGGACGTCTTTCTTCTGCATCCCAGTTTGAAGAAATAGTGCTTAGAGCAAATCCCGACGGTTCACTTATCAGAATGAAGGATGTGGCAAGAGTTTCGCTCGAGGCATCATCATACAGTACCGAGAGTGGAATCAACGGTGGTAACGCAGCTGTGCTTGGCATATACATGCTCCCGGGAGCCAACGCAATGGAAGTGGCACAAAGAGTGAAAGATACAATGGAGGAAATCAGCCAGACATTCCCGGAAGGTCTGGAATACAATTTCCCGTTCGATATGACAAACTACATCTCGCAGTCTATCCATGAGGTGTACAAGACACTGTTCGAGGCATTGTTCCTGGTGATTGTGGTGGTCTTCCTGTCACTTCAGAGCTGGAGAGCGACGCTCATTCCGGTCGTGGCAGTACCTATATCGCTTATCGGTACATTCGGTTTCATGCTGATATTCGGGTTCTCACTCAATATGCTTACACTTTTGGGACTTGTACTTGCAATCGGTATAGTAGTGGACGATGCCATCGTGGTGGTGGAAAATGTGGAACGAATAATGGAGGAGGAAAAACTCAGTCCTTACGAGGCCACAAAGAAAGCTATGGAAGGTCTTGTTGGAGCCGTAATAGCAACATCACTTGTGCTGGCTGCGGTGTTCGTTCCTGTAAGTTTCCTTTCCGGTATCACAGGACAGTTGTACCGTCAGTTTACAGTGACAATCGTTGTGTCAGTACTTCTTTCCACTGTTGTGGCATTGACATTAAGTCCGGTGATGTGTTCTCTGATATTGAAACCTACAGATCCGGACAAGCCTAAAAACAGAGTGTTCAACTGGATAAACAAATGGCTGGGTATCGGTAATAACCAGTACGTGAAATATATAAAACGTATAATCAAGAATCCGCGCCGCGTAATGGCAGGTTTCGGTATGGCACTCATATTTATATATGTGTTCCACAGATTGGTTCCTACCAGCTTCCTTCCGGTAGAGGACCAGGGATATTTCACTGTAGAGCTTGAATTGCCTGAGACTGCCACACTTGAACGTACACGCAAGGTTACTGACAGAGCAATTGAATTCATAATGAAAGACCCTGCTGTGGAATATGTACAGAACGTTACAGGTACCAGTCCACGTGTGGGAACAAGCCAAGCGAGAAGCCAGCTCACAGTTATCCTGAAAGAGTGGAAAGAGCGTGACAATACTACCATAGACGAGGTAATGGACCGAGTTCAGAAAGAACTTTCTAAATATCCAGAAAGCAAGGTTTATCTTTCTACACCACCTGTAATTCCGGGACTTGGTACAGCCGGAGGTTTCGAAATGCAGCTTGAAGCCAGAGGTGAGGCCACATACGACGATTTGGTACGGGCTACAGATACCCTGATGCATTATGCTTCTATGCGTAAAGAGATTGCAGGTCTGTCATCATCACTGCAGGCTGAAATTCCTCAGTTGTATTTCGATGTTGACCGCGACAAGGTGAAACTCTCAGGAGTACCAATGGCAGATGTGTTCTCTACAATGAAAACTTACACAGGTTCAGTATATGTGAACGATTTCAATATGTTCAACCGTATCTACCGTGTATATATCCAGGCTGAAGCTCCTTATCGCCAACAGCGTGAGAATATAGGTCTCTTCTTCGTCAAAGGTTCGTCAGGAGACATGATCCCGCTTACTGCACTTGGAACAACAGACTACACTACAGGTCCTGGTAGTATCAAACGTTTCAATATGTTCAATACATCTGTTATACGTGGTACAACTGCCAACGGTGCCAGTTCAGGACAAGTAATGGAAATTCTGGAACAGATAGCACGCGATAAACTTCCTGACAACATTGGTGTGGAATGGAGTGGTCTGTCATATCAGGAAAAGCAGGCAGGCGGACAGACAGGTATTATATTGTCACTGGTATTCCTGTTTGTATTCCTCTTTCTGGCAGCACTTTATGAAAGCTGGACTGTACCTATCGCTGTATTGATTTCACTTCCGGTTGCAGTACTCGGAGCATACGCCGGAGTAACATTGTGCGGACTTGAGAACGATACCTACTTCCAGATTGGTCTTGTAATGCTTATCGGTCTTGCTGCAAAGAATGCCATCCTTATCGTGGAATTCGCAAAAGACGAGGTAGATAAAGGCAGAGATGTGATAGAATCTGCCATACATGCGGCACAATTACGTTTCCGCCCTATCCTTATGACATCATTGGCATTTATCCTTGGTATGCTTCCAATGGTATTGGCTACAGGTCCGGGCTCTGCGAGCCGACAAGCTATCGGCACCGGAGTATTCTTCGGAATGATAATAGCCGTTACAGTAGGTATAGTGCTTGTGCCATTCTTCTTCGTAATGATATATAAGGCTACAGGCAAAATTAAACAGAAACGTATCAACATAAAGAAAGCATAATTTATGAAACATATAGCATCTATATTAAGACTGACAATCTTCTTCCTAATGGCTTCCACTATCGGTGGTTGCCAGTTAGGAAAGCACTATACACGTCCTCAGATTGAGATGCCCGAAGTGCTTGACAGCATGAGCATGGACAGTACGTCAATGGGTGATTTCCCTTGGGAAGAACTTTATACGGACACTACGCTACAGGCTTTGATAAGGAAAACACTTGAATACAACAAGGATATGCTTATAGCCGGCGCACGTATAAAAGAGCTGGCTGCTATGAAGCGTATCGACTGGGCTAACATGTTTCCAGCTATAACCAACAGGATTTACTCCGAAGAGGAAGTGGAAAATTACGGTGGAAATAACCGTAAACCGGACGACCAGTTTGATATTAAATTCGGAATTTCATGGGAAGTGGATTTATGGGGTAACCTACGTTGGGCACGTGATAAGAGTATGGCTGATTTTATGGGATCCATAGAAAATCAGCGCGCTCTGAAAATGAGTCTCATTGCGCAAATGGCACAATCATATTTCGAATTGGTGGCATTAGACAATGAGTTGGCCATAGTCAGAAAGACTGTTGATGCGAGACGTGAAAGTCTGTATCTTGCCAGAATCAGATATGAAGGTGGATTGACAAACGAAACAGCGTTCAGACAGGCCCAGGTGGAATTGGCCAGAACAGCAACTCTTATTCCTGATCTTGAAAAGAAAATATCATTGAAAGAAAATGAAATAGCTTTCCTTACAGGCGAATATCCACATCATATAAACCGCTCAGTGCTGCCTGAAGATGTATTGCTACCGGCTACCCTACCAGTTGGTTTACCATCAAGCCTTTTGGAAAGACGTCCAGATGTAAGACAAGCGGAACAGTCGCTTATCGCTGCAAATGCAGCAGTCGGAGTGGCATTCACAAATATGTTTCCAAGACTGACTCTGACAGCATCATACGGAGCTGAAAGTGAGGAGTTGAAAGATATATTCAAATCTCCACATCACCTTATTACCGGTTCGCTCATTACCCCGATATTCAATTTTGGAAAGAATCGTGCGGCACTAAAAGCAAAGAAAGCCGCATACGAGCAGGCCACATACGCTTACGAAAAAGCTGTACTAAACGCATTCAAGGATGCAAGAAACGCAATCGTGGAATTCAACAAAACACGCGATATATACGAAACCAGATTGAGACTGGAACAGGCTTCGAAAAGTGCTCTTGACCTTGCTGAACTGCAATATATCAACGGAGTAATCGGTTATATCGACTTGCTGGATGCACAGCGTGGTTATCTGGATGCACAGATAGGATTGAGCAATGCAATACGCGACAAGCAGATTACCCTTGTAAACCTCTACAAGGCTCTTGGTGGCGGATGGTCACAAGAAACAAAATAGAAACATATTTACAATCCGTTCAGATACTGTTCAGGCGGTGTTCAGCGAACGTTTAGTGAACGTTCATTGAACACCGCCTGAATGTTTTTTATGATTGTCAAACAGTATTAATTAAAGAACTTTATTCCGATAAATACAGTTCTAGGCTGTGTAGGACCGTAGAAATATTTCGAGTCACGTCCTATGCCTTTATCCAAATCCTTCTGGAATGCATTGAAAATATTGTTCACACCACCATTTAACTGAAGCTTGAGATGGTCGTTCAATACAAATGTATAATTCAGTTTCAGGTTGAGTTCCATGAAATCCGGAGTTTTTTCAAGGACATCTTTCTCAATATAACCTGCAAAGTGAGGAACGAGCATACGTCCGGTATATACACCCGATAAAGAGAAATCAAAATTCTTGTTCTTGAACGGAGCTGAAGTAAACGTAAAATACCCGTAAAGGTCCGGAGTACGTGTCATCTTCTTTGTAGGTGCCACATCAGCATCCTCGCTCCAATAAACAGCCTCAGTGTATCTGCTCTGCTGTGCTGTAAAGCCCAACTGCAACTGGGCATCTCTGCCATGAGCTATCTTATAGTCGATATTCGCTCCATACACTCTAGCACCACGTCCGTTGCAACGTTCCTGTATAGTAGTTCCCTGCTGATCGCCCTCACCTATGTTTTTAAGATAGAACACATCGTTAAGCATTGTATAGAAACCCTCCACCAAAAGGTTTGACTGAAAATGACCAAACGAAGCACTCCAATCCACCGAACCACTGAAACTGTTTGAACGTTCCGGCTTCAATCCTTCTGCCAAACGGATAATCATAGCCTCACCACCTACGGCAGCCACATGAAGATCCTCATCGTATGCTTGTGGTGCACGGAAACCTGTTGACCATGTCAGACGTCCCTGTACATTATCAGCTGGTTTCCACAAGGCATTCACACGCGGACTGAATATAACATTATCTACCAGGTTATGTTTGTCAAGACGGAATCCAGCCAACAAAGTGAACTTATCCATTTTCCACTCGTTCTGAGCATATGCACTGGCAACTTTCACGTCCTGTTTCAAATCGCGGTTATATCCAGCCATTATATCATGCAAGGCATTATACTGATACTCCAAACCACCGGTGAAAGTAGCTGGAGAGAATAGACACTTATCCATATTGCCCACATACATTGCTCCACCTACGGCGGTAAGATCGTTAGTTGTTCCATATGCCTTACCCGGGTCATCAAGTTCCTGAGTGCCATAATAGCTGTTGCGGTCGATATGCTGAACAGAACCGTATACAGAAAGTTTATGGCGATATTCATTGAAGAAAACATCGTATGTCAGACCACCGCTGTTTATAATATGCTTAGTCTGTTCACAGATGTCTGCCTCATGTGGTTGCAGATTGAAATTGCTTCCTCCGCGTCTGAACTCATTTGTGGTATGATATTCCAGACTGATACGGCTGAAATGAGTAGGGCGATAATATGCTCTTAGCCCAAAAGTATTCATATTCAGTTTTCCAAGCTCAGAAAAACCATCTCCGTCTGCATCATACGGATTTCTGTTTCTGTACGACTGATACAATGCTATACCGTATGTATTATCAGATGAAACCAAAGAAGCATTGGCTCCCATATACTGCTCCCACGACTTTCCACCAAGATTAGACATATTGGTAGACACCTGGAAAGAATTGTTCACCGGGTCTTTTGTAATGATATTGATAGTTCCACCTACTGCGTTTGCCCCGAAAAGAGCCGAGCCACCGCCACGCACTACCTCTACCCTTTCAATCATATTTACAGGAATCTGCTCAAGACCGTACACTCCGGACAAAGCACTCATCACCGGACGGCTATTGATAAGTATCTGTGAGTATGGACCTTCAAGCCCATTGATACGTACCTGAGGGAAACCGCAGTTCTGACAATTGTTCTCCACACGTAACCCGGACTGGTAGTTAAGCGACTTTGCCAAATCAGTAGAATTTACCATTTCGAACAGTTTGTTGTTCATCACGTTCACCACTACAGGAGCAAGCTTTCTGCTTGTCTCATTTCTGTTGGCAGACACCACGACTTCATCTGTCATGATAGTTTCTTCAGAAAGAACAAAATGTACATCCACTGTATATTCATCACTCACATTTACCTCCTTGGTCTGCTGTGCATAGCCCACAGAATTTACTTTCAGCGTATATTTACCGGCTGGAACTTTTTTCAGCCTGAAATATCCATCAGTATCAGTCACAGTCCCCTCACCCGTTTCCACTATAATGACTGTAGCATATGGAAGACTGTTTTCTGTACCTTTTTCTATAACATGACCTGTAATCACGTTACCCTCTTTCACAGGATTATTATCGGCTCCTGCAGCCATGCTAACAATGGCACAAAAAAGAGCCGAAATGAATATTGATAATTTCTTCATTTCTTTATTATAAAGTTCTGCAAGCAAATAAGATTTCTCTTTTTAATTACCTGCAATATTTAAACTAATTTTTATTTGATAAGATGTTACGACGTACCTATCTCATGCCCATAGCAAAGTATAGTCATGAAACGATACAACCGGACATCAACAAGATGCCTGGTCAGACAAAAAGAAATGAAGAATAAGGTGGAGCACGCAAGCCTAAATCGGAATCAAACTCCGGCAACAGACATGTAGGTACATGTTCCGTATAATTAATAAGAAATACCGGCTGAAACGGTGAATTTACAAACAAAGGCTCCGAAGCTTCCAATGAATGGAAATCAGTAAGATAATGAAGAACCAAAGTCTGTCCGGCAGTATGTGTATGCTGATCCGAGAACGGATGCGAGTGCACCACCATCACACCGTTCACCACGTGCACGTGTGCATATGCAGAAATTATGGCATAATACACCACAAACACAGTGAGAAACAGCGATGCAGCTGCCCTAATCCATGTACGAGTGTTATTTGTCATAATTCTTTAATTTATTATAGTTTGTTTATTTGGTTTGCAAAGATACACAAAATAGTGCTGACATCAAGTTTATCAAGCTTTTATATGCATTAACAGCTATAAAATACCTATCTCTAGGTATATGTCTATACATTATCATTAAAATTTATCATAATGAAATAAAAAGCCAATCACAAACCATACACCAATAACTTTGCTACATTTTTCTGTTTATCACTTTTTATTCGTACTTTTGCAGCGAGAAAAAAAAATAACATTTAAATATATGAGTATATTTTCAAAACTATTCGGAAAGAAAAATACCGAAAATGCCGAAGAAACAGTAAGAGTAGGTGGAATGGAAGATTTCATGACACTCATCAGAGTTTACTATCAAGCTGTAATGGCTGCACAAATGGGTATAAGCAATATAAATTTCTTACCTGATTTGGCAGTATTCAAACGTACACTGAAAGTACCTACACAAAATAACAAATTAGGTATAGCAGAAAAATCACGCTGCAAAAAGATGCTAATTGAAATTTACGGTTTGAATGATAATTTCTTCAAAGAAATAGATGCTTCAGTTAAGAAAAACTGTAAGAACGTAAATGATATAAAATCATACTTGTTTATGTTCCAGGGGTTCAGCCAGGATTTGATGATGGTTATAGGAAACCTTATGCAATGGAAATTCCGTATGCCAAGCCTTCTTAAAAAAATGCTCCGTAACATGACAGAAAAAGCAATAAACGATATTCTGACAAAAACAGACTGGAAAGACGACGGAGTACGCAAGACATGCAATAACATCCGTCAATATAAACATGCGTTAGGCTACTCGGAAGAATGGATGAACGATTATGTTTATAATATAGTTCTTTTGGCAAAAAAAGAACCTAAACCAAAAGCATAAAACACATAACACAACATAAGGCGGAATTGATACTGTCACAACATCAATCCCGCCTTTATTTTTTATCCTGCAATGAACACTCCAAAAGACATAGAGCAACATCCTCTGGAACCATATCTTCCACCCAATGCTTCTGTATTAATGCTAGGAAGTTTCCCACCACAGCGTAAAAGGTGGAGTATGGACTTCTTCTACCCCAACCTGCAAAACGATATGTGGAGAATTTTCGGTCATATTTTCTTCAACAACAAAGAACACTTCCTAACCGAAAATAAAAAAGCATTTGATAAAGCAAGACTTGAAGAATTTCTTACACAAAAAGGAATAGCACTGTATGACACTGCTACGGCTGTAATAAGGCTTCAGGACAATGCTTCGGACAAATTCCTTGAAGTAGTCGAGCCTACAGACATTGAGTTACTGCTGAAACAGATACCTAAATGTAAAGCTATAATTACCACCGGACAGAAGGCTACTGATATTATATGTGAATATTTTTCCGTGAAACAACCTTCTATAGGCAACAAAACAAATATATCGTTTCATGACAGAAATCTATTCCTTTATAGAATGCCATCATCCAGCAGGGCATATCCATTAAAGCTTGAAAAAAAATCAGAGTTATACGCACAGGTTTTCAGAGAGTTACATATTTAAGACAAAACAAACTTGATTTTTCTTTAGAGAAAGCCTTGTATATATAAAAAAAAGTGCTACCTTTGCAACCGCAAACACGGGAATAGCTCAGTTGGTAGAGCATCGGTCTCCAAAACCGAGTGTCGGGAGTTCGAGCCTCTCTTCCCGTGCAGAAGTAAAAGGTTGTAACTCAGAGAGTTGCAACCTTTACTACTTTTACCCCGGGACGAAATCGGGACGATAATTTATCTGATTGTTTAATGTATTACGTTTTCGAGCTCGAAAAACGTAAAAAAAAATGTGTCCATCTAATCGTAAGAACGGTTCGGTTTTTAGCATAATTTCATACTCCGAGCCAAAACTACACACAGGGAAAAATTGGTATATTGACTTCTATTCTTTTGATCCTATAGAACAAAAGATGAAAAGAAAGAAGTATATGCTTAATGGAATATCTAAAGTATCAGACCGTCGTCGTCGTGCCAATGAAATCATCACAAACCTTAATGTTAAACTCCGTTCCGGCTGGAATCCGTGGGCTGATGTAGAAAATTCAAGGCAGTATACACTGTATATAGATATTATACATAGATATCATATATATTTAGAGAAATTGTATGCTGCAGGAACAATAAAGGAAAATACCATCAAGGATTATGAAAAACGTCTGAGGGTGTTTGAAGAATACACATCCAAACGTATTCCGGCAATAGTCTATGCCTACCAGATTGACCAGTCTTTCATATCAGACTTTCTTGACTATGTGCTGTTAGACCGTGATTCATCAGCCAGAACCCGGAATAACTATCGTACATGGCTATCATCAGTCTGCAATTGGATGATGGAAAAGCAGTACCTGGTTAAGAATCCGGTCGAAAATATCCGTATGCTGCAGGAAGATGAGAAGAAACGCTCTGCCCTATCGTCTGCAGATATACAGAAACTAAAGAAATATCTCAAGAAAGAGAACCCATACTTCCTGTTCTTATGCCAGTTCGCATATTACACCTTCATACGTCCGGATGAAATAACCAACATAAAACTTTCTGATATTTACCTGAAGGAACAGAAGGTCTTTATAGCTTCGAGCATAAGCAAGAACCGCAAGGATGGCATGGTAGGTCTTAATGACAAGCTCATCAAGACAATGCTTGACCTTGATATCTTCAAGAATCCCGGTGATTATTATCTGTTCGGTAAAGGATTTAAGCCATCGAAAGAAAAAGTCACCACAAAGGTTTACAGGAATTACTTTAACAAGGTACGTGAAAAACTAAAATTTCCAGACAGCTATCAATTCTATTCCCTGAAGGATTCCGGAATACGTGATTTGGCAAATGCCGAAGGTATTGTCATAGCTCGTGATCAGGCCCGCCATGCTGATGTATCAACAACCAATAAATATCTGAAAGGCGCCAGCATGACCGTACATGAAGAGACAAAGCATTTTGAAGGTGAATTCTGAAAAGCCATGTGCAATTGTGCAACTGTGCAAAATGAAGTAAGATTTGCTCACGACATTAACTTCGTGAGCAAATCTTTTATCGCATGAATAAAAGTTACAATCCCCAATTAGTATTTTTTGAGTATATCCTATATAATATACCCATTTTGTACTACTGCTCCATTTTATTTGAAAAATTATTTACATTTTTCTTCTTTCTCACAGCCGACAAATCCTTAACAATTGTAGATGATAAGACCTCAGAATATATCTCTGTAGTTTTAACGGAAGTATGGCCTAACAGCTTTTGAACAGTAGTGATTGCAACACCTTGATGAACGAGTAACGTAGCGCATTTATGACGTGCAGTGTGAAATGTAAAGTGTTTTTTTATTTTCGTTTTTTCGGCGATACCAGCAAGAATCTTGTTTGTGTCAGCATTGATCGGAATAGCGGCCATCTGCTCGATGCTATCGTATTTATTTATGATGTCAAGAGCTTTGCCTTCAAATAGTAATTCGAGAGGTAATTTTATTTCCAGATTTGTTTTCTGCATCTTCAGACATAGCCATTTCCTCCGATTAATAGGTACAATATTAGATGCAGTTAATGTCCTGTAGTCTGAAAAGCGCAAACCGGTATAGCAGCAGAATAAGAAGGCATCTAAGATGTGCTGCTGACGGCTATCGTCAAGATGCAATTTTTCCAACTTACCTAATTCGTCAGGTGTCAAGAATGGTTTCTGTACCTTTTGAGTTTTAATCTTGAACTTCCTGAAGGGATAAGCATCGGCAGGCATATAACCATCGTTAATGGCTTCATTCGTAAGTGTGCGAAGCTGCCTTAGATGTTTACCAATGGTGTTCTGGTTCTTTCCCAGCTCTTTTAACCATGCTTCAAAATCTTTCAAAAACGTGTAAGATAAATCTTCAAACGTCAAACCCGATCGAAATTTGTCTAATAACCGTACTGTAGACATTAGGTTTTCCTTAGTGCTTTCGCTCTTATCTGCTGAAACTATAGACTTCCTGGCAAACTCTGTGAAAGTAATATTAACCGGAGACTTCTTCTGTACAGCATCACGTAAAAGTGCCAACGTAGGCTGAATACCACGTTTCCAGAAGGACAATTCAATCCCCTGCAAATATATAACGTACTCAAATAGCATAGCATTCAGTTCTACTGATTGGGGGTGATTGACAACCTCTGATGTATCTTTATTCCAGTGATCCGGACGTAAATAAACATTAGTAGTCAAATAGATATTACGTTGGTTCAGTTTAGCTTCTACTTGTATCAACGCTGTTCCTTGCTTATTTAAGACGTGTTTCCTATTGTAAATAAGACGATAACGAATTTTTTGCATTTTTCGGCAAAGGTCGAAAAAATGACAGATTTAGGCAAATGTTAAAAATCTCGTGGGAGAACTGATTGGAACGGCTACCCCAGAGAAGAATGGATTAAAACCTAAATATGAAGTCAGTGTAATGAATGTAGATATTGCGACTTTTGACTCAGGAAGATATACTAAAATTTCAGTGTTAGATGCTGACTCAACTCTTATTTGGAAACATACACAATATAATGCTTCTCCTGAAATTATCTTCATTACACGAGGAAATAAAAATGGTAATCCTTCTAATAATGGGTTTGCGACTCGTTTCAACAAAAGCACAACAGCACCAAAGATATACGTTGATACACAGGGAGCACTATACTTGCAAGTAGAATTTTCGTCCTATCCGAAAAATTGCATATCCAACTTATTAGGAACTTATGTATTACGAAACGAGGGTGATGTCGAATTACCATCTGATGCAGTAGAAATAGTTGTTAGAGATTTATAGGAGACTACATACAGTCTCCTATAAAAGTACTATTTCGTCAAAGGTGTTAATACTTAACTGTAAGGGTACAAGTGGAAGGCAATAGAGAAAAAAGTAAACACCTTTTATTCTATTTTCGTCCACCCTTCCGACTCTAAAAATGAGAGGTCTTTAGTTATTTCATCTGTACTTTCCGGATATACCTTATTTAATCTCACTCCTGCTTCTACTCCTTGCCCTTCATTACCTCTCACTACAGCGGCAAATTGCCAACTTTTGTCATTCTTATAGAATTCTATTTGTGTATAGCTTGTGGGTATCTTGAAAATATTACTTCTTAACAATCCCCCATCCTCGGCATAGATAGCGGCCTTAAAATCTATTATGTCAGTAGGGTAGCTACCGCTGAAATGTATATATGCCGACTCATATACTCTACTTAACCCCAATCTTACTGCAAAAGGTGTCGTAGGGTTTACATATTGAGAGAACATAACCTTACTATACATTTCCTTGTCAACTAAACCATTATTGTCTGTCGTTACAGTCGGTATTAGTCCTCCCACGGCTCCATGTGGGAGGACTACTAAAAGACGATCCATCATTTGTGAATGATTTAGGCATAAAAGTTGGGTTCTTATATAGGATTTATTGCGAGTCCAATAAAAAGAAAATAACTATTGCCATAAATCAAGGAATATCTGTTATTATATCGGAAAATAATCAAGCATTTTATAATGCTGCAGGAATTGTATTAGGTAACTCTAAGACAGAGTTTTATTTCAAAGGTCAGTCATTTAGAACGAAGGTATATACACGAGTCCAAAATGATAATTTCGAAATATACATTGAACCTGATTCTGTTTATTATAATCTTATTGGCCTGGAAGGCGTAATTCTTACGCCAGAAAATGTTGTTAATGTAGATGAAATTCCATCTAACGCAACACTATTATCTTAATATTATATATAGGAGACTGTATGTAGTCTCCTATATGCTATTTCGTCAAAGGTGTTGTTACATTAATTGGAACAGTAGGCAATGCTTTTATAGCAATTTCACTATCAAAAGAAGCATATTCAAAATCTACATTATTAGGACTTATTAGAAATCCATGGTTATTGGCTCCACTATCGTTATCAAGCCCCCCTACTAATCCGATGTATAAGTAATCATTATCTTCATGTGCTTGTGGGTCCTTATCACCATCTATTATCTCAAGAATGTACATATTAGTTTCATCGCCTTGTATTTTTCTAAATAGGCTCTTATCTACCACAGAACTATATCTTCCTCCACATAATAGAATTGTATTTTTGTAAATTGACGATTTCGCTATTTTTAAACAGAAATTTCCACCAATTACAATCTTACGGATAAATAACCCTCCAGTTAACAGTTCTCCCACCCGGATCAAGTGGGAGGATTTTTAATCACAGCTCAACTAAATCTGACGTACTTACCGTAGAAGTTACATCTTCGAGGGTTATTGTATTGTCAGCCGGAACACGATTTATAAATCTGACAATGAATTTAGAATATGCCGGGACGTAAATATATAATTGCGTAGGAGTAACATTGTCGCCATAAAATTTCGTATTTCCCTGCTGATTTTTGTTGTAACAATATCTATTAGTATAATGTTGAGACATTACTAAAAAAATATCTGCCTTGTTGGAATTACCCTCCCCAACTACCTCAAATATTAAATTTTTATCCCACGATTTTATATTTAATTTATAAAGCACAGCAGTATCGGAGCTAGAAGCATAAACAAAATTTGTATTGGTAATAAGTCCTCCCACAACTTGTGCCAACGACGAAATTGCTGTCTGTTTTGGGTTACCATCAGCATCAAGAGTACGCACTGATGCAGGGTTAGCGTCGATAGGCAAAGTGTTCTCATAGTCGTCAGAAGCAGCAAGAGTAGATGCTTCGGAGAGTGTACTAACTGATCGAGCAGCTACTACCTGATTTTGCGTGCTCTCGACAAGATTTTTTGCGACTAATTCAGTCAGGTCATTAACAGATAATGTACCAATTACATTACCTTCTGCATCTACGGCTTGTAAGCCTACTACCTGTGTCATATCTAATGTAGTCATATTGTTTATTTTATTTATAAAGTTATTACTATAGAACCATTATCATGCATCTCTTTAATCACTTTTCTTATTTCCTGATACTCTCTTGCAACAAACGCCTTATTAGCCAACGAAGAAATTGCTTCATCTAAAGATAGAGTATTGTATTCATCTACAGTAACTTCAATCAAAGACAATTCTACAAGCGTAGCTGATACTGGTGTCTCAGACAAGAATGATACAGGATTAATCTTATCAGGAGATGTTGTATTATATCTATCCAACAATGATTTTTCTACGATACGATATTTTGATGTATCAATACCGAGCTGTTGTTCAAGGTTTTTATACTCTTTCATCTTTTAAAATATTATGGTTAAACAAATGATTAATTGCATCAATCGTCATAGCAGTGGCATATTGATTCATTAGATTACAAATAAGATCAGCTTCTTCATTTGTAATTTCTACGTCACCATCTGCCTGATATATTTTTTCAGCCAGTCGTAAACCTCTGATATCACTATAACGATATATCAAATTAGCAATTTCAAGACTAGTATCTTGCTCTATACATGTTTTCCGGTCTATACCGGTATAAAATTTAACTCTTTTAAAATTCACTTTCATACGATAATTATTTTTGTTCTACTTTATATATAATACCATTTTTCACATACACTTTGCCATTAGTATATTGACTTGTCATAGCTGTAAAAATGCCTGTAAATCCAGTATAAGTTTGTCCGTCATAAATTTGTATAGAATTATCTGATATAGTTATAGACCTATAATCAGACAAATTCTGGACCCTTAAAGCAGCGTTCATTTGACACTCTATCATTTCTGAACTTGAAGTACGTTTAGTAGTTGTAACGATATCTCCAGGACGGAACTCACTAAATTCACCTGAATTATTATTGACATATAATTGTGCAGACTTATAACCACCGTAACCGTAAAAGAAGAAGTTTCCGACCAAATAATCCCCACTCATCATTTTAATAGAGTTAGTAGAAGCATCTATAATCACTCTATCACCTGATTCAGCCGTTGAAAAAGTAACATTCTTGAAAGAACCGCCTGTTGCGTTAACCGTGCCTGTAATGTCTACATTGCTGCAGTGGAAATAACCTGTTTTTCCATCTAATATCATATTTGCTACGCCATTCGTCTCATCCTGTGACCGCATAACACCATTCTTGAACATGAAGTTAGCGATATTCGCACCGTCAGCAAATAGCGAATCAGTAGCAATATTCACGAACTTATTAGCAGCTTCCCAATTTGCGTCACCTGTTATCGACGAAGGCGCTGCAGTGACACTCATTCCTTTTGCTTTAACCAGGAAATTGTAATACACACCATCGAAAGGGTGTATAACCTTATCACGTCTGGTATCATTCCATACGTATGTAGTACCAGACTTCCAAGGGCCATTATCGTACAGGAAAGCACTATCAGCGCCATCTTCCCCTTTCATACCATCAACAGAAACGCCTATACCCTTTTCACATACATAGTTATCATTCCAGGCATTAGCATCAGCCGAAGTTCTGTAAGCACGAACAGCAAATTGAGTATATCCACCTGTCGCCGGAACTGTGATAGTATAACCCTTGACTGTAGATACATGACTGAGCCATGAACCATTGTATTTCCGTGCGACAAGGTAAAACAGACCACATAACTGAGTGCTACCGTGAATACTCATTCGGCATGTCACCTGAACGGAAGAAGGAGACGGATTACCGACACTGCTTATGCCAATAGATGATACTGGACTATCCAACCAATAGCTGGCATTCTGATCTGGAGGTGTCATCATCTGCCAGTCAGAATGTACTGTCATATTAGCAGAATTACCTGCCAAGATATAGCCACCATCAGGTTTTCTACGATAGTTCCCGTTCTTAAACCTAGCTATAGCTAAAGGCGGTTCTGATGTCTCACGAAGAGCGACAAATGTACCGTAAGCGAAATTAACCAGGTCATTTTTATAAAATGGTACTGCACCGGCAGTCCAATGTCCTCTAGGATTAAGTCCGGTACCAGGTTCACCTTGGGCACCATCATGCCCATCTGATATCAGTGGAACATTTTCTATATCTACAATCTTTCCGGACACATAGAAAATGAACTTAATGTATCTGTTAAAATTAGCAGGAGAAATACCAACACCATTTTCCAGCACAACTTCTGCACCACCATCGAGGCTATATTTCAATTGACCTTCTGTAGTATCAGTAATAGAACTACCCACTGTTTTCTGTCGTTTACATGATACAGAAGCTACACTGTAGCTACCGTTCTTATCTTTAGTTACTGAAGTCACAGAAGGAACTAAAGAATACAATACTGCATCTGCGCCTGTAGCACCAGCACGAATACCGGCAATGGTAAATGTCAGCTTTCGTTCATAATTCTGACCGGATATCTGAGCGACAAGAGTAATCTCTATATTGGTAGTTTCTGCAACTGCTGTTCCTTGAGCTACGCTTACAGTAACACGCCCATTCGACTTATCTGCTGAAACAGTAAAACCTGAAGGTTGTGTAACAGTCAAAGACTGAAGCTCTGTCGCTTCTGTACCATACCACATAGTCACGTTAGTTATCCATGTCTGAGCCTTATAAGCCTTACCATCATAAGTAAGCGCACAATTCACCATCTCATTGTCAAGATCAGCAACTATAGCATTTTCACCATCTTTACTCCAACGATGTATTACTGCAGGTGTATTCCAATCGCTCCAAGTACCATCCTTCTTAGTACGTTTACACGCCCATTCGACTTGATATTCTGCGGATACACCCAGAAAATTATCAGTCCAACCCTCAGGAACATAGTCATCCTGCTGTTGACTGTCAGGCTTAACCGGAATATCAGCTATAATATTATTACGAGTATATATCCACTCATAGTCACGGCCGTCCTTGCCATCGCTTACCATTATCATCCATATACCATTACGATATATGTATGTGCACTTATCGATTGTATTATAGTAAGAATTTCCTTCAACAGGATTAGAAGGTGCAGAAGCGAAGCTACCTAAAAACGTAATGCTCGTACCCTTCAGCTCACGGCCGTCGAGAAGCATAGTCCAATCATGATGAACAGTAAAATCGACATACTTACCCGCCAAAATATAACCGCCGTCACGCTTACGTCTGTAATTGCCGTTCTTAAACCTAGCTATAGCCAAAGGTGGTTCTGAAGTTTCAACATTAGAAATAAATACACAGTTATACAAAGTAACCAAAGTATTGGCAGCATAAGGTGTTTTGCTAGCTTCCCAGTGTCCACCGCCAATAACAGACAAACCTGGCGCACCGTCTTGACCTTTTTCAATGGTCAGTAGCCAGTCTGTACCAGTACCTGGTTCCTGTTCTGTGCCTTTGGTATTAATACATAGATAGCGTGATCCATTGTGAGACACCTCATTGTAATACGCATACTTGCCGGGCTTCCATATACCTTTCCATAGAGGCACACGCACACTTTCACCAGTCAGTTCGTCAATCTGAAATATCATACCTGACATGATTATATTCTGCAGAACAGCAGAATAATTATCAGCATCAATACCTGCAATTCTCCTACCTTTCTTCTTTCCAAGCCAGCTTTTTTCTTGAGCTGGTTCCGGATCCCATGTATTCGCGTTGTCAAAGAATGTTATATTATTGTTACCGTCCCTTGTATCAAGAATCATATAAGTCTGACGGTCTGTATTAGTGAAGTTTCCGGTCTGCCCAAGCTTCATGCCCACAACAGGTACAGCATCAGTACCCGGACGTGCTGTCATAACGAATGTCTTAGCATTATAATCAACTTCGCCTACAAGGAACTGTACCTTTTTGTAGCCGACAAAATCACCAGTAGCAGTTTTATCGTACCAATAGCCGAGGAGAATATCATCCTTAAACTGTCCGCAAGGAATACCTTCGTCAAGGTCAGGAGTTATAGTCCAACTTCCATCACCATTATCTACAATTTCTTTAATCTTTAATCCGCCGCCAGGAGATATAAGATTATATCCGGCATAATAAGTCATAAAATTGTAACGGATATAAGGAACAATCAAATCAGAACGAAGGTACAATGATTCTAATTCAGCTTTACCTTTTTCATCTATATATCCACCTGTTATACCTGTAATAAAATCACCAATAGTCAGGTGCTTACCTATGCGAACACCACCCAATAGTTTCAAAAGATAAAGAGTAGAATCTTCTTGATCCTTGAATAAAAAATGTTCATCTAATTTAGATATAGCATTATTAAAAAAGGATATAACGTTAAGAAAAGAATTCTTAATCCTTGAAAAATTACGGTCAAGTTTAGTTCGAGCATCATAACCTGTATCATGCTCGCCATTCCATGGGACTATAGATTCATAATCAGTATCAATATCCGGAGATGTCTGTTTGTTTATATCTTCGCTCATACTAAATCAAGCTGTTCACCGTTAAACTCGAGCAGCAATGGCTGCCAACACATTTTATCCTCGTAAGTATCCATATCGCGGTAACGAAGCATGTAATCAGAATACTGATTACGTTCCTTACGATTCGAAGGAAGCAGCTTCGCATGAAGAACAGTAACCGGGCCATGAGATACATTCTTGTCGTAACTATACGACATGAAAGAAAAAGAGAAGGTCTTACCTGCTTTGGTAAGCTCTTCCATCTGACGGATTGCATCATAGACTTTCATAATCACAAAAGTAAGAATTACAGACACGAAAGAAAAGGACATAAAAAAACCCCGCCGGAGCGGGGGAAAAATAAAAAAAAATGCAATAAAAAAATTATCTGATTATACGGTGTTTTGCTATATATTCCTGATCCGACAATTCACCTTTTTGCAGCTGCTTGAAATCTTTAAGATTAAGGGCTACAGAAGTGCCGTCATCCATCACAATTCTTTCCGGTTCAAGACCTGTTTCAGAACGAATTTCCATAGCCATTAATAAGGCAGAAGAAACAGTATCGAAACCACAAAGTTCATATATAAGTTTCATTTCATGCCTCCTTTCTGTCTGATATAAACGCTTCGAGTTCATGACGAATGGCTAAAAGATTCTGAAGCATACGAAGAACTTCGTCAGATTCAGGTTCACGTATCGGTTGTATAAGGAAATGCATTACTTCGTCAAGATCACGACATGCAGCTGCTGCACCACAATCACGCCATTCTTGAATAATTTCAAGCTGTTCCGGAGTAAGATTATTAAGGTTTGTCATTTTGTACCCCCTTTCTGGATATCAGTATCATCATACTTCTTTACCAGCAATGCCGCTGTTCCGAACCAAAGCGCACAAATAAGAGTCATGAGAGGATTGACAAAATTGAATGTCAGAAGAACAACAAGGGAAAGCATAAGCTGCATATCGAGCAGCATCTTTCTGTTGGTGATAGACTCGCCTTTATCGGCAAATAATTCTGTGAATAACTTGTTTTCACGATTCAGCCACATCTCTAATGTGCTGAAACCTGCCTGTTGTGCAGGTGCGATTGTTTGTTTCTTCATTTTGGAAGTCATTTAAAATGAAACAATAAAATTAATTAATACGGGAAAGGGTACAAAAAAAGGTCCCGCTTTCCCGTTGACTTCCACCTGATACAGGCAGTGGGTGCATTAACACTCCACACGGGGGTCGGAACCTATAAGTTATATAGCATAAGCTAAGGACATAAAAAATGCCCGCAGCAAAACTAATTGGCGAGCCGTCGTCGCCTGTATCAAATGGAAGTCGATACAAATATATGGATTTATTTTGGATTGGCAAAAGAAAAGCCTTATTTTTGTAGAAAATGAGGCAAAAACAATGACAAGCATCGAAAAGGAAATAGAACAGTTGAAAGAGAATACGGCTAAAATCAACCTCGAAATAGTTAGGATGAAAATGTGGAGAACAATTTACCTATTATCCCTTTTATTGGGTCTGATAGCAGGATTCCTGTTATAAAGGCAAGCACGGTCAATATCAAATTAGCAATATTAAGATAATTGGAATACAAAGTTGTCCTGCTGACCTTATCCTTAGTTTCTTCTCTTTTCCTTTCCTGATTCATGAAATCACTAAATCCATTGACAGATATTTTCAAACCTTCGTAAGTAAGCTTTACATCAACACCAGCACTCCAATCGGCAATGAATTTAAAATCATCTCTCATCATCTGGAAGACATACAAGAAGTCTGAATAGTCATAGCCACTATCCATAATATACTCGCTCAAATCATCGTACGATGAATAACCCCTATCTTTAAGATAGTCCAATATAAGGTTACCAATCTCTATCTGTTTAATATTCATATAAAAAAAAGTCATCCCCCCATACCGTGCGCCGACCGGAACCACCCGGAACCCGATTGAATACGGGTTACACGATATGAGGGGATGAAACAAAAGGTTTATATTCGGCTATTCAAAATTATGGATTTGTTTTGGGATAGCAAAAGAAAAGGAAGAAAAAAAATACAACATAGTAAATTTATTATGTAAAAAACTTGCACATAACAAAATTACTATGTATCTTTGTAGTGTTCAATAAAAATAAAGGCAATGGAGAAAAAAGATGAAGTATTATTACTTTCTCAAAAGCTGACAGAAGCAAAGCTTAATCTGAAGATGATGAAATGGGCTTTTGAGAACACCGAAAACATGAGTGAAGAAAAAGCAAACGCTTTCCTCGATGAAAAATTAAGGCTTGACCGCCTGATAGAGGCACTCGAAAAGAGATTGAAAGAACTTGAAGAGTAAAACAGTTCCCCTCCCTGAAGAGTGGAGGGGAATTAAAAAAACATATAATTATGAAGACAATCAACGAAGAACTGAACGAATTAAAAGCCATCATGAAAAGCGATTCTCCCGACAAAGAAGAGAAATACAAGGAAAAATACATGTATATATGCCGGAACTATACGAGCGAACAAGATAAAGAAGCAATATCCGACTATCTGTTGAACGGCCTGAAAGACATCTCAACCGAACTGGATGAAATAGAACATGCCATCACAATTCGTGAAAAGTTGAAGGAAATGAAAGAGATAGTACCTATTTCATATATAGCACGCAATTACTTTGGCAAAAGCGCGTCATGGCTGCAGCAACGTATATACGGCTACAAGGTACGCGGACGTGTATATACGTTAAGCGAACAAGACAAACAGATATTCGACAACGCCATTCGTGATATTTGCAAGAAATTAGGCTCTTTGTCCATTGCATGACAAATGTTTTTATTGACACACCAATCCCCATGGTTGAGCCGCCATGGGGATTTTTTATACAAAAAAGTGCTGCCGACCTTCACAGGCAGGCAACACCGGGTAAAGAAAATCAAAGTCTAATCTTCTTACGGATAAAAAAAACTAATACCCCAATAAAAACCAATATGGCAGAAAAAGTTACAAGACCATAATCCGGTGGCTTTGATTCTCTTTCATTATATGAGAAAGCACTTCTGTTGGCATAGGAAGAGTCATTTATTTGAGTAGATTGCGTTTGTGTGTTGATATTAGAACTGTCTCTGACTTCCTTAGAAGTCTGTGATAGTTCTGTTTCGCGCGTCAATGCCGATGACACATTACCTGAAGAATCACGAACAAGACTATAATCACGAACGATGACGGTAAAGGCATTTTCTTTGTAATGTATCAATGAAGCCAGCGCTGAAGAATTATCTTCAATACGCGTAAAAGTATTGGAAGATGTTTCTTCGTTTATCTTAATTTTACTTTGTTGATTAGTTGTCCTGCAGGACTGAATAGTCAGTCCCAGGACAACAAGGGAGACAAAACCAACGCAGAATGAGAAAAGTATATTTTCAGATTTCATAACTAACAATTTAAAGCAGCTTTAGCCTGTTTAAGAAAATTCAAACGATCATCAAGACCGTTATAACCGCCATTGATGATTTTGGTAATCTTGCGTGCATCATCCTGATCAGCGTAACGGTTAAGATTATTCTTATCCCAGAACCATCCGGCAAGCATTGTGGCCAAGTCAGGTTGCTCAACCCGTTCAGGGTGCTCAAGCAGACCGTATCTGCCACCGGTAAATTCATCAAAAGCTTTATAATTAGCTTTTCCGGTTAGCTGTATCAGCCCCCTACCTTTGTACTTTACACCATCACCAGGAGAAGTATTGCCAAGATCTTTACGACCTTCATAAACTTCACCAGAAGCAATTTCGCGTACATAGCGCAACGAACCGCTTTCATGACCTAACTGAGCCAGAAAATGAGCCTGACGAATAGGAGTATCAATAGCGAACTGTTTCATTGTGTCGTTAAGATGACTAATATACTTGTCAATATTAGCATCAGTAGCAAACGGCATAATGCGTTTAAGGATTTGTTTGTCCATTTGAGTTATTATTTATAGTATTTTTATGTTTTTTGTATTTATAGGTGTAATCAATACCGAATAGACCGCCTGCAAATGTGCATACTTCACCGTATGCAATAAGAACAGAATTATGAATTTCGCCTACCGGCGGAACCCAAAAACCCATAATTAATAATACCATTCCACTCATAGAAAGAATGAATGCTGTCCACAGCTGAATTGTTAGTTTTCTATTAACAGTCATTGTCGTGTTTATTAGTGGGCGGCAGTACCTCACGGCAGTACCGCCCGGGATTTATTACAAGAGAATATCAATACCACAAAAGTAGTATAGTAAGAATAACGAAAAAAGGACATCAACGGCTGGCATTACGCTCTAAAGCTTCAACCCTCTTAATGCCGTCACGAACGGACCGAACATCTACAGTCAGCTTTTTAGCGGCAATAGCTGACAGATTCTCGTTAGATTTACGAAGCAGCTGTATAATAACATTCAGCATAGAATGTACATCACCTGAAGAGTAATTACTCTGACTGCCTGATACAGAAGAATCGGAAGTGTAGCCTCCGGAATAACGACCAGATTTCGTGCGAACCTGTTCCAGGATCTGAGTAGTATTGATCATTCCGATAGTTCCATTCTTCTGAGCAACATCAAACACATCAAGGAACTGTTTAACGTGAGGGTTGGCCACACCTTCATGATTGGTCACGAACTCATTCTTATGTACTGGAATGACACCGGCTACATCTTTGGAATTACCTTTTTTAGTGTAGCCTTCAACGTAATCCTGGGAGTAACCACCGGTATAGAGACCTTTGGCTTCGTCATGCTGCTGTTTCGCGATAGCGATTTGTGCTGTACCGGCAATAACAGCAGCTGCTGCAGCTGCAGCACCAAGTGCCGGACCGACAAATGGAATACCAGCCATAGCCTTATAAGCTTCCATGGCCGCAACAGCTGTAGATGCAGTAACCTGAAGGACTTGCATCGCAAACATCTTGTCGGCATATTTGCGCTTCACTTCCATTACTGCAGCTTCTTTTTCTTCCTCGAGCTTGGTTGTGTCCTTACCTGCTTTCTCTGCAGCTTTAATCTGTTTGTCATACTTACGTTCAATACTCGAGATTTCAGAATTCTGCATTGCAGACATAAGGTCAGATACAGAACTCATTAGGTTCATGTATGTGCCTAAAAACGCTTCCTGTCTCTGTTTACGCTTATCATCAGCTTCTTTCTCAAGTCTTTCCTGTTCATTCAGTCTTTCAGTCTCAATCTCGAGCAGTCTGTCCTGATATTCCATTTCGGAAATAAGACCTGCATTTCGGAATGACTCAAGCATAGCCTGTTGGCCATCGAGAGATTTTTTGTATTTTTCTACTGCATAATTATCTTCTTCAGGCGTTTCTTCCTCTATAATACCAGGTGTATATATAGGATTGTCATCTGATTTAGCAGATCCTTTTTCAGCTATAGATTTCAGATTAAGTCTGTTACTCTCTTCAATCATAGCCTGCAAGATCTCTTTATCTACTTCTGCAGTATTACGTTTACCTTCTTGTAAAAGTTCTCGTTTCTTCGCCAAGTACTTGACTGTAATCTGGTAAAGCTGTTCCTGATACTTCTCTTCCTCAAGCAGACCAACAGCATGTTGAGTCTGCAGATCCTTTATCTGCGATTCATAATCGGTTTTATTTTTATCTATTTTACCATCAAGCTCACTACCTAGATTTGGATCTGTGAAGATATCTTTCTCTTTTTGTTCTGGTATCGAATCAATAATCTTCTGAAGTTCATCTTTACGTTTAACCAGATAATCTAACTGTTTCATCTGTTTTTTATATTCAGCTTCAACGGCACCCATTAGAACACCTCGAGTAGTATCATTAATATCTTTACGGGCATTAACCCTAGCTTTTTCTTTTTCGTAATATTCTTTATATGCAATTTCTTCTTTTGCTAGTTTATCCTCTATTATCTGCAATTCTGATTCTGCATCAGATCTTAAAGTCTGAAGTTGTCTTTTATTAAGTTTTTCTCTATTTTTTGAAAGCGATTTTATCTCTTCAAATTTTTTGGAAGCCGAAACATTCTCATTTAAAGAATCGTTCAATTTATTTTGAGCTGCAGTAGCTTCATCTGTCTTATCTCTGAGAAAACCGAAATAAGTAATAACCGCTGTCAAGCCAGAAATGACAAGTCCCCATGGACTAGCTTTAAAGGTCTTGTTTAAAGCTGCAGTAACTACTGTAGCCGCTTTCGTTATAGCATGATATGCCTTTGTAACGACTGTAGCAGTTTTAGTTATGGCAATATACGTTGTTATTGCAGCAACTAAAGCAATAATAACATTCTTATATTCAAGAAATATGTCAACTAAAAATTTCAAACCTTTAACTGTAAGCGAACCTGTAGAAATCATATATTTCATAACAGGGAGTAATTTACCACCAATTTCTACACGCAACTGGGCAAATTTTTCTCTCATCTTTTCAAGTTCTGCTTGTACAGTATTATTTTGAACAAAATACTCATTTTCGACCGAAGTCGCTTCCATGTACGCTTTGTTAGCCCCCTCCTGCTCTTTACGAACTTTCTCAACATTACCAGCAAGAGCAGCTATAACACCTGCTGCTTCAGCACCGGAAAGTTTCATTTCTTTCAGTACCGGAGCCATCTGGTCCATGCCTCCAAGGCGACCGAGAGCTTCAAGAAATGTAAGAACAGCTTCGTTAGCGTCTTCTTCCATCATCTTTGTGAATGCACCGACCTCTATACCTGCCAACTTCGCATATTGTGCCGGTTCCTGATACAGTTTAAGGATTAATCCCTGAAGGGCTGTAGAAGCCATTTCGGAGCGTAGCATATTCTGATCAAGAGCAGAAGCGTAACCCATGATATCCGTAACAGCCAGTTTTGCCTGTTTACCGACACCACCCATACGAGCTGTGAACTCAACCAGGTATGGCTCAGATGCTGCCGAATTCTGGGCAACAGAATTGACAGCAGAACCAACAGCAAGCATATTCTCCTTAAGAGAACGGTCACCCTCACCGAACATACCAGCAAGTTTACCAATTTGCGTAATGGCATCTTTACCGAGATCTTCTCCCAGAGCAACATTAATCATGTTTGCAGCTTCGACGAATTCAAGCACACCCTCTTTAGTTGAGATACCCAGTTTACCCGCGTCACCTGCCAATTCATTAAGCCTGGTGCGAGGTGTACGGGTATCCATGTTCTTAAACTCTTCGTTAAGTTCATTTACAGCTTCTTTAGATAGACCTGTGTATTTGATAACCTGAGACTGCGCTTCTTCCATCTCTGCATAATCATCAACACATTTTCGCATTGTCAGAGTCAAACCGGTAAGAGACGCAACAGCTGTAGCAGCCATGGTACCGTATCGGTTGAAACCGTCTGCAAGTTTAGCAATCGAAAAACGTGTTTCGTTAGCCTGTCCTGAAAGTTCCTTCATTCTGGCCCTTGTAATTTGCAAATCCGCCTGAAGCTCTTTCCATTCTGCAGTATCAGGGACGGTTTTATCCAATTGCCTTTTTAAGCTTTTGGCAGACTTACGAAGTTCATCGTAAGTCATGGCATTCAGACCAGCTTCTTTACGTAAATCATTGTATGATTTATTCAATTCATCCAAACGAGCTTTAGCCTTCTTATACTCTTCAGTATTTTTTTTATCTGTAGCTTCCAGATCTTTAAGTTCCTTCTCCAGTTTCCTGACTTCAGCACTAGTTTCTGCTAATTTTTGTTTTGCATCAGAATTGTCTATTTTAATAGCCATTCTGAAATCTTTTATACCGATACTCATATTATCACAATATTAATTATCCAACCATCTACCATTATCCAGCCATACACCACCATCACGGAATTTGCCATCAGAGAGTATCCATCTTTGATAAGTCTCTGTATCAGATATCTTAATCGGATAGAATTTACCCGTCCAGGCCCCTGCCCTACCATGTTTATCAATCTTATATTCTATGTACTCGCACACATACCTCTTGTTGTTAATAACGAACACAGAATTAACATCAAACACATTATTGTCATAACTAGTAAATTCAACAGGATTCTTATAGTCAATATCATACGCATTATTGTATAATTTCCCATTCATATAGTCAAGTGCAAGTATGTCATTAATACCATTATACAAAACTTCACCATGAGAATAATGAATATAGCAATCATTCATTACAAGAGGGAAATTATTTAATGTAAGCGGTCCGAGAGCAGCCTTATTTAGACCTGCAAAATATCCAACATAAATATTAGGTTTAGAAGGCTGGGTATCTGTAGCATTTTCAATAAGTTCCAAAACACTGGCTCCCTCAATTTCTTCTTTTATAGTATCACCACCAATAGCAGGGAAAAACAAGGAGAATTTACTTTTATCCTGCATGGGATATTCTATTTCATGTGATAACTCAACAGGTCTTATAGTCATCTCTATAGTCTCTGTACTATCTCGCTTAAGCGGTTTAAACTGGTCAACAAATTCATATATAGGCTTGTCACCATCCATCCCTTTATATATAAGACTACGAGCATAAGCTGTAAAACTGAAAATAGTATCAGTTCTACGGTTCTCCTCATATGAAAAGAACATATCAGCCGGCATTCCAATAACACCATAATGTTGTGCACGACCATGAACGGCATCAGGAATACATCTTAACTTACCGTATGTTGTAGAAGATTCTGAATATCGAAGAGAAGCTTCATCATACCTCTCAACATCTTCGTCATCACATTCAACTTTATATTCATCAAGGACAAGACTTACATAGGCAACAGGAGCATTAAGATAATATTGATTATTAAACACCAGTTTAACATCTTTCGTTTTTTTGTTTATCACAAACCTGGCATTAAAAAGTTGCTCTACTGCGTCAAGAAACTCTTTGACAGTCCATTGAGGAAAAATTTGTGACCAATCATGGGTTTTTTGAACATGAAGTAAACACAATAATTTCCAATCAGTATCTTCTATAGCATTATAAGAAAGATTATATCCCAATGCTGTCATCAAGGCTTTTATATAGGCACACAAATAAGGCATAGGTGCCCAATTATTTTCATCTTCATTAACTGGTGAACAGAAGAAAACCGGAGTATCATTATCACTGTACCTAATAATCAACTCCCAATCATTAATAAAAAGATTATTAGTGCTATCATACACATTCGGAATACAATAGTCTATATCCGGATACTCATAAGTTATATGCAGATAACTAGGACCCCACCCATCTGCAGCTACTACTCCAGGATTAGTAACTGGCATATTATCCAGTTCGGAAATTAATTTATCAGATCCGACTAAATAGTTAAGCTGAGAGTTACCAGACACAAGCTGTATCTGTACAGTTGTGTCTGACCAACCAGTAATAATCTCAGTACCGTCAATATAAACCCTATTGTCTGCTATCAGAACAGCCTTACGGTCAGTCGCTACAGTATCAGCCTTATTAAGTCGGTTAAGAAAACCATACAGTTGAGCAACCACAGGAATATTGAGAGATAATTCAATATCGTATGTATATTCACCATTCTTTGTAAAGAACGGATTCTCATGCTTGACTGATATCTCAAATTCAGCCGGCAATGGAACTGACACACCATCAATATATAATTCAGTCATTGTTCTTGAAAGTTACGCCCATTGACAGGCCATTAACACCACCGAATATCTGATATTCCCATTCTATCTTATAGCTTTCTTCAGGAATAATGCCCATACACTCGGAATAATAATCTCTGATAACATCACGCAGATTAAGCATGATATCCTGCAGCTCTGCATAAGTAGTAATCTCAGTCTCATCATCCAGCTGACCAGGAGTCAGACGTTTTACGACAAAGAAAAACGCTTGCTGATTATCTGTGTAATTATCTTCGGTACCGGAACTCTGAGCGTCAGGAAAGCTGGCACACAGAGTTATACCGAATTTATTCTGTAATTTCTTGACCATGTGTTCTTCTCGCACGGCCATGACAACCGTATCAATCTGACTATCACTAATAGCATTCACCTTATGCTGCAGCTCGATACATAGCTCACGGAACTGTAATATATTTATCATATAACACCACTGTTTTCAGGATCCGCAAGTCTGAAACTGAATTCAACAGCTTTCAGTATATTCTTGCGGTAATCACGTTCATAATTCTGTTGAGTAATCACGATATCGTACCAGGAACCATCAACGAGTATGGAAGCTTCCTGACAGTTAAGGAAGTCATGCCATAGCCTGTAGTCCGACTGCAGGAAAACAACACCGGAATTGACAGTATAAACATCATTACGATTGATAACGAACTTTCGTTCTATGCCGTACATATAAGCAGTCTCACTGTTATCCTCGCCTTTCATTTTCATAAAACCGGTAGCACAAACAATCTCCGTACAATCGAATACATTCTTGAAACGAAAAATAAATTTCTCAGCATATGAAGTAGCATCAATATGAAACTTCATGCTGCCAACTGAATATGTACTGAATAAAGCACCATCGAACATACTTTTAATTGTATCTACGCTTGTATCAAACGTTAAAACCCTATCACAAGTATTCTCAGTGTACAAAGTTTTAGTCTGAAGGCCATCTGAAGTATGACATTGTACAATAACAGATTGTCCAACTTTCAGAAAAAAACTGGTAAAATCAGGAACACCGCGTCGTACAACCTTTTCATTTATACAAGACAGAAGTATTTGATCGTTAACAATTTTATTGTTCTTAACCCTCGAAAACAGCACAAAGCAATCAGAATCTTTCACACCATTAATATAGAAACTGAAAGTTTTCGCTACGGTATCTATATAAGTAAATGCATCTTGACTTGGCCATATACCCCATAATGCTTTCCTACAAAATAATCCTAATTGACGGATGCGAATCTTAAATTCAGCATCAGGAGAATAATCTTCAGACAAAATAGTCTGATTATCAATTTTAACTTCGAAAGATATAGTTGCGTCTGCATCCATTATATAGTCCGGCATATCGGAAGCAAATTCTATTGCTCCGGGTCTCTGTGTAACTATCATAGGCGAAGGAATTTATTATTACGGTCATTTTGAGGAAGCATAGGATATTCTTCAGAAGATCCATCGCGATATACCTTCATACGGTCTAGCCAGATGTAAGCGTCACATTCCAGGATTGAAGAAAGGTTCCTGACATCATCCATAGCAGCAGGTTCAGAAGCAGACATGCCGTTTTCGGCATTGTATCTGCGAACCACACCGACAGGAATCAACTGAAGCGGCAATCTGCGCAAAGCCGTTGACATTGTAAACAAGGCAAGAGCCTTACGAGCTGCAAACATCACATTATCTCGAGCATCAGAAGAAATGAAATCATCCCAACCGCCGCCGTAAGCAGGTTGGATGATGCTTAACTGTATTTCGCGGATGAAATTGACAAGAAGGACATACAAGCGTTCTGATTTGTCAATAGGGAAATACTGGTCAAACATCGCACCTGAAGAAATCAGAAGAGATTTAGAAAGGTTATAAAACTCTGTCTGTTGCCATTCTTCATTTCCGGATTCATTAAGGAAGCGTATCAACCGTTCGACAGACTTGTAATACAGCTCGAGATGAACTGCGTCATCACGGTCAAGCTGCCATTCCCATGGTATCTTGTCAGTACCGTCTGAAGATACTTTGGTTTTACGGCCACTATCCTCATGGCTGACATCGTTACGTCTGAAATAATTCAGACATGCCATTATAGCGACAGGACGCTGAACCAGTTCAACAAGCCTTATTTCATCAGCTGCTGCAGAACCGGAGTGATAATAACCTTCAGCCTTATCATAAACAGCACGGCCAACAACAGAGATTATATCATCAGTAGCATTAGCGATATCCATCTCAATCGCTGAAAAATCATTGCCGGCATAATAGTTACCTGTCAGGCGACGAAGTTCCAACGCCCCCTGACCATTGTCATTGAATATCATTTTTCTTTGTATGTTTAAGCAGGCTGTCAGCCTTTTGTTTATCATCCAATAATTTCAAAAGCACACGCATCAGCTGTGTGTTATCGACATCTTCTATGGTACCGAACACACCGCTTTCGGCTACAGAAAAAAGAATAGAATTCATGCCTAAAGACTGTTCCGGTGTATAATCATTTCCGGACGAACCGAATACCGGAGCAAAACAAATCTCGCAACCGTCAAGAATGAAAGTTCCTGTAAACAAAAACTTGCAGAAGGAAGCGAACCAGGCATATATACCCCAACGGACATATTCAGGGATTTTCTCAATATCCGGTAAAGACGATTGAATAGCATCTTGAGAAAAACGCAACCTTTTGCCGTATTCGTCAGTTTTTCGATATAAAACAGCACACAGAGAATTAAGATACATGATATCCTGCGTAGTGGTATATTCGTTCATCATTATAACAGCATAACGGAACTCACCGAAAGTAAGGTCAGCACCATGCGATGCAGGACCAATCAGCCCGTACCATTCCGGCAAGAGATTAACAGTCGAATCATAATTCAACGAGATAGAGTCATTCTCAACAACCCACTGCCAGTCAAGAGTCTGTGCCAAACGATATATCAGCACCATTGCATCTTTACGATTCAAGCTGCGTATGCCACGTCTCTTGACGACAAAAGCACACCACATACGCTTTACATCGTCAATCGTAACACCCTGTAGTCTGATAAGCTTAGACCTCAATTTTAGCAAATACACCCACTCGTGCGGAGTAACCTCTTCCCAACAATCCGGGAATTCAATCTGTTTACTTTTCATAATCACACCTGGTTAGTTGTACGATCGGAAGCAGTAACATTATCTTCCTTATTTATCACTTTGCGGTAAATACCGATATTGACATCTTTTTTGTCCGGGAAATTAATATGAATAGCATCATTAATCGCCTCGAGGCAAATATCCTCTGCAATCTGAGTATCGGCACCATAGAACAATTTAAGCGCATAAAGCATCTGCGAACCACTATCACCCTTACCGTCGATGATGATATTGGCCAGTGAAGGATTCAGACCGAACCCAGACGTAGTACTCGAGTCTGCAATACGTGATATCTTGTATAGAGCCTCGATGTATTTGTCAATGTTCATTTCGATAGGCTCAATTTTAAACTCGTAAGGCTTGCCTGAAGCCGGATCAATGTAATCGGTAGTCATGAAGAATTTACCGACATTACCCTTACCTGCCATGATATCTGCAATCTGACGGGCCAGCTCATCCTTAAGCTGCTCCAGTGCCGCATTAACCTGGCGGTCTGTAGCTTCAGGATGATCCGCCAGATAATTCTCTTTCTTTTTCTCCCAATACTCTTGAGGAACATGGACAACGTATGCCGCAGCAATCATGTTCTTGTTCAGATATTCGATAATTTCCGGAAGGGAATTAGCGTCTCTCATCCATGGTATTGAGCCAAAGAAACTTGAAACAGCGTACATATTACGCCCAAAGCTGCGTAATGAGTGGTATTTAACAGCCACCTCATTACGAGCCGGACTATATTTGTCAAAAACCGGATATTTAGTATATTTCTGTGAACCGTACCAGTCGAAATCACCGTTAAGTATATGAGTTACGTCACGCAGATAGTGAGAATCATTCTCCGGCCAACAGATCCTACAGTCTTTAGAAGGAAGAACCTCGAGACTGTGAACCCATGGACGGCCAACCCTGACAGAACGTGCATTGGTATATTTCACGAATACACCGTTAAGATGATTGTATTCTGTGAAAGCCTCACGTATAAAGCGCTTATAATCCCAGCTATCAAGCCACTCCTGGATATCAGGTTCAACAGTCCACTGCTGCACACGTTCGTTATTCTCTACGGCCACACGATATAGCATAGGGCCCTGACCGTAAAGCAGACCTGTCTTACGAGCCAGAATACCCGGACCGAGGTTATTCTTCTCCAGTAAGTTCCGGATCTCTGAAGGAAGGTTGTTATCCGCCCCCCAGGGAACAACACGAACACCTGCCACTGTAGTAGGCGAAGAATCCCAGTCTGCAACAGCAGAACTGAAAAGGTGGGATATCGAGTCACTGAACGAATCCATCCTGATGGCATACGTACCCACAGCAGTGTTAACAAAATTGATATTACCTATTTTCTTATTCATATTATCGGTTTATATAAATTCTTGTAGTATTAATAATCAGCTTACCGCAATAATCAGTAACAATTCTCTCAAGATCAGGAATATTCTGTTCTACAATCGGATTGAACCATCCTATAGGGAACCTTCGCCAAACTTTATCAGATTTTTTGGTCAAGACTCTTGTACCATTCTGCATATTATATCCAACACCTACACCCAGATGGACATATAATCCTTCTTCAACAAAAGAGAATCCGATACTTGTAATTTCCTGACCAGCTTTCACAGGTTTACCCCAATGCCTGTAATGCACTTTTAAACTGTTAGACAAAATTCTATCTGTTTCAATGCGAGTTCTGATAGAAGCGACAAGCTGCTGTCTGACCTTATATCCCCAACCCATAAGTTTTGCGTTAAAAGTAGCAACAGCTTCTTTATCCTGTTCTCTCTGATACTGGTCAGTATATGATACATTTTCTATCGTGATGTCCAACGGACCACGATTACCCAGAACATTACTCTTGTCTCGCCATCGGGACCTGTTAGAATTCTGGTTCTGTTCTATTATTCGTTTCATTACGCCCATGACGCAAAAATATGAGATTGAATGAGTAAAGAAAAGGACATAAAAAAAGCCCCGCAGAAGCGAGGCCTAAAAATAGATTTGCAAAAAATTCGACTTTGAAACACAATGCAAAGATAAGATAAATTATTGAATTATACGGTGTTTAGCTATATATTCTTCATCCGATAGTTCACCTTTTTGCAGCTGCTTGAAATCTTCAAGATTAAGGGATATAGAAGTGCCGTCATCCATCACAATTCTTTCCGGTTCAAGACCTGTTTCAGAACGAATTTCTATAGCCATTAATAAGGCAGAAGAAACAGTATCGAAACCACCGAGTTCGTATATAAGTTTCATGACTCACCTCCCTTCTTCTGTTCACCTGGAATGAAAGCACTGAGTTCATGATGTATAGCCAAAAGGTTCTGAAGCATACGGAGAACTTCGTCAGGTTCAGGTTCACGTATTGGTTGAATAAGAAAATGCATTACTTCGTCAAGATCACGACATGCAGCTGCAGCACCACAATCACGCCATTCTTCAATAATTTCAATCTGTTCCGGAGTAAGATTATTAAGGTTTGTCATTTTGTACCCCCTTTCTGGATATCAGTATCATCATACTTCTTTACCAGCAATGCAGCTGACCCGAACCATAGCGCACAAATAAGTGTCATAAGAGGATTGACAAAGTTAAATGTCAGAAGAACCACAAGGGAAAGAATAAGCTGCATATCAAGCAGCATTTTTTTGTTGGTGATAGACTCGCCTTTGTCGGCAAATAATTCTGTGAATAACTTGTTTTCACGATTCAGCCACATCTCTAATGTGCTGAAACCTGCCTGTTGTGCAGGTGCAATTGTTTGTTTCTTCATTTTGGAGATCAATTTAAAATGAAACAATAAAATAAATTAATACGGGAAAGGAAACAGAAAAGGTTCCGCTTTCCCGTTGATCTCCACCTTGTGCAGGCAGTGGGCGCATTAACGCTCCACACGGGGGTCGGAACCTATAAGTTATATAGCATAAGCTATGGACATAAAAAATGCCCGCAGCAAAACTAATTGGCGAGCCGTCGTCGCCTACACAAAATGGAGATCACTGCAAATGTAGAAATTTATTTTCGTTATGCAAAAGAAAAGGAAGAAAAAAAGCCTTGCCATAATAAAATATGACAAGGCTATATTAAAATTATTCATCAATATCCATGAGCATAGAAATTTGGTTTATCAAGGAACTTATTAATCGGTCTAAGTAAATCATCTTTGAGTTCATCCAGTTCAGAAATATCGGTTATCCGAACCTTAAGCAAACTACCATCTTCATTAATCAGACCTATAAACATCTTGTCAGGATTATTAAGATACAGCTTACAAATAGGCCTCCTTATATTGTTATCAAGATTTACAGCGAACAGACCTTTTGAATCTCTGAAATCTATACGGTTAGGGTCAACCACATCACTTAAAATTGAAACTATACGGTTAAAGAAGTCCAGTTCTAATATTGTAGTCTCAACGCCTGCTTTCTCATTTTCAATCTGGTCATTACTCACCAGATGACCAAGCAAGCGCAACACCTGGTATTTACGCCTGTTCAAGAATGCCCTGTCATTAAATTGTCCGGATTCTATACTCTTGTCTATGTATTTTAATTCTGATTCGTAATCCTGCATATAATGGCAACAGTATATCATAAGTTCATAGCAATTACCGTCTTGGGCGTCAGCATCAAAAACCGGCTTCAGCAGCCTTAGTATAGAAGAATATTTTTTCTTAGGAAGTAAATCATCAGCCGCAAGTACAACAATATCATCAATGCCTAATTCTTTTCTGAGTTCTGTTTTCTTTCTGCTCTCAACCTCTATTCTTTTGCGTTCATTGAAAAAATATATAGCATTATTGTATTCTTCATCACCTTCTTCCATCGGCAATAAAGTTATTAAATATTCATATCTGCTATCCATTGTATCATAAACAGAACCCTTGACTAATCCCTCAGACATTCTAGTCTTAACGGTCTGAATATCATATTTAGAGACGTAACCAATATGCAAACCTTTTTTTGACAATACCATTATAGCATTAGGATCATAAGGGTTATCCGGTTCCTCTTTAAGGAATACAGTTTCACATGCATATAATTTTCTTATACACTGTTTAGCTTCCCAAGAACGGTAGAAACCACCAACAATAGATATTACATCTTTTTGTGGCTTATCAGGTTTAGAAGAAAGTATTTTATCTATATCATTAGTTACATTATCCTCATAATCAAAATTACGCTGAGATGTATATTTTTTCGTATCATCCGTTTTATATTTGTCAGCAAGAGCACCAATGATAAGGAAAAAAAGAAAAAGGATTAAAAGCACAATAAAGAAATTACCCATCACAATAATAAATTTAAAAGTTAATATCCGCAAATATACATAAAATTTGCGTTACGCAAAACGCCCTGTCGTTCGATATGGAATGACAGGGCGTTTCGATTAAAACGACAAAGCGTTTTGATATGAACATGTAAATGATTACTTTTGTAAAAAAGCTAACAAAATGAAGAAACTAATAAACTTTATAAAGAATTATAGAGAACAACGTCTTAGAAAACGTTGCGTTAAATATGCGATAAAATCCTGTAAAGGAACAGAAAAAAGTATCGGAACTGAAGCGGTTCTACTTTACAATTTCTTTAAAACAGAAAGTAAAAACATCACTACTTTGATGTAATCCGTTTAGCTGGAAGTACTACCGGTATACTAAATCTAACCCTACTTATAGAACTGTTTCCTTCAGTATACGACTTAGATGCACCACCACCAATAACACAACTCATAACATTTACCTTACCGTCTGTATTTTTACTTTCATCAATAGAAACAGTAAGATCAAACTCAACATTAGTCAATAATCTTTCACCTGAACCGGTCTGAACGCTTTGCATATCCTTAATCCTAACAAAACTAAGAGGGTTGATTGTTGCATCTTTATCTTTATATACCTCATTCAAATCAGAAACAGAGTCTATAATTTGAGAAATCGTACTTTTAATAAATTCTTTAAGTTCCATTGTATAAATGGCGAACTCCTCACCAAGATAGCCCAAAGGTGTAACCATCACCTTAACCCGATTGACTACGGGTTTATCTTGATAAGGAGTTCATATTTTATGGTTATAACAACCATGTTTGGTTAAATGTTTAGGGGCATTACAAAATTAATGTATTGTTATAATATAGCAAAGAAAAAGCGGAACTTTATAAAAGAAGGAAGAATACTATTTATATATAAATTCAAACTCTATTTCTTCAAAATATTTTCCGTCACGTTCGTATGAAGATTTAATATCCTCATACCCTTTTTTAAAGTCTTCGATAGCCTCTTTAGAGGTCGCTCCGGTACCGGTAACCAAATAGTCCATATCATCAGCACCCATATAGATACTGTAGTTACCGTCAGAAGCCATTTCGATAATTGCAGGAACTGTTTTCATACTCATGTTGATTTTATGTTTCCCATTAAAAGAGGAATCCCACAAAGAGACTCCTCTAAATCATGTCAATGTAAAGTGTTGAATTAAACAGTGACCATGATGTCAAGATGAAAATTGTAGTTGTTAATCAAACAAAGTTCACATGACTTAATTCGTTACCAAATGCGTGCAGCGCATCCTGTATTTTTTCTACTGTCTTTTTACTTGGCTTTCTTCTGCCAGTAACATAATGACTTAACTGACCTTGTGCAATACCTGTAATGCGTTCCAATCCTGCCAAAGACAATCTCTTGCTATAATAAGCCAGGAAAGAAGGAACATCATAACAGAAATCGAAAGCCAAACCTTCAGGCACATATTCTCCATCAGCTTTATAAGCATTAAACACGTTCAGAAAATCTTCTTTCGCTTCATTGACGGTATTACCTTCACCGATAACTCCGAAACCTAACGGATTATCACCAGCTATATAAGCACCATAAGTACCGTCATTACCCAATTCAATATTAACCGTAACTACCATAACATATATTTTTATTAAAGGGAGGGGTTAAATTTTAACCCCTGCATCCCTGATTATTGATTTTAATGTACCGGGCTTCACCTCAGCAGAACCATGATTGCTTGTAGTGAATTTTTTTCCGGTCATCGGACTGAACCATTCAGGATGACCAGCCCTTTGTTTTCCGGTTTCATAGCATCCTGCCCTGGAAAGGATGCGATGTAGTTCATTATACTTCATATAACGCTTTGTTTGATTAACAACACAAAGATAATGATATTAATCTTAATATCAAATAAAAACTAAAGTTTTTTTTCTAAGCTCGCAAATATTTTGCGTAAACAATAAATTCCGCTTTATCCCGCCGCCCGATTTTCCTGCAAACAAAGTGACCAGCAGGAAAATCGGGCGGCGGGCGGCTGTATAGCCCCCACCTACCCTAAACATACTGCTACAGCCTCACAGATGCCCTACAACCGTCCTTCGTCCGCATAACTATAGTTATTATAGTCTGTATATATAACGTGGTCTAACATCTTTATATTAAGTATTTTTGAAGCCTGCTGTAATGACATTGTTAGTCTGTCATCGTCTGCGCTTGGTCTCACGTTTCCGCTTGGGTGGTTATGTACCAATATTAAAGAAGTAGCGCAAACTTTCAACGCTTCACGAAGAATTAACCTTACATCTACTTGAGTGCTTGCAAGTCCACCAACTGAAACACGTTGTTTACGGATTACCTTTCCGCTTTGGTTCAAGAATATCACCCAACATTCCTCATGGTCTAAATTCTGTAAATATCTATGCATGACATTATAAATATCTTCGCTACATTTAATTACTTTGTTGTCTGCTTTTCGGCTCTGCATACGTTTATAAAGTTCTATTACTGCCATCGCCATCGCTCTCCGTGCCGGTGTGAGTGTCTGACAAATTTCTTCTATCGTCACATTATCATCCTGCAACATCATTTTTTCTACTTCTTTAGATGTCTTTTCAGAGTTAGTAATTTGATAAACTACTTCTGCGTCACTTAGGTGGCGGCATTCGCCACACATTTCAAATAAATCTTTCATGAGTTTTAAGTTTATGAGTTTATAAGTTGATTAGTTTAATAATAAAGTCTTGCCTAAAAAGAAACCACCGATTACAGATGCCCCAAAGCGTTCAAGCGCACACGAAAACTTTGCGTATGAATAGCCTTGTGTCAGGATATCATCAAAAACCAAGATTTTCTTTCCGTTGAAAAATTCCTTGTCGAAATCTATAGTCTGTACGTTTTCAAGATTTTTACTGCATTTCGTTTCGTGGATGGCAAGACGTTCGCCATGTACGTGTATATGGTCAAATGCGTTAACTGCTCCCGATAGTCTGCAAACTTCATCAGCAAAAACTTTGTATCGAGTGAAATTGCGCTGCTCACTGCTGGCTGGTATGCAAGCAAAAACTATGTTTTTTGCATCAGTACCATAGAATTGTATTAGTTTTTCAGCAACAAGTTTTGCAACAGATAGGCTTCTTTTCCCGTCCTTGAAATCCCAGATTAAGCGTCTAATTTCCCAGTCCTTTTTGCTTGCCTGTTTGTATTTTGTAGGCAAATAATCAAAAAAGTTATACATTAATTTGCTCCACTGCTTTTGGTATTCACTGCTATAAGTTCTCATATCGGTAGGTTTTAGAATTTTATTCTTGAACCTCGAGCTGAGGTAGTGAGCCTTTACTTTCTGCTCTTCCTTCTCTGAGGTTTTTTTTATTCCGTCGCCTGTCGCTGTCGGTTTGTTTCGCCTTTTACACTGCTTCAAAAGGTGTTGCGTAGCGTTACAGACAAGTTTTCACCATAAACGCAGCCTGAATACTACCCTGTAAGGGTGGAGATTTTTATAGTGAACAGAGCCTGAACTTGTAATACGATATGCAACATTTACCTTTGCAGTGAAGAAAAGGCGTAACCGACAATGACTGACGACACCGAATTTTTACCGAAGAGAAGAAAAGAAGAGCAGTCAGCAATATAATAGACATAGTCTATACCTATTCGAAAGGGAACGAAGTGGGGCGGGTGGGCACCTGCGTCGAACGCTATCGGTAATCACAGAAAGTATTTGCAAAAGTCTTTCTACCACTTATCCCGAAAATTGCTCCTTTTAAGTCTATGCAGCCAGGCATAAATGCGAAAAGGGGCAATTTTCGGGTGCCCGATATTCAAATCGGGATGGAAAAAGAAAAATTCGGGCTGAGTTTTTCGCTAAAAACTTAGTCCAGCCAAAATAAAGGCTTGATTTTCATAAATTAAGCCGTCCAGGATTGAAAAACCTCGGTTTTTCACTATGAGTTATGCCCGACGCGCGCCTCCTGATAGTTGCAATTGCAACCGAAAAAGCCTTCGGAAAATGTGATTTAACATAATTTTAACAAATCCAACCACTATGGCACATACCGTACAAAAGCACAAAAAAAAGACCTATAGTTTTTCAACCATAGGTCCATTTCACCACTAATCATTATAATCATGGCAAGTATGAGGATTTAGACTGCCACAGTCTTATATATTCTTTACGCATCAACAAATATTTGAGTGCATCTGTCAAGTTAGTTGACTCCTTAGGTAACCGCTCTCGAGGAAGTTTATCACCAGTCTTGAGCTTTACAATCATCTGCGAGCCACCATCATCAACAGTCTTAGTTTTGGTTATTTCCATTTCACTCTTCAGGTTAGGACAATTGTATTGGTCAATCAACAGAGTGAAGAGTTTACCAGCCAAGTTACCCGAAAGCAAATCTGACATAAAACGATACTCGAGGTTAGAACCGATATTGCCCTGCCCTATTGACATCAGCTGCACATTCCAACCTGTACGCTTACCTTCCCTATCACGTTCAATACAGTTCTTAATCTGTGTAGCCATATCAGCACGCACACCCTTATAACTATTCATGGATCTGTCATAGTAGAACTTCAATACCTTAGAGCGACGTGGGGCAAAGTAGTGAAGGAACTGATCTGCCAGTTCACGTACTGTATCAGGTGGCAATGTGTAGAACTCCTTTAGAACTCTATACTCCCTGCCTATCTTCTGGCCAATAACCAGAGAAAGCATATTACCGCTATCCATACCAGCCTCCAGAGGAAGGTTGTTATTATGGTAACGCAACACGGTACAATCTTCCTGCCAGCCAAACGGTTTAGCCTCTATAACATTATTAAGAAAACCATCATTGAAGAAGTTCTTTATTGAAAGGTTAGGATAAAACAGAAGTGTAGCCTCTATCTTAGGAATAATTGAAAGAATATTACATGAAAGACCTTCAAGTCCTTCAGCCAATTCATCTGAGAACCAGTCAAGGCCAAGGATATCAGCATTGACGTATGATGAACTGATGAAGAAGAAGGAAACACGCTTACGTGTCTTAATCCAACGCTCTTCCCAACGTTTCATATTACGTTTAGCGTTCTCGAGGGCTTTGGCAGACTTATCAAGTTTAGCCTGTAGCGAATGGTCAGTCCTCACAAGTTCTGATAATTCGCGGTACTCCTGCAGGTGAGAGACGTAAGTTTTCTTACAATCGTTATATATCAAACCGGCACGAAGCATCAGCATGATAGCCTGTTTATCATTCTGAGCAGAAAGTTTCAGGATCCAGTCATATTCACCAAGATGATTAGGATTAGGCATATCGGTAGTAAGTGTTCTCGAGCGGTACCAGACAGACTGACCATAACGAACATAGAAACCACGAACAGCCTTCAGCAAGTTAGTGAATTTCTCTTCCGGAAAGTATTTTACTTCGTCGCCAAAAACACCGACATACGAACGACCGGCTCCGATGGAGAGCCTATCCAATGAAATGAAGGTGAAATTAAAGCCAGTATAAAATACCATAGTATTTCTCCAGTCGGTACAGACGTTATACATGCGCTGCCTCCATTCTTCAGGAGGAGCTTCATTGATAACGTAATGTGTACCCAATTCCCACCCTAGGAGCTGCAAACCGTCAATGAGTGAAGGAATGACATTCTTATGCAGGTCTGAATATGTATCAGCCACCCACGCAAAAGGCGCACCCGGGCAATCCTGTGCAGCTTCCTGAACACGTTCGGACAAGACCTGTACAGTCTTGGCAGAAGCACGGCCGGCCACCCAATAGAGTGACCATGGCATCATAATTGCCAACAGTTGAGCAGTCCAGTTCGCAAACCTGGTCTCAACATCATCTGTAATCTTCAGTTTTTTCTTGCGTGTCATCGATAATATCTTCGAAATTAATATCCATAGCCATGGCGTCACGTTTAAGACGATTACGTTCGCGTTCTGTCAGATCCGGAATAGAATCAATCTGGGCTGCAAGTTCCTGACGGTCAATCGAAGGAACGCCGATAAGATTAGAGTCAAGAGTATAGACCTTAATGTCTTTCTCTTTAATCTCCTGTCGTTTGATTTTGTCCGGTTTGTCAAGCTGCTTGACTTTCCATGCCTGAATCATGAGATTACCATATACCTCCATATCCTTAGAATTTTTTGAAGATAACAGCACAGTCTGAGCAGCTTTCATAAGATTATCGAAAATCATATTACGGTGAGCTGCAGGCTCTATCGTATCATCCAGATAGAAGAGGTTGATAGCCTCGTAATACATGTCCCTGGCCCGAGGTCGTGAACAGTTGAAAGGTTCGTGCATAAGAAGTGAAATAGCACGATCCTTGCCATACTTACGGGTAACACCAACAACGGCAAACAAGGCATTGTAATATTCCTGTTCTTCTTCGGTCAACTGATATTTGCAGCCGGATTCTATATAATCCTGAAGCCGCTGGAAATGGGATTTGTCAAACATCTAAATCATCAAAAAAAACTTTGGAAACATTGTTCTTAAACTCTATAGCATTACGAAGTTTATCCAACCTCTGAGCCTGTGTTACGTTTTCACCAATTGCAGCAGCATCAGCCATTGAGATACCTTCGCGAGCTGTCTGGATAAGCTGACCACGGTCATAGTGATACTTCAAAGGAGAATTGAGCAGACTGAAATAAAACATGAAATCATTAACATTGACATCATAATACATTGCAATCTGCTGAGGTGTATATCCTATACCGGCCAATTTCTCATACTCATCTATAGGAATACGGGAAAACCATTTCGGGCGTGAATTATCATCCCATTTGATTACCGATTCTGAATTCATATACTTTCTTGGATTTTAGAAAAACATATTGTTCCTCGAGTGCATTTTCACCATAGTTTCCGGAACCTTCGACAACATAGCATCCTGAATCAGTCTCGAGGCAAGTAATCTTCTTGTGAGTCCAACCGTAAGTAAGCGTAATAATGCCATCATCACACAGTTGCCGGAGACGTGACCATATAAGCGGCATACGAAATTTCAGAGTCTCAGACACATGAAGATGAACTGTACCGATAAAACCTTTATCCATGTATCTGAGCAGGGCATTAATAACTCTTTCGTTAGTAGAATATGTTGCAACATATATATGTCGGACATATCCGGCATGACGCATTATATATACAATGAAAGTGAAAGCTGTAAAACTCTTCCTGGTCTCAATGAAGTATATCTGATTTTCATCAGGAAGTCGGCCACACAGTTCTTTGAGATTATTCAGCTTATAGCACTGTATATTCTCAAAGCGCTGAGAGAACAGGCGAGACTGCCTGACCTCTGCCATAAGATCCTGGAGTGAAAAGAATCTACTCATCGCCTAATAATCTATTTATCTCAGCAAGCTCTGACTGATAAGCCCGTAAACGAGTCAGGCGTTCAAGCTCGAGGTGTGGTTTGTCTCCTTTCTTAATTTCATCCTGCACCCGCCAGATGTTGTTATTCAACCGTTTCTGTCGAAGCATCAACTGCTTAACATTAAGTGAAAGAAGTTCTTTACGCTTGTGAAAAGCAGAAAAGATAGGATGCTTACCAAGAATAGAATGATGCTGCTGGTAATAATTCAATTCATCCCATATCATACGGTTCTCGAGGTAGTTATTAATCAGCTCCCTTGACACCTGTGCACACTGTTTGGTCGAAGTGCAGTCTCTCAGTTTTTTATGTAAATCCACATAAGCATGATATTTAGCAAACTTACGCGATGCCAGTGCTTCCAATTCTGCAGGGCAATCCGGTTCATTAAGAAATGGGAACTCTTCACGGAAAGATAAAGGTTTCTTTTCCGAAAACACAACCGCCTGGGCTGAAGCAACATAAGAGTAATCTTCATCAATACCGAATTTACGACAAAGCCAATCTACCATGAAGCGACGGTTAGCAACTGGATTTGCCTTAATGAGTCTTAAAGTCAAAGAGGGTGCGCACGCCCTTATCATGAGCTGCACACCCTCTTCAGCGTTCGCACCACCTCTTAACCAGGTGAGTACTGTCTGTTTCATTCTATCTTATCAATGAATGGAGTAACGAAATCAATCAAATCAGGATTCTTGATATAGACAAAGCATTTTCCGGATATCAGTTTTTCAACAGTTTTCTTGTCCGGTTTATCACTAACTATAGGCAAAATCCATCTGTCTTTGGTATAATCAAGTTCTATAGGATGCTTGGCATAAGCATTCATGTAGACTGAAATTATATCATATTCACCTGAAGCCAACTGAGTACACTCTTCGAACATATCAACCAACAGAGTCTTATCCAGCATTACAGGACAATGTGTGATATAATTGTAAGAAGGAATGCCCTTACATTCATTCAGGATGAAATCACGTGTCCTGGTAATAATATCAGCCAGTTTACCAGAATACCTATTCGGTATCAAGTGACCGATATGTTTAGGCAAAGCAATATGAGAGATATCAATACTGTCTATGATGAAAGTATTATGTTCCAACAGGATGAACTGATCTGATATAAGATCTGAATCAATAGCCATAGATAACAGCATCATCAATGGCTGATTATCACCCTCAATTGTCAACGGAATAACCGATATATCGTCTTTAAGAACTTCCGGATCATCACCAATAACAACAATATTGATATCCTTCAAGTTCTGCAATGCCAGACGAACAGAACATATGAGTGCATCAAGACTATGTATTGCCTTAAAGAATGGAATTACAACAGTAGTGGAAGTAGTCTTCACCTCTGATGTAACAGCTTCAGCTGCAATATTATTGTCATCATTGACAATCTCGGTGTTAGCGATATCAGGATTATCAGTATGTGTTTCGGCTTCCGAACCTTCAACTATCACAGGCTGCCCATCTTGAGCAACCTGTGTTTCTTCTTCTTTCTTTTTAACCATATACTAAACAAAAAAAATAATTAGACACCACCTTCAGATTCTTCTGCAGCACCGGCTGTAAGACCTAGATAAGTATTGATATCATCATCATCTGTCTGAGGTATAAGACTAAGCGGAATTCTTGCAAGAGGTGAAGATGGCATTTCGGAAGCCAACTCAATAACATTCTTACATGCTTCAGTATCATCTTGACCTTCATCAGAAGAAAACACTAAAGGAGTACATGGTGAACCAGCCAATTTAGCGTCCTCACCATTACAGTTGATCACTATTGCACCCAAATCTTCATTAACTAACTGGTTACGCATAGAAGCCATTTCCTTAGTATCACCAGGAGACTCGAAACCAACATGATGAAGATATCCTTTAGCGTCAGTATCGCCAGTTAAGGTATCCCATGCCTTGATTGTTTTAGAAGTAGCATATACACCTATAGGCGTTTTACCTTCCTTAAACGTAAGAGCGGTAACTGTAATACCGTCAGTGTCCTTAGTGAAATCTTCTACATCTTCCCAACGGAACAAAACCAAATAATGTTTTTTACCTTTAGGACGGCCAGCTGAAGAGCTGACTCGTTTAACAGAAACTAATGTTTCGGCCATATAAACCTCCTTTCTTTATACGCCTAATTCGGCTGGTGATAATTCTGTAACAAGAGCATCAGGTATGTAGGCAAAAATCGCTTCCTTAATCCAGAAACCTACACCTTCGCGCCATTCTCCAAGAACTTTAGCTAAATAGTCGTCTGTAGTCATACGCAAGTTGACATTCTTAGGATCACGTGACATTACATGTTTGAAATTCTCCTTTGGAGTAATAAAGAAAGCACCTGTACCACGCATACCTTCGATAGGAGCGAATGTAAACTTGGTATAGTCAACTTTAACTTTTTCGCCATCCTGATTCTTTGTATTAGGATATTTATCACGGTAAGCTCGTGAATATTTAAGGATCAAGTCAGGATCGGCATGAATGAACATTGTCTTGTTTTTATATAAAGGTGCCACTTCATCAGCTGCTTGTTCTACTTCATTAAGTAGCTGCTCACCCTCACCAAGACTCGCAGTACCATCAAGTAACCAAGTGATATCTGTATCAGAAGCTTTCTTGAGGTCACAAAGCTGAGTCAAGAAACCATCACAAGTCTCATTAACTTCATTTGGAGTATAAGAAGAACCAGAAGCTTCAGGTTCTTTATATCGACCCTTAACAAGAGCAATCTCACGATCTTCATCCAATTTAGGTTTAATCAGCTGCTCTACGATATAACGAACAATAGGCATATCTTTAGGTTCAAGCTTTTCGTCATAAAGATAACCAAGAACATCATTGATAATATCTGATGGATAAACCTCTACGTTTATTTTCATCGGATATTGTTTGATTGTCATAGGAGTGAACTTAGTCTTACCTTTAGGAGTGAAACGCGGAGTGAATGTCTGCAATACTGAAGTAATAGAAGCCTGAGAAGCACGAACTTCGAACTTATCAGTGATAATAGTTGACATGTAATTAGTGCAAGTAATCGGGCCAACCAATTTCTGGAAGATTGTTAACTTGTCACTGGATACATATTTGCCGAACTCCTGTTTAAGTTCGGTAGTATCTACAGTAGTATCACCTGTCCATGAATCGCCAGTAGCTGCATAATAATTCTTATTGTGCAGCAATGACATATCAGGCTTGAATGTCTTCTTATCCATTTCACCATCAGTTTTAACCACGGATTCACCACCCTGACCGGGCAATTTAGCCAATTTTTCATTCTCATCTTTGAGAGCCTTGATTTGATCCTGAAGTTCTGTAATAGTCTGAGCATCTTTCTGAGACTGAGCAGCGAATTCATTAGCAACAGTCTTAACAGCTGTCTCAGCTGTCGTGCCATCACTCTCGAGTTGAGCTAAGTCTTTAACGAATGCGTCAGTAAAGACCTGGCCCCATTTCTCTGTAAGTTTCTGCTTATCTGCTGCAGAAATAACAGAACGGCCGTCAGAATCCTTGGCGAAGGCAGATACGCCCAGGAACGACATTACTGCCGATACAACTAATAGTAAGTTTCTGTTTGGCATTTTATTTTATGTTTTTGGTTTGTAAATAAGCTGAGACTGTAGCATCTCTGCTGAGTTCTCTAGCCCTGTTAATTGCATACTGTTTATCACCTATACTGTCAATGAGACCATTTTTCAACGCATCTTCAGCATAGAACATACGACCAGATAAGATACCCGAAACAGATTCATCCAGCTTACCAGAGCGACGTTCACGCACTGAAGCCTGGAAACGTCTGGCAAGCGGATCCAATTCTTCTTCTTTAATCAAATCGTATTTACCCGCTTTAGCAGCTTCGAAAGGTGCGTTTTTATAATCGGAGAGATTAGAATAGACAGTATGAACCTTTATATCAAGATTCTCATAATACTTTGTATAATCAGTGAATGACATCATCACACCAATAGAGCCGAATTCGGCTGAGATATTATTAGACGCGATAATCTCATCACAATACACGGCCGTATAGTAATTAGCAGAAGCACACAAATCACAATGGGCAATTGTAGTTTTACCTTGTTTTCTTGCATACTCTAGCGCACTGGTAAGTGGAGCAATGGCATCAACACAACCACCGCCCGAATCCATATCAAGAACAATACCGGCAATATTAGGATTATTAGCCGCCTCATATATAAGGTCAGCTATCTCAGAAGTACCGTATGCACAATAAGAACCATACTTCAGCATGGTACCATGTACAGGGACCACTGCAACAGATTCAGGCGGTACATCGCCACTAAATGAATTGGAATTCTTCATGCTCTTATCAACCAGTTGGCCGGTAAGAGGTTTTCTGTCAGACAATACATCTTCGGATGACTTCTCGAAAGAACCAGTAACAATTTGTTCCAGGATCTCGTGAGAAGTCTCAACGCTACGAAGATCTATAGCCCATAGACCGCGCAATATTGCGCTATAAAGGTGAGAAACATGCATAATTAGAATATAGATTTGTCGTTGGTACAAAAGTATCAATGATATATCTATATTAAAAGGACTATAAATATTTGCTGGGTTCAGGTTGTTGACCGGAATATGTTAAGTGAAATTTAGCCGGACTGCCTTCATTATTAAGCTGAAGGATAACCGGGAAATCTGGAGAACCGACAACCTTAACCGAGCCATCTGAATATATAAGTTTAATCAATACATATATATTACACCATGTCATTAATTGAATGTAGTTGTCATGACCAGTGTCCGAAAAAGAAAAATCTATAGAAACATCATAAGATGAAGAATCAGATGTCGGTTTTTCCGAAAATTCAACTGATGAGAAATTCAGTTTCTCCCAAACACCGCTAACAGATATATTACTATTACCAGGAATAGATACGACATCACATTCAGCACAAGCTATAATATCAGCCCTGCATATACTTGAACGTTTACTTTCTCTGTTTGACATAATTGCTTAAATTTTAAGTGATTATGTAAGATAATCTACATTTTTACTTAAAGATTAATTCGTGAAATAAAGTTAACTGCACAGTGAAGCGATATCCTCACCTATTACAGTTTTCATCTTTCTACGAAATCTGTAATCGTATTTTTTGATGGTATCATAATTAAGTGCATTATTCTTAATGTTATAATGCTCGAGGAATGCATTAATGATTGCATCCTGCTTGAGACCTTTGGAATATCCGACAAAAAAGAATTCGCGCAACCGCAGACGGAACTGAGCTTCCACATATAATCTAAGCTGTTTCTGTTTCCATTCCGGTATATAAATGAAATTCTCAGTAAAAATAGCATGAGTCCACTCCTGTACAGGAAGCGTCAATGTAAGGGGGGAATCTTTAATCTCCTGCTTGCGGGGACGGTCTGATACTGTAATTAGTGCCTGGATAAATCTGCCTATGTCGTTAGAACCGTCAAGCATCAGCTCACCAGTTTTTTTATCTTGTTTGAATTCATGAAATAAAAAATCGCTAAGATGCGGTGCCAAATCTATAGTAACTAAAGGTCTATTCATATCTATATCAATTAATTATGCCCTACAAAAATAATAAATAATAGATTATTGCGATATATATAACGCATAAAATTGTCGAGATTAAACATACCCCCTAAGAAAAAACAGGTCTGAAAATAGTACTTAAGTACAAAATTAAATAGTCACCACATATAACACATTGAAAATCAATAAAATAAAAGCGCACAATTTTCGTACAAATCGCGTACAAAATTGAGTGCGCCCGTACTTTTGTACGAAAAACGGCACTTCGTGCAAATAGTGCGGAATAGTGCAAAAACAGTGCGGATATAAAATACAGATATACAGACAATTAACTGCATAAAAATACAAAACGCACGAAAGTACAATTATTTTTCTAATTTTTATAAGGTTAATTTTACAACCTTAAAAAATATAAAAAAAAGAATATTATTATACGGCTCTCACCGCTTCCCGTCCTAATGCACACCATTTGTATTAATATCTCAGAAAGAGGTGAGAGGGGAAACGAAAAACCGCACGGTAGAAAAAACTACCGTGCGGCCGCAAAATAAGTGTATGTTATCAGAACAAATGTTCCGGATAATATATGTCTGAAATGACTTCATACTCACGTGGCATTTTCTTAACTCCGACAATAATAGCAATACCACGTGCAGCCATTTCATATAAGCGCTGCGTAGTCGATGGGCTGTCGCGGAAAGCGAAGTTATCTACAAGCACAAAGTATGCTTCAGAAAGCTCAATATCGTACACAGAATGACGTAAAATCTTCTTAGCGTCTGAACGTATTGTAACCAAGCCGATACGCATAGCTAATTCGCAAACCATCTTTTCACGAATGTCAGTTTCAGGACTGACACATACAAAAATCTTATTATTTTTCTTTGACATAACACGCTAATAATTTGGAAGTTACAGATAAAATTTGTAACTTTACAAAGCAATAAATTAGGAATGGTGTATCATCTCTTAGAGTAGAAATGATTCCAATGAAGTTTAGTATCTGGCATACCAGGGCGACGATATATCTGTCTATAATCCTCAGAGAATTCAATATGTGATTTAGTGAATCCATCATTCTGATGGTTCAGAATATATCGACATACAACTTTAATAAAAACCTCTACTGAAGTAGGTTTACACACATCAATAACATTAATTCTTTCACCAGGTACAAGACCATCCAGCATGTTGTACACATCACACTGGAATTGCAGGAATTTGACAGGGTCTTTTGATGAGAATCTGTCAAGTTCCTGATCGTCATTCAAGCGATATTTAGATAAATCATTAATCATAATTAAAATGACAACCTGGTATCCGTGTTAGTAGGGATTTTCAACGATTGATATTCCGGACATGAATAATATTCTTGTGTGCCTATAGTGAAATATTCAATACCACCAGCCTTATCGTCAATAATAGGTGCACCAGTACGTTTATTGAACTGGCAAGGTTTACCAGTGACCGGATCATATTTTTGCGGATTGAACAGATATCCGCGGAACTGACAGTATTTTACAAGTCGTTTACGGAACTCTGTAGGAGAGTTAGAGAATTTACGCATATTAGGATCATAGTTACAATATTCATCATACAGAGTTTTACGTACCAGGCGACGATTAAGATGATCTTCTGCCGAAAAGTATTCATCAGCCCAAGAGATAAATACTTCAGTAATTTCCTGACGTAATCTACGCTCAACAAGTCTTTCTTGAGGGGCCTGAACAACACCATAATTCAGATATAACTGCACACAATTAGCGATTAGATTCCAGCACAGATTCCATTGTTCAAAATCCCATTCCGTAAAGAAATTGCATCCAAAATCATCGATAGGTTTGTGTCCGTCATTGTAATAGTCAGAGAATCCAAGCAGCCATTGACGGTCAGTAAATGATGCACCCTCTCCTCGGATGGCATGATTAGTGGCAATATAAATCTTAGGTGATGTCTCATATGGGAAAGTGATACGCCCTTTACCTTTGTAGTTGACATTCCAGTCGCCTGTCAGGTTTGGGAACAGGCGTTCAAAATTAAAATTGATAAGAACGTCATCGATGAATACAAGTTTGGTGTTCTCAACAACATCATCCCATACGAACTGATCATCCAGTAAGTCTTTCTTTTTACCATTAACATAGACAGTGGGAATCACATTCTTCATAAGAACACCGATAAGAGACTTACCGGAACGACCGTTAGACTCTCCTACTTCAGACTGTTTACCATCCATACCTATTACGGCACGGTTGACCGAGACATCTTTATACTCCATGCACATAAAACCAATAGCACACAACTTAGACAGCAAGTGCTTACGGTTCTCGAGTATCTCTTCAGACTCAATTTCTTCCGGACGCTTACGCCAGGTAAAATCACTGGCGTTCATCAGGAACTTCAAGAAATGGCATTTCTGGCCGTCCTTAGACAATTCGAAATCCAAAGTATCACCTTCTCCGGAGAAAGTAATAAGAGGTTTGCCCAGGTATTCAGCCGGGAAATCTCTCCTTTGTTCGGCCCACACATGATGCGTTATAGATTCATAACCTAATTCTTTAACCTCATTTTCTGTGACACGCCAACAATTCTTTGAGAAATAGAAAATCTGTTCAGTGCTATTTGACTGAAGAAAATTAGGATATATAAAATGTAATAACGAAAGCTTATCCGGACCAACATATTGAGTCACACCCTTTGAAAGCATTTCGTTGATAGCCTCATTGCAATTATTCTCCGCAAATTCGAATAAATAGTCACGGGCTTCTGATGCCTCGATGACACGGACAAAAGGCTGCTCGAGCTTGATGAACTGCCAGGATCCATCCAACCTCCTGAATCGGCCAAAGCCACGGTTCTGCAGGAATCGACGTGAAGGAACATATCTAAATTCATATTCAGTATATGTATCACCTGAACGTCTTGATTTTTCGACAGCCTCCCAAAACTGTTCATCAGACTCAATAGCCTGGGCACTCTCTAAATTACCTTCAGCATTAATGCGCCATCGATGGGAACCAAAGCGGAATTCCGGTAACCTGGAAAGAACTTCTTTGTGCATTTCAGCAAAATGCTTAACTGAACCAAGCCCCCATAACGATGACAGTTTGTGGTCGGTATATGCAGAAATTCTGTATAACTGCAGATACTGGCCACACAGACTTTTTTCATTAATGAGTGTGTTGAAGTCTTTCATCAGTTCATCTTCTTTGCCATACAATGAGCCAACGAGAAGGTCATCTATACCTTTCTCGTTAGCTTCGTTTTTTACGACATGGCCAATATATATCTCGACGAACAAATCTCTATTACGTAATGAGCCCATGTAATCACGGAAGTTCTTGGCTGCATAGAAGAAGTTACGTGGACGTTTATCAACAGAATCATTAATACGAATATTGGAACTAAGGTCATTCCAATCCGAATCCATGATGAAGAATACTTCCTGGACATGACATTTATCAATAACACGAATAAGATCTTCAGGAAGTCGGCCACCACAAGCAATATTCTGAATACCGGAAATGGCAAGTGAAGGCATACCATGTTTACATGCCTTCTCAGCTTTCTTCTCACCTTCCTGAATGAATAATCTAGGTACATGCTCGCCCTTGTTATAAAACTGGCGGATTTTCTCCGGAATATAGATTGGAGTTCCACCACCATAAGGAGAACGATACTTGAATGGTTTACCTTCCTTATCAAGATGGTCATCCGGGTGCTGCCAGCGCACACGGAAGTATTCACGCATTTTGCCGGTCGGCTTACCTTTTGCATCTTTGACTTCGTATCTAACCGGTAATCCATCAAGATCAAAATACTTGATAATAACATCATCCCCCTTGAGGTCAATCTCGCCTTTTTGATTGACGGTACCTTTGCTGAAGGTCCTAACAGATAAGACAGTTTTATTCTCGCTTGTATCATAGACCTTGGCTGTAACATCATCAAAAGTCAATCCGGAACCATGCAACATGAGTGCTGCATACGATGAAGCATCCTCACCACGTAACTCTTTAGATTGATTTTTGGGAACCTGAATATTACGAACAGGCACAACCTCTTTATCAGGTATAACGACATTAAACTTATCTGCTAGATACTTCACAGCATCGATGAAGGTCATGTTCTCCACCTTCATCAGGTAAGTAATCGCATCATTACCACCTACGTTACATTTATTGAAGCAACCGAACAGATTCTTTTTAGAATTGTAATTGAATGTGCTCTTGTGGCAACAAGGGCATTCGCCCCGGTAATCATAACCTTTCCGTTCTTCCATTGAACGGAAATCCCTTATGACCTCAAGAACGCGGCCATCGGCTGCGCTCTTGATTCTATCTATATCTTCTTTGCTGAAATATTGGCTCATACTGTGTCGAATTTTTGCAAAATTATATGTGTGTTTCCGGAAATTAAAGGACTACATCAACGGAACTTAATTCGTAAACTGGCTATAGTTTTAGCCAGTACAGGATCCTTTAATTTTATATTTTTCTTGGATATAAAAACATGCAATGCAAATATGAATATATCACTCATTTCATAGCCTTTGAATGCCCGCAAAATTTTACGGGCATGGTATTTTTGCATTCTGCGTTTCTTAATCAGATGAAGCTGATTGAGTTTTATTGAGTCGGTTTTCTTTGTCATAATCAATTTTTATTCTATCGTAAGTATGATCAAGGTTTTCACTATCATCATTATCAAAATAATAAGGACAACATCCTTTTATTATTACAATGGCATCTGTCCTATGCTTTGTACCTTTAGATACAAAATCTAAAGCTGCAGCTAATACAGATAGTTTGTCAGCCCTATCACAATAAGCATCACCACATAATTCTGATATTATAGTTCTGTCCTTTTTCTTAGTCATTATTCATCAGATGTTAGTTGTTTACCACAGAACGGACAATAAGAATATGTCATTTCCATACTGAATTCTTTTGTTGTAAATGAACCGTCTTTTTTCTTCTTTCGATATAAAATTTCGATAGAAGGCAATAGGCACCATTTACCATTGACAGGAGCTATAATACCTCTAATTTTAGCATTAGGATCACCTGTAGCCTCTCTAACTTTTACTTTTGCTTGTTCAAAACAATCACATGCCATAATTAAACCTCCACATAAAAATCTTGATTCAATAAGCTTTTCATAGCTCTATCTCGAGATGCTATACTTTTATAATAGCCATCTGTATCAACACTGGCCATTTTCTTCCAAGCGTTGGGACTGTTCCTATCCTTATATTTTATATGAGGTTTAGGTTCATTTTGTCTCCGGATAATAGTAAAACCAGCTTCACATACTTTTCTTTGATCATTCGCATTCATTGTACATCAATCATTATTTAATACCCATTTTTTCTTTTCGATACTTTTCTGCATACTCTTCAGTCCTCTTAGATAGTGGAACCAATATCCATGTCGTTGAAGTTATTTTAAGAGGGTATAATTTTTTCTCTTTTTTGAGTTGTTCTGCTGCTTCAGCAACAACATTATCATTTTTTATTATTGATTTCATTGTGTCTGAGAATGTTTCTGGGGAATACTCACATTGGTAATAGTCTCTATAAATACGTTCTATTAACCTACCAAAACATATAAGATTTGATGTAAAATCATCATCAAAATCATCATTTACACTAACATATATAATAAGCCAATCTTTATCCGTTCGACATAGCTCTACAGCTTCGATTTTCAATACATGTACAGGATACTCTCTATCAACTTTATATAGTAAATAATGGAGAATTTTTAAAGTAATGTGACAACGAATAGTTTTCATTTTACCATGTTTTTATAGTATGACACTAATTCTGCAGTATTAGAAACCTGCAACTTAGCACGCATATTATTGCGATGCCGGATCACAGTAAAAATAGAAATACTTAATTCATCAGATATTTGTTGATTAGTCATACCCTTAGAAATCAATTCCAGGATCTGAGTTTCTCGATCTGATAAATTTGTATTAAGAACAGGAGAACAGATAACACCACAATACCGGCAATCTACAGAATTTCGCAGCGGACATTTAACCTGCTCGAGATTAAACACACCAACATAATCCACATCTAATTTAGAAGAATCGTATTCACCGAAATTACACCGGCAAAATCGATGAACCATCAGGTATTCATAATTAACCCTATTCATACTATTAGATGAATATAATTTTGAAAGAGCCTTGAATGCTTCAGGATATCTGTCATCAATAAGCTGCAGCATACTCTGAATAATATCACGGTTTGATTCTTTAAGAACATATACTGCACCATTAACAGGTTTAACCATAACATCACCATCAGGCGTGTTATAGAATTCTATACAAGCTAAGTCCATCATTTCTTTTTGGGAAATAATTGTTCTATAGGCTCTCCAAGAATATCAGCAATTATTTTTTGCTTGATCGGTGGCGGAACTATAACACCTGATATCCAACGATAAACTGTAGATTCAGATGTTTGTGTTTTTTCCATAAGCAGCTTAACAAGCTGTCTCTTTTCATTCGGCTGATTCATGCGCTCACTAAATACCATTTTTATACGATTTATTGATTAATGTTTCGATTTTATCTCAGTTTTTCTTATTTTCGTAACGTTAGAAAACTTTCGTTACGCAAATATGCGGTATATATATCGTATAACCAAATATGAATACGATTTATTTATCGCATTTAACTAATAATAACAATATGGCTGAGAAAAAGACTAATTCTGCAATTAAAGAGAGATGTCTATTAGTATGCAACTACTTAGGCATCTCAGCAAGCAAATTATCACAAGATAGTGGTATGAATCGTGAATACATAAGACTCATGAAGGATTTTGCTAATGCAGATTTTTTGCGGTATATACATCGCACATATCCGGATATTGATATAGTCTGGTTAATAACAGGAGAAGGTGAAATGATTAAAAGACAAAGTAATCTTATCAATACAGATGACTATATAACTATACCCAAGGAAGCATGGGATATTATAAAAAAACAAGAAGCTGATTTAAGGGCACAAATTGAAAGAATAGAAAAGAGAGATGCGCAAATTGACGAATTAATCACAATGATAAAAAAAGATCATGCCCGAATAACAGACAATGTAACATGTGCCGCTGCAAATGGTATAGAATAGGAAATGTTGAATATAAGTCTACAATATATTAGTATATAAACTAAATATCTAAAAAGTATAAACAAAACTTATAATAAAACAATGATGTTATCAGATGATAATCAACAGGTTACATAATCATGTCTAAGGACAGATATAGGACTGTAAACAGATAAAATTTAATCATTATCAATCGTAATATATTGATAATCAGATGTGACCTTCTTAATGAAAATGTCATTAGAGTTCGAGCCTCTCTTCCCGTGCAGAAGTAAAAAGCTGTAACTCAATGAGTTGCAGTTTTTATTTTTTGTATATATTCAATGTAAATACCAGTCCATACAATTATAGATATATTGTCCGTCAAAAAACGTCTTGACGTTTTATTTAAAACGCTTTGTCGTTTTACCCAAAATGTCCTGTCGTTTTTTTTCATTGTATTTTAATTGTTCCCTATCAATATTTACCGATTTTAAGTGCAACTACCATTGATGGATTAAATACAAAAAAATCACTATTCCGTTTTAAAAGAATTCATAAACATGGAATAGTGATTTTCTATTTATTTTTTAAGCATCAAAGCCTTGAAAGGTCCCGGATAAGGAGTTTCAAACTGCATAACCTCACCTGTGACAGGATGATAAAAACAAAGCTTGAACGCATGCAGTGCAAGTCTTCCCAAAGGATCAACCTCACAACCGTATCTTGCATCCCCTACTACGGGATGACCTAATTTCTGCATATGCACGCGTATCTGATTCTTACGCCCGGTTTCAAGATTGAGTTCAACAAGCGAATAACCGTTGGCACGCTTTATAGTCTTGTAATGTGTAACTGAAAATTTTCCACCGTCGTCATAGTCACTCGAACTTACGTAAAGTTTACGGTCAGTCAACCAAGACTCTACAGTTCCCTGATCTTTCTCCATATCACCCATAACTATGGATACATATCTGCGGTCGAAAACTATTTCATGCCAGTTGTCACGCAAAGTATGCTGAGTTTTCTCATCCTTGGCATACATCATCACACCTGATGTTTCACGGTCAAGACGATGTACCACAAACACACGGTTTCTAGGATGCTGGCGCTTTACGTATTCATTCAGGATATGCTGTGCCGTACGTTCTTTCTGACGGTCTGTCGCCACTGACAGGAGTCCCTCCTTTTTTTCCACTACTATAATATATGCATCTTCATATAATATGTTTAGTAACGGATTATGGAACTCATGTTTGTTCTTCTCCTTACTGATCTGAACTTTCATTCCAGGCTTCAGAGGAAAATTATACTGTGTCTGGATGTTATTGTCCACCATTACTACACGATTTGTAAGCAAAGCCTTAACTCGAGTACGACTTATTCCTGACATTTTCTTCATCAGAAATTCCATCAGTTCTGCTGGTTCGGACACATTATATACAGTACATTTATTTGCAGCTCTTGCCACCGGTCGTCTTCCCGGTCTGTTCATTCTTTCTTCCACTTTCTTTTCGGATTTTAGTTTGTCTTATGCTTCTCTCTTTTCAAGAAGAACAACATTTTCCACATGATGCGTGTGTGGGAACATATCAACTGGCTGAACCGCCATTACCTTATACATAGGATCAAGCAATTGCAGGTCGCGTGCCTGAGTGGCAGGATTACAGCTTACATAGACTATTCTTTCAGGTGCCGCAAACATTATAACATCTATTACATCGTTATGCATTCCGGCACGTGGAGGGTCTGTGATAATCACGTCAGGACGTCCATGTTCGTTGATGAAATCCTGTGTCAGAATGTCCTTCATGTCGCCGGCATAGAACAGCGTATTGTCTATACCGTTTATTGCAGAGTTTACTTTTGCATCCTCAATAGCTTCAGGCACATATTCTATTCCAATCACCTTTTTTGCCTTGCGCGACACAAAGTTTGCAATGGTACCTGTTCCGGTGTAAAGGTCGTATACCAGTTCGTTACCTGTCAGTCCGGCAAACTCCCTTGCCACTTTATACAGATTATACGCCTGTTCAGAATTTGTCTGGTAGAATGATTTCGGACCAACTTTGAATCTTAATCCTTCCATTTCTTCGAATATGTGGTCATTCCCCTTGAACACCTCTACGTCAAGGTCGCCTATAGTATCATTACATTTATTGTTTACTACATACATAAGCGACGTAATTTCCGGGAACGAGTCTGCCACGTACTGAAGAATCTGCATCATCTTTGCACGGTCATCATCTGTCACAACCTTACATTGCAACAACACCATAAGCTCGCCGGTAGAAGAAGTACGTACCATCATGTTTCTGAGCAATCCTTCCTGCGAACGCAAATCAAAGAAAGAATAATTATGCTCGTATGCATAATCGCGGATGGCATTTCTTATCCTATTTGATATATCGTCCTGTAGCCAGCATTTTTCGATGGCCAGAACCTTGTCGAAGGCTCCCGGAATATGGAAACCCACTGCGTTCATCTGGTCATATTTCACATCCTGCTTCACTTCGTCTTCAGTGAGCCAACGTTTGTTTGAAAATGTAAATTCGAGCTTGTTTCTATAGAATTTGGTTTTCTCGGAACCAAGAATAGGCATAAACTCCGGAAGTTCAATCTTTCCGATACGTGTAAGATTGTCAAATACCTGTTTCTGCTTGTAGCGTATCTGGTCTTCGTACGAAAGGCACTGCCATTTGCATCCTCCACATACTCCGTAATGCTGACAGAACGGCTCTGCCCTCATAGGAGATTTTTCGTGAAACTTTACAGCCACTGCCTCTGCATAATGGTTCTTTTTACGTTTCACCTGCAGATCAACCACATCTCCCGGCACTACATACGGGACAAACACTACTAAATCGTTCACTTTAGCCAAGGCCTTGCCTTCAGCGGCTACATCTGTTATAGTTACCTTTTCCAGTAAAGGTAGTTCTTTTTTCTTTCTTGCCACGTTATTTTTCAATAAAACCAATTTGGGGCAAATTTAGTCATTTTTTCTGACAAAACACCATGATTTTAAAAATAGTTGATTTTGCTATATAGACATTGCAAAAACATGTTGTAGAATATAATATATATGTTTGTTTATACACAAATCATATATAGTTTTTTCCTCGTTAAAGCCCCACCGACAGTATTTTACATTCTTTCCGGTCTGCCTCCCCTGATAGACTCTCATACTTAAACTCCCTAATAACTTTAAAAACCTTTCATTAAAAATGGAAACAAAAAGAGTCTATACTTTCGGAAACGGTAAGGCCGAAGGAAAAGCAGACATGAGAAACTTACTGGGAGGAAAAGGTGCGAACCTGGCAGAAATGAATCTTATTGGAGTTCCGGTACCTCCTGGTTTCACAATAACAACAGACGTTTGTAATGAATATTATGCTGAGGGTAAAGACAAGGTAGTAGCCCTACTAAAAGAAGATGTGGAAAAAGCCATCAAAGGCGTGGAAGAACTGATGAAATCAAAATTCGGCGATGTGGAAAACCCACTTCTCGTCTCAGTACGTTCAGGTGCCCGTGCTTCAATGCCTGGTATGATGGATACAATTCTTAATCTAGGTCTTAATGATGAAGTCGTAGCCGGATTGGCACGCAAAACAGGAAACGAACGTTTTGCATGGGATTCATACCGTCGTTTCGTACAGATGTATGGAGATGTAGTTCTAGGTATGAAACCAACAAACAAGGAAGATATTGATCCGTTTGAAGCCATTATAGAAGATGTAAAGAAAGCTAAAGGTGTACGTCTGGACAACGAACTGGAAGTAGAAGACCTGAAGGAACTGGTTGTAAGATTCAAGGCAGCGGTAAAAGCTCAGACAGGTAAGGATTTCCCATCATGCGCATACGAACAGCTTTGGGGAGCTATCTGTGCTGTATTCGATTCATGGATGAACGAACGCGCCATCCTCTATCGTAAAATGGAAGGAATACCAGCAGAATGGGGTACTGCAGTAAACGTTCAGGCAATGGTGTTCGGTAATATGGGCGACACTTCAGCAACAGGTGTTGCATTCTCTCGCGATGCCGCTACAGGCGAAGACCTCTTCAACGGTGAATATCTGATCAATGCACAGGGAGAAGACGTAGTGGCAGGTATCCGCACTCCACAGCAAATCACAAAAATAGGTTCACAGCGCTGGGCTGCTCTTCAGGGTATTTCAGAAGAAGAACGAGTTTCAAAATATCCGTCTATGGAAGAGGCTATGCCTGAAATATATAAAGAACTTGATGCCATCCAGACAAAACTTGAAAACCACTATCACGACATGCAGGATATGGAATTCACTGTTCAGGAAGGCAAACTTTGGTTCTTACAGACACGTAACGGAAAACGTACAGGTGCTGCTATGGTACGCATAGCAATGGAAATGCTTGAACAGGGCATAATTGATGAAAAGACTGCTATAAAGAGATGTGAGCCTAACAAGCTTGACGAATTACTACACCCTGTATTCGACAAGGAAGCACTACGTACGGCAAAAACACTTACCCGCGGACTTCCTGCGTCTCCAGGAGCTGCTTGCGGACAGGTGGTGTTCTTTGCCGACGACGCTGCACAGTGGAGAGCAGATGGACACAGAGTGGTTCTTGTACGTATAGAAACATCACCTGAAGACCTTGCAGGTATGACTGCTGCCGAAGGTATCCTTACTGCACGCGGAGGTATGACTTCACACGCTGCTGTGGTGGCACGAGGTATGGGTAAATGCTGTGTATCAGGTGCAGGAGCCATCAATGTGGACTACAAGGCACGCACAATAGAAATAGACGGTACTATAATAAAAGAAGGCGACTATATCTCATTAAACGGTAGCACAGGCGATGTATATTTGGGAGAAGTTCCTACAAAAGCTGCCGAAGTTTCAGGCGACTTTGCAAAACTTATGGATTTGTGCGAAAAATACACCAAACTTAAAGTACGTACAAATGCAGATACTCCTCATGACGCGGAAGTGGCTCGCAGTTTCGGTGCAGTAGGTATCGGACTTTGCCGTACAGAGCATATGTTCTTCGACAATCAGAAGATTATCGCAATGCGTGAAATGATTCTTGCAAACGATGTAGAAGGTCGCAAAAAAGCACTTGCAAAACTCCTTCCATACCAGAAAGCCGACTTCAAGGGAATATTCAAGGCTATGGACGGATGCCCTGTAAATGTCCGCCTGCTTGATCCACCTTTGCATGAATTCGTGCCACACGATTTGAAAGGACAGGAAGAAATGGCTCAGGCTATGGGTGTGACAGTGGAATATATCCGCCAGAGAGTAGACAGTCTTTGCGAACATAACCCTATGTTGGGACACCGTGGTTGCCGCTTGGGTAACACATATCCGGAAATCACAGAAATGCAGACTCAGGCCATTCTTGGTGCAGCAATTGAACTGAAGAAAGAAGGCTACGATCCTCATCCTGAAATCATGGTTCCGCTGACTGGTATTCTTTACGAATTTGAAGCTCAGGAAAAGGTTATCCGCAAGGCTGCAGCCGAACTGTTTGAAAAAGAAGGAGTTGAAATTCCATTCAAGGTTGGTACAATGATTGAAATTCCTCGTGCTGCCCTGACAGCTGACAAGATTGCGTCTAAGGCTGAATATTTCTCATTCGGTACAAATGACCTTACACAGATGACATTCGGTTACTCCCGCGATGATATCGCTTCGTTCCTGCCTGTATATCTTGAAAAGAAGATTCTTAAAGTAGACCCATTCCAGGTACTTGACCAGAACGGTGTAGGTCAGTTGGTAGAAATGGCAGTTGAAAAAGGTCGCTCGGTACGTCCTGATTTGAAATGCGGTATCTGTGGCGAACACGGTGGTGAACCTTCATCAGTAAAATTCTGCCACAAGGTTGGATTGAACTATGTATCTTGCTCTCCATTCCGTGTGCCTATAGCAAGATTGGCTGCGGCGCAGGCTGCAATAGAGGAATAATCCCCAAAATAATTGAATCCTAATAACAGGCTGTAACTCACTGCTTTTGCGGTAGTTACAGCCTGTCTTGCGCTTGGGCAGTTCGTACACTTGTCCGCATACATATTTATGATGTACATGATTTATAGCAACGAAACAAGTACAAATACATATAAAAGCCATAGGCTATCATCAAGATAAGTGTACAGTTTTTAAAATATCAAATTCAGAATTTATTGAGCATAATATTATACACTAAAAAAGCTAGTTATATCATCTTGACAGATTAAATAAAGCTAATTAATCGAGTAGGAGGTAAACATTAACCATAGGTGTTTATCTCCTATTTTCATGTTCACCGACCTCTCACACCACCGTACGTGCCTTCCGGCATACGGCGGTTCCTATTTTGGGTACCATTCGAGATACGAACCCATTAAGGTATAATACCCTGCTTTTCTCAAGCTATCGTTATTTATCGCCACTTTCAATATAGGACTGTCAGCGATACGCCAATAACCTTTACGAGTGTTACCCCATTCACATGCCTTGTATTTTTCTATACCGCATTTAATGAGGTTTGCCACCTTGGTCTTGGGGTTCTTCCAAGATTTCCATATACACATGCGTATTCTACATCTTAACCACTCATCCGTATCAAGAAGAAAGCGTTTCATATCGGCTATGTAATAGTATCCAATCCACCCACGTATGTAATCTTTCAGCTTCTGTTTCCTCTTGACGTATCCCCAACCATTGCTACGATTCGTCAGCTCTTTGAGTCTAGATCTCATCTTAGCTTTGGATTTCGGGTGTACTGTAAGGCGACATTTGCCTTTCGTTACATAAAAGGAATAACCGAGATACTTCATTACTTCCGTTAATAGATTTACGTCCTCTAAATTGGATTTTGGATGAACCTCCGGCACCTGTAGAGTTTGGAGTAATCTGAAGTCCGGCACTCTTATCTTGCAAAGAGTTAATCATATTGACATTCTTAATGTCGTTTACATCTTTTCCGCCAACGGTTTGTGCTGAATAAGTAAGAGTTTCTGACTGACGCTGGATACCAATAGCTGTTACTACTACTTCTTCCAGTAGCTTGGCATCATTACGCATAGTAATAATGCCCAAATGTTTAATGAAACTTACTAAACATTTCATATTTGAATAATAATAAAAACTGTACCTGCATTATCATAAAAACAACGAGGTACAGTTACACGAATAAACTAAAAAATTAATTATCTTAAATATTATTGATATCTCCCATTTTTCTTACATCTATATAACAAAAATATATACTTTATTGTTCGATAAATTTATTAATATCCATAAAAACATGCAGAATAACCATCAAGGAGACATTCAAGACGGTTATTTCCCATAAAAATATTATTCATATAAGAATAATCATTCGTACCATACTTTAAACGCAAACTGGTATAGTTTGCATCATACCAATCCCAAACAAATGTATAAGAAGATTCTTTACGGAAACCATGTCTGTCTACTGTTAATACATAATCCTCCCCTACATTATTATCATAGAATCGTATTTCCTGACGATGGAAATCACCTTTGTTGTCAGTCCATTCCTCAACCCATGTCCTACTGCATAAATAATATGTGGACTCACGATAATTATTAGTTCCGTTCCCCAATTCAATACCTATACCAACATATTCGCATGATGAGAATAAAATTGGGAATAAAGATATTATTATCCCAAATGCAATAACCTTACATAAATTTCTCATGGTTCCCTCCTGTTATTCTTTTCTTCCTCGGTACAAAAATAATGACATATATTCACTCTTTATAAAGTAAATTCCTATATTTTATGGGGAATTTCCCTAAACATGATAGGGATACAAGAAAGGCATTATGATGTAAGTTCATTAAAAAAACATCATAATGCCTTTATAAAAAATACCAATTATACTTAAGCCATTGTACCGCCCACAATATCAAGAAGTTCATTGGTAATTGCCTGCTGACGGCTCTTATTGTATACCAAAGTCAATTCCTGAATAAGGTCGTTAGCATTATCAGTTGCTATCTGCATAGCCATTGTGCGGGCAGCATGTTCAGAAGCTGCTGCGTCAAGCAATACCGTATAGATTTTCATTCTGAGGACTTTAGGAACAAGCGAACTCATTATCACTTCAGGCGAAGGCTCAATAATATAATCGGACGCATGTTCCTTCAATTCAGCGTTATCATCTCCTGTTACCTGACTATTCACGTCAACTGGCAGATAAGTTTCATGAGTAAGAATCTGCGAAGATGTTGATTTGAAGTGATTATACAATAAATCAACTTTCTGTATCTCACCCTTCAGAAACTTGGCCATCAAATCCGATGCCAAATCAGAAGCATCCTGATAGTTCGGTTTTCCACTCATGTGCTGGTAATCGCCTGCAACCTCCATTCCCATCTTCTTTACGGCTTCAGATATTTTTTTGCCCACTGGATAAATAAGTATATTATCCTTACCTACCTTGGCCGAATAATCATCTATCAAAGCGGTAAGATGTCGTATGACATTTGCATTATATCCGCCACAAAGACTGCTGTTCGAAGCAAAAGCCACTATAGCCACCTTCTTTACCTGCCTATTTATAGAAAAAGGGGTCTGAACAGAAACGCCGGAAGCCAGGAAGTTTCTTAAAATTCCATGCAACTTTTGCTCGTATGGAAGCATATTCTCTATAGCCTCCTGAGCCTTATGCAACTTTGCCGACGCCACCATCTTCATGGCCGAAGTTATCTTCAGCGTACCGTTTATAGAGTTTATTCTACTTTTTACTTCTTTCAGCGATGCCATAATACTTATTCTTTATATTGAACTGCTGTTTCTGCTGCTACCTTCTCGATAATAGCCGTCACAGAATCATTTATCTGTCCGCTTGTAAGAACATCAATAACATCCTCCTTATGGTTTACACGAAGTGTAGAAAGGAATGTATCCTGGAAATTACGTATCTTTCCAATTGGAACTTCACGCATCAATCCGTGAGTACCACAATAAAGAATTGCTATCTGTTCACCCACAGGCATTGGAGAGTACTGTGGCTGTATGAGCAACTGGTTATTCTTACGTCCGCGGTCGATAGCCATAGCTGTAACAGGGTCCATATCACTACTAAACTTGGAGAATGCTTCCAATTCGCGATACTGCGCCTGATCTATCTTAAGCGTACCAGCCACTTTCTTCATACTCTTTATCTGGGCACTACCACCCACACGCGACACAGAAATACCTACGTTGATAGCAGGACGGAAACCTTGGTTAAAGAGGTCTGTCTCAAGGAATATCTGACCGTCGGTAATTGAAATCACATTAGTAGGGATATATGCAGACACGTCACCAGCCTGGGTTTCAATGATAGGGAGTGCAGTCAAGGAACCGCCAGCCTTTACTTTACCCTTAAGGCTTTCCGGCAAATCATTCATCTGCTCTGCCACTTCCTGCTGACTGATTATCTTCGCAGCACGTTCTAGCAGACGTGAGTGCAAATAGAAAATATCACCCGGATATGCTTCACGTCCTGAAGGACGACGAAGAATAAGTGATACTTCGCGGTATGCAACAGCCTGTTTTGACAAGTCATCGTACACTACGAGCGCATGACGACCGGTATCGCGGAAATATTCACCGATAGCTGCACCGGCAAACGGAGCAAAATACTGCATAGCAGCAGGATCGGAAGCTGTAGCGGCTACTACTACTGTATAATCCATTGCACCACGTTCGCGAAGTGCATTAACTATACTAGCCACAGTAGAACCTTTCTGACCTATTGCTACATAAATACAGTAAACCGGATTTCCTGCTTCATAATTAGAACGCTGATTGATAATTGTATCAATAGCAATTGCAGTTTTACCAGTCTGACGGTCACCGATAATCAACTCACGCTGCCCACGTCCTATAGGAATCATGGCATCAATAGCCTTCAAACCTGTCTGCAACGGTTCTGTTACAGGCTGACGGAATATTACTCCCGGAGCCTTACGTTCGAGCGGCATTTCGAATGTCTCACCTAAAATGTCGCCGCGTCCATCCAATGGAACGCCAAGAGGGTCGATTACACGTCCCAACATACCCTCACCTACATTGATGGAAGCGATATGCTTGGTACGTTTTACTATCATTCCCTCCTTAATCTGGTCAGTAGGACCGAGTAGGACTGCACCCACATTGTCCTCTTCCAGATTCATTACAGTACCCATAACTCCATTCTCAAACTTCAGCAACTCGTTGGCTTCAGCATTACGCAAGCCATAGATACGAGCTACACCATCACTCACCTGCAACACGGTACCCACTTCATCAAACTTCAGTGATGTGTCGATACCCTCAAGCTGCTGGAGCAATACTTCAGAGACTTCGCTGGGTTTTATAGTATTATCTGCCATTATTAGTCAATTCAAATAATTAAACTATTCTTCTGTTTTTCTCAATAAACTGACGCTTTACTTTTTTAAGCTGGTAATCGACGCTGGCATCAAGGCGATATCCATCTATTTCCATAATGTAACCGCCTATGATAGAAGGATCAACTTTAGAAGTTATTTCTATCTTGGAATTAGTTTTCTTACTAGCTATTTTTTCAAGTTTCTTTACCAATTCCGGAGCTTCGATTGCCGTTGTCAGTTTACCCATCAATATGTGCTTCCTTTCCCTATACAGGTCAATATACGACCATGTCATGAATTGCAAGAATTTCTCTCTCTTACCATTAAGCACCAGCAAGAGGAAACGTTTCATTTCTTCAGTGACATCTTTACCTCCTGCTGCCTCAACAAGCAAATTCAATTTTTCCTGTTTCGTAACAACCGGATTATCAATAGTCCTTCTCAAATCAGGAACATTAGCAAAATGTCTGGCCAGCGTTTTTACCTCTTCATATATCTTGTCTTCATTGCCTCTGTCCATTGCAAAGTCCAACAAAGCCTTGGCATAACGCCTTGAAACAACTCCTGTATTCATATTAGGTTATTTAGAAGATTCAACCATTTCGTCCACCAACCGACTGATAAGTTCAGTCTGTTCCTTCTCATCGGCCAATTTTGTACGCATTACTTTTTCAGCAATACCTACAGAGAGTAAAGCCACCTGACGCCGGATATCGCGGATTGCACTTTCTTTTTCGGTTTCAATCTGCTTTTTCATTTCCTCCATCAAACGGTCACCTTCCAGTCGAGCCTTTTCCTGGGCTTCTCTAATGATACGGTCACGCGTTTCTGTAGCCGATTTCAGGATTCGGGCTTGCTCCTCATGGGCCTGAGCCAAGATTTTCTCGCCTTCAATCTTCACGTTTGCCAATTGTTCGTTAGCTTCACGTGCAGCTTTAAGCGAGTTGTCAATATACGCTTTCCGATCGTCAACCATTTTGATGATAACAGGGAATCCGAATTTTGCCAACAAAAAGAAGACAATACCGAATACTACTACCATCCAAAACAGTAACCCCGGATCCGGAGTCAATAATCCCATACGCTGATTATTATAGGAACAATGTCAAAAGACAAACGATAATTGCGATAATAGCTACACCTTCAACAAGTGCTGCAATGATAATCATATTAGTACGAATATCACCTGATGCTTCTGGCTGACGAGCAATTGCTTCCATAGCTGAACCACCGATTTTACCAATACCAATACCTGCACCGATTACTGCAATAGCTGCACCAAGAGCAGCACCCAATTTACCTAAACCTGCACCTGCGGCAGCCTGTAATAAAATTGAAAGTAACATAATTATAAGTTTTTAAGTTTGTTATTTTTTAATTTATAAAGTAATAATTCTACTACGGCAATTTTGCCGTACATTTTCATCACTATTTTTTGTTAGTTTAATTTTCTTCTTTTTCCTTTACCTTGGAAAGACCGATAAATACGGCTGAAAGCATAGTAAACACATAAGCCTGAATGAAAGCTACCAAAAGTTCAAGAGCAGTCATGAATATACCAAAGGCCACTGACACAAAAGTCATTGTACCATTCAATAACGGACCAATCTTCACTGTTATGAAAATTATGGACAGCAAACTGAGAATAGCTGCGTGGCCTGCCATTATATTGGCAAAAAGACGAATCATAAGAGCGAAAGGCTTAGTGAACAGGCCAAAGAATTCTATCACCGGCATCATAGGTATAGGAGCCTTAAGCCATACCGGAACATCAGGCCAAAATATATCTTTCCAATATTCTTTGGTTGCAAAAGCATTCGTAAAAAAGAAAGTCAGCAAAGCCAGCACAAGTGTAATAGCTATATTACCTGTTACATTGGCACCTCCAGGAAATATTGGAATAAGTCCCATCAGGTTATTAACCAATATAAAGAAAAATGCAGTCAGCAGATACGGTGCATAACGTTCATAACCAGGACCTATACCTTCCTTGATTACATCATTATAAATCATTAACACCATCGATTCTACCATACCTACACCACCTCTTGGCGCACCGTTCTCTACAGGATGTTTTTTATACCATCTAGCACATCCAAGAACTATCCACACCAGAATAGTGCTGTTTATTATAAGTCCAACAACATTCTTTGTTATGGACATGTCCCATGGACGAACTTCCTCGCCTGAAGAATTACGCTCTACTATCTTTCCGTCGTATGTTCCACCTTCGGCAATATAAAGTCCTTCATACTCACCATCTTCAAGTTTCTCAGATGAGAATACATGCCATCCGGTACTGCTTTTCACTATTACCGGCAATGGTATTGTGATATGAGTATCCCCTATGCTGAGAATATGCCAAGAGTAGGCATCGTTGATATGTCCGAACACCAGTTCATTGACATCCACTTCACCACCTTCATTAGAAGTCTCGGCAGATGCGAAACACGATGTAAAAACCATCAGTAACACCAAAGTCCATATATAACGTACTTTTTTCATTGTTTCTGTTTTAGTTTTTTCTTCTTTATAAGTCTCAGTTCGATATTAGTAAAATATACAGTTTCGAATATCAGAAAAGAAATATAGAATACCAGAAAGGTTGCAAAAAAAGCCACAATTTCATGCTGTACCGCATAACAGTATATAGAAATTATCAGCACACTAACAAGAAACTTTGTTCCTTTGCAAACCAGAAACAGTGGAACCATTTTATCTTCTCCCAACCGATAAGCCAGAGAAAACATGTTGATGTAGAACAGACCGAAGAGGTAAAAAAACACAGGAATGGCAGGAAACCACGGAAAATACCTGTCTGGTATAAACAAATGGTAAATCAAACCTATCACAACAGACAATATCAAAGTCAATATTGTCATTTTTTTTATAAATATCCTCTTTGCCTTTAGCAAAAACATGTTTTTCAGATTTTTCGGTTTATAATTCTACGCACACTGAGACCAAATTATCTTTAACCTCAACGAATCCTCCTGTAATTTTCAATCTTTGCGTATCTCTCTGCACCCTGTAATGTGCCTCTCCACACTGATATATCACTTCACCTTCCTTTAAGGATGATATTATAGGAGCATGATTTACAAGCACCTGGAATTTACCGAGTTCTCCCGGCAGTTCCACCCAGTTTACAGGGCCGTCGAAGAGAGTACGCTCCGGTGATATTATCACCAGATGCAATTCCTTCCTGTCCATAGGCGTTATGCTTTAGCAGCCTCAAGCAGTTTCTTTCCTTTCTCTATGGCATCTTCAATGGTTCCTACGTTAAGGAATGCCTGTTCAGGCAAGTAGTCAACCTCACCGTCCAGAATCATCTTGAATCCCTTGATTGTATCTTCTATAGAAACCATAGCACCCGGAACACCTGTAAACTGTTCAGCAACGGCAAACGGCTGTGAAAGGAATCTCTGTACCCTACGAGCACGGTTCACTGTCAGACGGTCTTCGTCCGAAAGTTCGTCCATACCGAGAATGGAGATAATATCCTGCAATTCCTTGTTACGCTGAAGAATCTGCTTAACTCTCTGCGCAGTTTCGTAATGTTCTTTTCCTACGATAAGCGGGTCAAGAATACGTGATGTGGAATCCAGCGGGTCAACGGCAGGATAAATACCAAGTTCGGCAATCTTACGGCTCAACACTGTAGTAGCGTCAAGGTGAGTAAATGTAGTAGCCGGAGCAGGGTCTGTCAAGTCATCGGCAGGCACGTATACAGCCTGAACAGATGTGATGGAACCATCCTTCGTAGAAGTGATACGCTCCTGCATCTTACCCATTTCAGTAGCCAGAGTAGGCTGATAACCTACAGCCGAAGGCATACGTCCAAGAAGTGCGGACACCTCAGAACCTGCCTGAGTGAAACGGAATATATTATCTATAAAGAACAGAATATCCTTAGGACTGTTCTCGTCAGTCTTACGGTCGCGGAAAGATTCTGCAAGAGTCAAACCTGACAGTGCAACAGACTGACGTGCACCGGGAGGCTCATTCATCTGTCCGAACACCATTGCAACCTGCGATTTCTCCACTTCCTTATAATCTACTTTCGACAAATCCCAGTTGCCTTCTTCCATGCTCTTCTGGAATTCTTCTCCGTAGCGGATTACGCCGGATTCAATCATTTCCCTAAGCAAGTCGTTACCTTCGCGGGTACGCTCTCCCACACCGGCAAAGACAGAGAAACCATTGTGCTTCTTTGCAATATTGTTAATCAACTCCTTGATGAGCACTGTCTTACCGACACCTGCACCACCAAACAATCCGATTTTACCACCTTTCAGATACGGCTCCAAAAGGTCAATAACCTTAATACCTGTAAACAATACTTCCTGAGTTGTTGCCAAATCCTCAAAACGTGGAGGTTCGCGGTGTATAGGGAAACCGTCCTTCTTGTCCAGTTCGGACATTCCGTCGATAGTCTCTCCAACTACGTTCATCACACGTCCCCTGATCTGTGCTCCCACCGGCATGGTTATAGGCTGACCGGTAGGTACAACTTCCATTCCGCGTTTCAGTCCGTCCGTACTGTCCATAGCTACTGTACGCACAGTATCCTCACCAATGTGTTGCTGCACTTCGATAATCAATGTACGACCATCCTTACGGACAACAGTCATTGCATCGTGTATCTTCGGCAAAGCTACATCAGCATCCAATCCTTCAAGGTCGAAATGGACATCCACTACAGGACCGATAACTTGCGAAATATGTCCAACGATTTTTGACATAAACTAATCTGTTAAATAATTATCTTAATTGTATATCGCAAATTTAATGTTTTATCCTATAACAATGTTCCCAAAAGTAACATTTTTTATCCCTCAAACAATGTTATAGGACACAATAAGAGAGATATTTCCCAATACTGTTTACATATTATCACAGAGAATAAAGACTTTTTAAACTAGAATATGTATTTAAAGTATAGATTTAATCTTTCTCCTAATGGCAATAATATTATATGCAGACACTAATACAAACAAAATCACACCACAAATGCAAGATTGCAGCACATTCCTATCACCTAAATCTGTTATTATGTCAGAGAGTGCATCTATATATACACTCCTTACCAATAGCAGAATAATGACGGACAGTATTAATACTGAAAAATTCATCACAACAGTAAGAACCTGATAAGGTACTGCCACCCGCGATACACTGTAACCCATAAGAATGAGATTCTCGAGTTTATCCATATTTTTCTGCAAAAGCAGATATATACTTAATAATAATATATAGAAAGACAGTATACTTATAACCAATCCTACAGTCATAACCACTCCAACGGCAAGTTTCAGAAACCACGTAATCTTCCCCGAATCAAGCTTGTTGTCCTCCGTCTCATATCCATTGTCGCTGAAATATCCGGCTATTCTTTCATCGGCAGGATTATTCACTTCTATTATCAGTCGTGATGGCTCCCAAGACTTGTTACCTCCATACGTAGCATTAGCAATCCTCATGAAGGCTTCGGGCACAAGTATAGTGTTCAGTCTGTTAGAAAATCCTACTATACGCCCTTTTTTCATTTCCCTCATGCCATTGCCAGACAAATAGAGATTGAGCGACACAAGTCCGACCATACCTTCCGACAGTTGAGGCAGATTTCTGCTTCTGGCAAATCCAAAGTTATAAAGATTAAGATAATTGCGCGGTATTATTATAGGTATTTCGTCCTGACCTTCAGTGTATTTCCATGCATCAGCCTTCACATCCACAAAATTATCAGGAACGGATTCAAGAAACATTGCAGTAGACATATCCATTCCTCCGAAAGATATACCAGCTGACACCTTAAACTGTGCAGGCTGGAAAGCACCGACTTGTACGGTAAAAGGCTGCAACTTAAGGTCGTCCACCTCATAAGAAGAGAAAGTACCGCTCTTACCGGCAATACTGCCCAGTGTACTAACCTTCTTTGTCACTACTATATAGTCTTTCTTTATGAAACTATCCTCTTGCGTAAATACTGGCGATACATCGTTATAAAACTGTATTCCTAACATTACAATTACCATTCCGCACAGGTTGGCAATAAAGAAACCTACCAGTTGCGCAACACTTATATGCTGTTTTAATAATTTCCAAAGCATATTCTCTCCTCAGTTCTTTTTTTAAAGTTTTATTTCAGCATTATAGTTCATCTCCAGACGACGGCCTATGGAAGTTACTATAACCCCCACCCCCCTTTCACGGATTTCATCGTAAAGTATTTTTGCCATAATTTTTCCGTTGGCATCGTCCAGATGGCTTACCGGTTCGTCCATAAACAGGAAATCGGACGGCTGACACAGCATCCTTATGAAAGCCACTCTCTGCTGTTGTCCGAATGACATTCGTCCCACTGGTTCTGCCCATTTATCTTCTATTCCCAACATGGAAAACCATTTTCTTATCTGAGCTTCATCTCTGAAATGTGTCAGATTGTTTTTCAGGATAACATTTTCTCCGGCTGTCAGTTCCGGGAAGAGGCGAAGTTCCTGAAACATCATTCCAAGATTCTTCTGCCTTATCTCAGTCCACGTACTCCCTGAAAAATTTTTAATATCAGCATCATCAAAACTGATCAAACCTTCATAATCCTTTCTGTAGCCATATATAAAACTGCAAAGCGATGATTTGCCGGTTCCGGAAGCAGCTTCTATCAGATAAGACTTTCCTTTCTCAAAACACAGTTTTCCGAGCCACAGATCGGAAATAATATTATCTCTTCCGGAAAACACAGCAGGCAATACATTGTCTAATTCTATTCTTTCCACCTTATATATATTTAATTATCCAATAATGCCGACAGCGGATTACGTCCTCTGTCCTTCATAATGATTTCGATATGCACATTCTCGCCATCAGCACTTTCGGCAGTAAGATAATCCAGTCCACCGAAAAATGCCAAAACAGAAGCCATCGACCCCTTCAGTTTACTCAAATCAAACAGACGATCAAGTGAAGTTAAATCAGAGACCATAAAAAATCGCTGTCCCTCAACTCTTTTACCCCAGTCACGATTTCTGAGCGAAAGTCCGAGCACGCGTCTGTCTATCAATGATTCCTTGTTCGTAACATAAAACTTACCATCTCTTACTCCCAGCCATAAAGCCATATATCCGGGAGTCAATCCTACCAGACTTCCATCCACAGTCTTGAATTCATAACCATTGTCGCCATGATTGCGCAGTAACACTTGTCCTCCGGAAAGCGCTGCCATTGACTTCAGCGATTCAAAGGACTTCAAAAAAGAGTCGGTAGTTACATCTGCATATGCTATAAAATCCTTTCCTTCGGGTCCGGACATTGATAAGGCCACATCGCCAGTTATCGCATTGAATATAGAACCGAAATCCAATGGTATCATAGATTTTTCAAAATATCTCCGTACGGAAGGATTTTCGCATATGAAATCATAAAACTCTCCCCCCTTGATATTAGCAGTAACCCAAAACGGTGTATTCGATGGGAACATATCAAGAAAACTACCTTTCACCGTTGATGTCACTTTCTGTTTCTTGTCAAGAATTCCCCTCATCACATCGTCATCCACCATCATTTCCACATCCATCACAGTTTTTCCTGTCATGAAGTCCACAGTAGAAATAGCTTTTACATCCTTAAGACGTAATTCGGCAGAAACACCCATAGTGAGAGGATATACAGCCTCATGCGGAAGAACTTCAAGTGAACTCCATAAAACAATGTCGCCTTTTTTTTGCTCCATCTGCCTGAAATCGTCTGATGCGGAAAAGCCCTCACCATCTTTCTGTCTCAGCCACATTGAAGCCTGCCTTACAAGCGATTTTGGATCAGAGCCTTTATTATCGGCCACCAGAACCATTGCACCGTCATTATAAGCCAATAGCCAGTTGCCTATAACAGTCCATTCACAGCCGTCAGCCTCTTTTGGCTGGGTACAAATCTGCTGTTTCTTTAGGACATCCAGAAGTTCCTCCAATTTATCTCTATCTGTAACTTTAACGAGCAGTCCACCCATTTTTGCCTGTTCGCCCATAAAAAGATAAATTTTTTCTTTAAGTCCTAATCCACTTTCATCGGCATCATCAAATATCCTATTTACCAGAGCTTCTGAACCTGCAAGACCACTATTCACCATATTTTTGAATCTTGCAAGAAATCCCTCATCAATATTGTCACCACTCAGCCCACTCTTCTCTGCCATCGAATTTACATCAATGGCAACCAGTGCAGCCGATTTTGCAGGTATGGCATTCCTATAATCCGGCGCACTGCCACATGCTGCCATAAACAGAGCCAATACCGGAACACAAAAATATTTCAGTTTCATTTTCTGTTGTTTGATGTTAGTTGTTCGTTTTATGAAGTTTTATTCGGCATTCAGCAGGTTCATGGTATGTACAGCCACAAGTGCTGCGGTCTCAGTACGAAGTCGTGACTTGCCGAGACTTACAGGCTTGAAACCTTTCTTTATAGCCATTTCCACTTCTTCCTTACTGAAATCTCCCTCCGGACCTATCAGAACCAAAGCATCATTACCCGGTACTATAGCATCCTTCAACAAAGTCTTTTCGCCTTCATTGCAATGTGCAATAAACTTATCTCCCTTGAAATCCATCTTCATGAATTTGTCAAAGTCTGTCATCTCATGAATTACCGGTTTTCGGGCTTTCAAAGACTGCTTCACTGCCGAAACTACAATTTTTTCAATTCTCTCTGTCTTTATTACCTTACGTTCAGAATAACGGCAATTCAGGAAAGTAATCTCATCCAGACCTATTTCTGTAGCCTTCTCGGCAAACCATTCTATACGGTCCATCATCTTCGTAGGAGCCATAGCTATATGCAAATGGCCTTTCCAAAGAGGTTCCTGAAATGTTTTTTCAATTATCCTAACCTGACACCTTTTACCGGAAGCAGCACTTATGGCAGCCTTGTAAAAATACCCTTTGCCGTCGGTCAGCAAAATCTCATCACCAATATTTAATCGTAATACTCTTACGCAGTGCCCTGCTTCCTCTGCAGGCAATTCAGAATCAGTAAGTATGTCCGGTGTATAAAATACGTGCATAAACAATATACTTGAAATTAAAAACGAACAAATGTAACCATTTTTTCTGAAAATCAGTACCAGTAAAACGTTTTACCTGAAAAGACAGGACATTTTATCTAAAACGACAAGGCATTTTACATAAAACGACAGGTCGTTTTAATGACAGACAATTTACAAAAGATATTTTACTATCCGTTTAACAAAGATAAACAAAGAGAAAACAATCTATTCTACCATGAAAAAAGATTTTTTTGTAAGTTTGCTGCAATTAACTTGATAAATAACTCAAACATGAAAAATCTACTATTAGTAATCTTGGCGTTATTGCCTTTTTTCGCCATAGCAAAAGACAACAAAAAGAAGGACAATTCAAATCCTAAGTATCTGGAAGGAGCTATCACTCTGAAAGATGGTAAAGTTTCCTTTGAAGAGGAGATAAAGGTCCCAACAATGAGCAAAGAGGAATTATACAATACCATGCTCCAGTGGGCAGAAAAACGTTTCGTTCCTAATGAAAAGCTTAAAAGCAGTGTAGTATATAAGGATGAAGAAAAAGGAGAGATTGTAGCCACGGCCGAAGAATATCTGGTATTCTCGTCAACAGCTCTTTCACTGGACAGGACAAGAATATACTATCATTTCTATATAACTGCAGAAAACGGCAAATGTAATTTAGAGATGAGTAGAATAAGATACTGGTATGATGAAAACAGAGACGGTGGTGAACGTTATACTGCTGAGGAATGGATAACTGACGATATGGCATTGAACAGAAAAAAAACCAAGCTTGCCCCTATCTGTGGAAAATTCAGACGTGAAACAATAGACCTGAAAGATGAGCTTTTTAATTCTGTTAGGGAAAACTTAGGACAAAAGATGATAAATTCTTCCAATGAAAGCACTATTACAAACAACACTGCAAAAAAGACAGGAAAAGTAGCTGTATCTGAATTACCTGCCGATTTAAGCAAAATTGCTGAGAATGGAAAATTAACAATAAAGACAGGCGACAAAGAAAATGAATTGAATCTTGCATCGTGGGGAGGATTCGGCAAGCTGTTCAATAAAGATGTTGCATACATCCTAATTGACAAGAAGGAGTCTGAAATAGCAAAAAACATGGAAAATTCTTCTTCATACACAGTTTCATTCTATAAAGACAAATCAGCAAAAGCAGCAGTCATAATTGAGTGTAAGAAAACCATGACACAGGAACTCACTGCTGAAGAGTTGAAATCGCTTAATCAAGACATAGACACCTCAAAAGAATATATAATGT
>NZ_JADYTJ010000079.1 GCF_021531075.1 Bacteroides caecigallinarum | reverse complement strand
TATTTGGACATTATTCAAAACGTGTCAAGGAGTTTTACTGATATGAAACTTATGAGGGATCGTGTCGTTAATAAAACATTTTGTGAACCGCTTCCGCAAAATTAAAAATAACAATAAATAAAATGTCAATTGAATTATATCGCAATTAATGTGTTCTAAATGGATGTTAAAATATTTTGTGTTAAATGCCACAAATTAACATGTAGAAGAAAAATCAGATTTGTGAATACTATTTTTTATTACTTATGAAAGATGAAAAATGATATGCTTTTTCAGAACTGATGGTTTAAATTAAGTTGAAAATAGAATCCAGATGTAAGAGAAGAACTTATAACTGAATTCTATTTTCATTTGTACAAAATTTTGGACAGTGTCTTTTGGACAGTGTCTTGTGTTCTCATCTAAATACATAGACTTTTGCATTATGAAATAAAAGCTCAATATATTCCATTGCCTCATATGGGCTTAATCCCTTATTAAAAACAAGCATACAGTAAATGTGGCAATATTCATTATAGATATTAGTAGCAAAGATACCAGCATCATCAGTACCTACAACTATTGATGGTATCATTATTCCTTCTTTGCTCCACTTATACCAATTATAAAGATGATAAGTGGAGAAATCATGATGATGACCTATGATGACATTGCTTGTCGGCAATGTCTCAATGACAATTTGTTTTTGATGCATCATTTTTAATATGATTTTTTGCAAACAGTCTAGTTCTTTTTCTCCAAAAATCTCGTAAGCATCAACAATACATATTTCTTTTCCCTTTTTTCGTCCTTCTTCTGAATGATAATAGAGGCAAATTTGTTCGGAGGAACTTGGATTCTCAGAGTTTAATAATATTGGGTTTTCCTTTCTTAAACTCCAAGCTTCTATTAATTCACTTACACTGTATTTACTTGGATAAATCTTAGATGACAATTCTTCAATTCGCAGGGCTATCTTGGGAAGTAAAGGTAGTAAGTCATTTTCTTTCATCACAGCAATCAGATGATAAGCAAAAACAAGATCATCCAAATAATCTTCAATATGCATCCATATACGGTCGCCTATATTTTGTTTCCAGATTCTCACATCTACTCCGGCTGCTGTCGCATGACCTATTCTATCCCCGGCTTGTAACCCTAGAAATTCTATGGCTTCGTATATAGCCCTTAGTCCACTCAATATGTGAAAGAAATCTTCTCCTGCATGATAAGTAAAATGCCGTATACCATTTTTTCTTAGCCTGCGGAATGATGGCGCAAATACTTCTGGAGGAGTATCAAACTCACTGGCAGCTGCATCAGCACCTGTTACAAATTTTGCATAAGAACTATTTGTATTCATCAGAGCGATTAGTGCTTCAGTTCGCTGGTCAAGATCTTTACGTAATTCCGAAAATCTAATATTACCTTTAGATTGTTCACTTTTTTTTATAAAATGTGCAATTAACGATAATGAAGTAGTATGGGAAATTCCAACAGTATTTTGACTTTGCCTTAAACGATTATGACCTTCTACTATTTTATTAATAATAGTGGCATTATCATTTATAGAAGTCTTAGGAGAGAATCGGCCTTCAATATGACGGACGTTTCGCAAATCATTCCCTGCTAGTTGCAGAAAGCGTTGAGGATAAGTCTGTTCACTGAACTCTCTGAAATTGTTAGAGGTGTATTTTTGGAATTGCTCAAAACCAAAAGCATCAGTTTGCTGTACCAATAGCTTGTTGCAAACACCTAAAATGAGTAAATAGTAATGAAACAATCCGGCAACAGCCTTATCGTGTGAGTGCATGGCTAGGTAATCTAAAATCTTTATATAGAGTAGTCCTTCTAGTATCAATGGAGAAGCATCATACCCTAAAATTGATTTTATTGGATGTTCTTTATAGGTATCTCTCATTTCAACAAGTTTAGATAGGAGATTGTCAAAAGATTCAGAGTTAAAAATATCCTTTCCATTTGTTACCTTTTGGAATAGCCATTCTCTAATCCTACCTGCTATATTAAAAAGATGATAGAACTCAATCGGGGTGGATATATCTGTCAATTGTTCAAGTTGTTCTTTCACCTTGTCATTGCGATAAGCCTTATTTATATCTTGATATACTACTTCAGGATAGCGTAAAAAGTCATGCCATGCCAAATCTGTTTCTACAGCACCATTCAGATGGATATGCAAATCATCAAAACCGTGATTTTCTTCCCTCAATGTTTCCATTTCAGGAAGATATGCAGAAGGTATTGCCGTATTCTTAACAGAGGGTAATAAATAGCGATACGCAAAGTTTACAGCATCATCATCAATAGGTTCTGATTCTTTCCAAATTTTCATCGTTACTAATAACAATGGAGGAATTTGTGGTAAAAGTAACTGCCATTCGTTCATTTGTTCTCCTTTAACAAATATCTGTCTTTCTCTTATCTCAAGATACTCGTCAGCTAGTTTAGGAAGCCCTATTGTGAATAGTTCGCTCAATTCATCAATACCCAAAAACGAAAATTCTGTTCCCAAACGATAGTAGTGATCTGGAACAGAATATCCACGTTCTCGTACCTTTAACAGTATGGAACGTTTTACATCCTTCAGACTAACTGCAGTCTGTTTTTTATAGTATTTTTTCAGTGAACTGTTGTCTGACAACAGATACCGGAGATAAGAATTACTTTTCATATCATACGTTATTCTGCTCATTTTCAATACCTGGAGCCATAGCTTCTGTTGCTTCTATTTTGCGTTGATAGTTTTCTTTGAACGACTCTACGGAACTTTTATATACGTTGCTGAAAAGATCTGTAGAATTAATAAAATCGATGGCTTTGTTAATATCCCCTTCATTAATAATCTTTTCCTGTATTATATTGTCATTTATTTCATTATCCAACAGAATCTTTACTGTTTTTATCCATCCTTCCTTCTTTTCACCTGAAAATGACGGTTTTTCGTCAATATCGTCTTTAGTATTTATGCAGCATAATAATTCATAAACAGAATATGACTCTCTGGCAGTTGTTTTGAGTTCATCAATTATAAATTCTTGTAATTTGTCATAAGTCTCTTTATCAAGGAAACAATTCATCATAGGACAAGATATCATCCATTTAGTAAAGGTTAATTTGTTCATAATATCTGTCTTCCCTAAATTGTCCTTAAAATATCTTGTGTCTGTTCTCAAATTGCTATTATTAATTTCACCTTGTTCTTGAGCGGAGTTCTTTACTCTTGATTCCTCAATCAAACAAGCATTAAAAAAGTTTGCCACCATGATATTCATCATCTGACCGACTGAGCTGATTATAACATTTGATAAAGAGGTGTATAGACGTGTAATGATTCTACCTAATGCGTATGGAGGAAGCATGTAATCATGATAGGCTTCTTTCCATTTATACATCAATTCTGCTAACTGAAAAATCCCGTCTTGATTGGTTTCTACACCGAAATTATTACCATCTATTATTTCATCTAGTCCGTAGTAAATCTCATCTTGTGGCATTTGATAACTACGGAATAGTTTTAGATCATTGATACATCCTATCATTTCATCTTTATCTATGCATCTTAGTATATCACCAACCACAGCCAGCAGAGCCGCTAATGAATAATAGCTTTTGCTCTCATTGTTTTTGCTTTGCGTGATACGTATAAAGGGAAACATGGCCATCAATCTGATAAGAGGGCGTTCTTCTTTCTTTAGCACATTATCTAAAGCATTCATCTGCGTTTCTTTTGCTTTTTTTGCTTTTTCTCCCATAGCAAACAAGGATATATGTTCTTTCATGCTTCCCAATCCATTGCCTGCCACGTATGCCATAGTCAAGCCTATGTTGTTTTTCAATGACATCAACTGATTCCAACCTGAATATTTGCAAATTTTTATCGCTAAGTCGTTACTTTCAAAAGGTAAAACGACATTTCTGATGTATCCAATTCGCAACATATAGTCAAATATAAGGAATGGATTTTTCCTCAAATACCAACACTCTAGCAAGGTTATAGCCGTGAAATTACTATTAATATCTTTATCCGGTAATGTAGGCAGCAACAAATAACAATCCGGTAGATTTGCATTTTCATTCAAATACTCTAATAGTGCGATATTCACCATTTGTATGTTCGTATTCAATGCTTCGATATCAATGCCATGAGCATAGAGTCTGGATCTGAATACATCTAATGGTGGATTTTTTTCCTTTTCCATACAAGCATCTTTTAGAAAATGAATCTGCGAACGCAAGGACATAGATAACAGAAAATCTTTGAATGTATTTTTAGAAGGCATGTCAATAATTCCTAAATCATTCAGAATATTCAGGTATTGCTGACTCAGTTCAGTAACAACCTTTTCCGTCTTTACGTTTACAGTGATTTCGGAATTTTGTAGAAGTTGACCCAAAGAAAGCAGATTTATTCTGTTGGAGGGATTTAGTAGTTTTAGCATATATTGACTTTCCAATTCATTGGCCATTAGTTCACGGTGAGTACCATCAGGCATTTTCAAATTCTTGCATAATTCATACCGTACCAATGAACCATAAAGCTTGATGTTGCCGCTAACAATAGAGATAATCCGAGTGTCTGATAGATATCTCCTCAATGCTTCAAGCACATTCCATCCCTGTTCTACATCTACATCAATATCATCAAATGCCAAAATGAATGCTTTCTTGTCAAGAATATTCAATGCCATTCTTGTCATTTTTCTCAAATTAGCCTCAAACTCATTCGCATCGTTTACTTTAGTCAATCCCGTATGCATTACGTATGCTTCATCCTGCCATAATGAATTATTATAGTCATTACCAACATTGTCAATAGCGAATATTCCCCTTGAGATCTGGGTCATAACCTTGTCCCATGCTCTTTTTAGTTCGTATGTATCTGTGGTTGAACATTCTTTTGAACGTAGGACTGCTTCCACTTTCTGCTGTATCATAGAAATGACACAAAGAATAATAGGCTTCTTATGTTCCACTAACGTAGGATCAATCATCCTCAACACTTCCACATCATCTTTAAGTTCATTCTTACATTGGTTTAGAAGACTTATCATAAAAGACGTCTTACCCGAGCCTCTGTCACCAAAAATTCCGATTGTACGATATAGATGGGTCAAGAAAACATTCTGATCTTCTTGCATATCAGTCTGTTGCAGTTGATTACGGATAATGCTTATTGTCTTATCCAAATCCTCTTTGTGTATCTGTTGTTCACTTTCGAAACCATGAGCATATAGACTATTATTTAAATCTATAACGATTTTTCTTTTATCGGCCATATCATTATATATTATTAATCAGTAGACTTATATTTTCTTTATTAGGACAAACAATTGAAAGATAACAGTTTATTCAATATTTGCATAATATATCATGAAATATACTTGTTTTAAGCTAATTAAAGCTATGCAAGCAACTCCAATTAATAACAAATATACGAATAATACATTATAATTTTACAAAATATTGCCACATATAATGTTATAAAATCCATATATATCGTTTTACTGAACAAGGAGGAAGATAAAATCAATTTTCCCCTTTATTTTATTTAGTCTTACTTTATTTAATGTATGTTAATATGTGGGTAAAATAAAGTTACTTTGACCAGATATTACCGTGTGAAAAGACAACCTTAATTATCAAGGTTGCATTGTATCCTGACATTAGTACTAAGTGGAGATGCTATAAGTTCTCACAGTACACGGCTAAGCGTACAAAAGGTATATGTGTATGCATTGTGGACCCCGTTATTTGCTTCATATCGGCTTTTCTCTAAAAAAATTGCTGTTTCTCAAGAAAATACGTAATTTTGCGCCGTCAATTGAATAAAAATATAAAGTTTACAATGCTGCAAAGAAGAATGAATAATTGGAACACCGTATCAGATCGAGGCATAAAATGCTTTGAGAGAATGGGGCATGTCCATACTTTGGGCATTGGAGCATTCTATACTTTTGGAGACATTTTCCGACTAACGTTTGATAAACGATTGGGGATACGATGAGGCTGGTATCCCGTTGAAATGATAAATGAAAACCGTCGGAAAGTCCTTACCAAACTTTTCGACGGTTTTTATTATGTGCCTGCTGGTGACGTTCCCACGATGCGCTCTTCTCGTCAATTCCGTCCACAGGCAGAATTATAACGTATTATTAACCGCGCAGTGATGCGCATGAATAAAAAGATTATGAATTATAAATTTGACGGAAACAGGGTGTTCTTTACATCCGACACTCACTTCAACCACACCAATATCATCAGGTTCTGCAATAGGCCTTTCAAGGATGTATCGCACATGAATGAAACGATGATTTCCAACTGGAACCGCGTGGTCGGCCCGGAGGATATCGTGTTTCACTTGGGCGATTTCTGTCTGGGAGGTTCTGCCGAATGGATAAATGTACTGAACAGGCTAAACGGGAAAATATACCTTATTTCCGGCAACCACGACATCAAGAACCTGAGGCAGAATTACACGAGATACTTCGAGCATATAGCAATGCAGATGTATATCGAGGTCGATAAACAGAAGATTTATCTGAATCATTGTCCGTTCCTTTGCTATGGCGGCTCATACAATGGCACCTGGCAGCTTTTCGGACACGTGCATACCAGTAGGAACAATACCGGAAAGGATGCACCTCGGCTGAGTATGCTTCTTCCTACACAATATGATGTCGGAGTGGACAACAACGATTTCACTCCGGTCTCATTTGCGCAGGTGAAGGCAATCATCGGGAAACAGATTGAACAATCAAGGAAAGGAGAACAGTAAGATGAAGATACAATACATGAGTGATCTGCACCTAGAATTTCAGGAGAATAGCATGTTTCTGAAACAGAAAGAGATACCAGTAACTGGTGAGATTCTGGTATTAGCCGGTGATATATTCTATCTGAAGGATAAGATTGCCCCACGGGCAAAGTTTTGGAAATGGGCATCTGAGAACTATAGGCAAGTCTTGATTGTTCCCGGTAACCATGAGTATTACAATTATTCGGATGTAATGGAGCGTGGCTTACAATGGAAATGGATGTTACGTAAAAACGTGGGATATTATCAAAATCAGGTCGTAAGTATAGACGATACCGATTTTGTTTTAAGTACGCTATGGTCGCGAATCAATCCGAGCGATGAGTATTTCGTGTGGAAAGGCATGAACGATTTCCGACAGATAAAATATAATGGGAAATTGCTCCAGACAGAAGAGTATAATGAGATGCACGAAGTTTGTATCAGTTTTATCCGGAAAAGTATCATAGAAAGTAAGGCAAGACATATCATTGTTGTAACACATCATTTGCCTACCTTTCAGGTTGTGGCACCTTATCATAAAGGTTCTGTACTGAATAGTGCCTTTGCAAGTGAATATGGAAATTTGATCTGTGATAACCGGATTGATGCATGGATATATGGACATTCACATACAAATATTGACTCAGAGATTGGTGGTACTAAATTACTGTCCAATCAGATGGGATATATTTTCCAAAACAAGCATTTAGAGAATGGATTTGATTCTGGTAAATATATTGAAAT
>NZ_JADYTJ010000078.1 GCF_021531075.1 Bacteroides caecigallinarum | reverse complement strand
TATTACTTCCTACAAAAAAATTCGCATAATCCGGATTATTATGATTAAATATAATCTCTTTATCATATTCTTCATAACAATATGAATATCTAAATCCATTTTGAAGGATTAATTCTAAAGTATCTAAACAATCAGTAAAATGAAATAACGAAGATGCATTTATACTATTCATTATATTATTCCTTTCTTAAAAATATTGTTATACAATACATTGGCTATTAAGTACTAAAACATATATTGTAGTATTTTTAAGTCACAAATGTAAATAAAGCAATTACTTTATACAAAATTTATAAGCTATATAACTTATAACCACAAATTATTAGCTAATTAGCTTATACTCTCCTTCAATTTCCTTATCATCTCGAAATACTCCCTTTTCTTCCTCGGCTGTTTCTCCGTAGCAAGCTTTCTCTCCAAAGTTTTTATTTGAGCCTCAATCTTTGCTTTCCTCTCATCAGCCTGTATCTGTTCTGTAAGCGACCTTCCTTCCTCAACATCAATCTGCCCCACCTGCTTTATGATATTCTCCCATACAGCATCAAGGTTCAAGCCGGACAAGTCTATCCGTGTTTCGTCCGTCGGTTTCCAACAGGAATTTATCAGTTTGGTGTGGAACACTACTAATTGCGTTTCATCCTCGTACTGCAAGGCAAAGACTATATTCTGCGAAATCAGTCGTGACAGCAAGACTATGTTCTTGGCATTATATTCCTTTCGTTTCAGACGGACACACATCAAATAGAATTCCTTTACTGTCTGTCCTTCCGATATCGCCGGCACTGTGGCAGGCGATACAAAAGCCGTCAGGTCAAGACGGTTTATATCCGCATCGAAACTGTCACGCTGCTGCGTGTCAAGCTCAAACTTGGCATATATAGCTTTCTTGGGCAGTTGTTTCTTTATCTCAGTGGTTTGTGGTAAGCCGTACATATTTTTTTAATTATATCCTGTCAAAGAATCCTTCGTATTCTTCATCAATTATTTTCCATTCTCCAATTTTACGTCCTCCTAAACGAGAAATCTTTCCTGCTTCTTGAAGTCGTTTGAGATATTTCTGTACTTGACGTGCAGACAGTCCCATACTCTCAGCCATTTGTGTGGCACTTATTTGTGGATTTTGGGAAATTAGTTTATAAATCTGCCGACTCGCTTTTACGAACTCTTTTGCGAACTTTGATTGTTCTTTTACGAACTCTTTTGCGAACTTTGATTGTTCTTTTACGAACTCTTTTGCGAACTTTGATTGTTCTTTTACGAACTCTTGTACCGAAGGAATTCCATTAGGTATTATTTCTCCGGCAACTTCATTCTCAAAATTCAAGTTCCATAGTGTTACATGAAACTCAGAAGCATTAGAAGTAAATTCTGGAGCATGATAACTTAAAAGATGAATGTATTTCTTATATGCATCAATTATCTTCTTCATTCCACTTCCACGGCGTTCCATTAATCCCAGGCGATTAAAAAAGTCAGCAAGCAACGGATTACGCCTTTTGGATGGTACTTTCATAGGGTCAAGCTGCTGAATAAGTCTTCCATCCATCATTCCTCCGGGAGAATATATTTCCAAACGGTCATCATACATGTCAATATGTATTTCACTTCCCATCTGCAAATAATCACGATGAATGATTGCATTGGCTATAGTTTCCGTTACAGCACGTTCAGGATAATCAGGCAATTCTTCACGGTGATCGTTTTCTTTCCACCATTTCTTGCGTGAATTATTTCTAACAAAAGATACAGCATCCTGTAACTGTCCAATCACACACCCCTCCAATTCAACGTCGTCAATCGCCTCTCCCAAACCACTTGTCATATCTAAACCATTCCAACGTGTACAGAAAATACGGGACTGCCTTATTGGGGATTCATCTGCCAACAACGCACCGGCATTCGTCAGATTGCCGTTTTCATCTATAATACCCCATGATATAAACTCACTGTCGTCAAACGAACGCTGCAACCTTTTGTAATGGACAGACCTGAGTTTTGAAAAAGCCATATCCTCAAATTTATAGTTGGACGGTAGGCTATCGTAAGTACGACCGGAACCTTTCAGAACAAGACTCTTCAATTGAATACGGTCAGCAGTAACAGACTCATTACCTATGCGTACAAAGGCGAGGCGTTGTTTGTCTCCGATGTAATAGTATGGGGTTTCCTGACCTGTATAAACATACAAAAGAATTATCTTATTACCATTTATTTCTCTGAAATCAAGTTTTATTACCGGAATTGGATCAAGTTTAGTCTTAATTGTCTCACTTATAAATTCAGCATCCCTCTCTGCATTATCAAGTCCTACTATCTTATTATTATCAGACACACCAAAGACAAGGAAACCTCCTTCACCATTAGCAAAGGCTGAAACACTTTTAAGCCAACTTTTAGGCTTACTATATTCCACTTTTTCTTTTTTGTCATATGTTGTCGCTTCGCCAACGAACGACTTTATATCAAATTCCATCATTCTTCTGTATTACAATAAAACAAATCAGTTCAAAATCGTCAAGTCCCTTTATTTCGTCTGCAAAAAGATTACCCTGCACTCCGCTAAGGAAACTGTCTATATCGCTTACTTCCTTTACGTCAAGTATGGAACTGACGGCATCTCCCAGAAGGTCGGAATAGCGTTTCATGTCCTTGCCGTCGTTTGTGGCAAGATTAAACTCGTGACAGAGTTCCCTGACCGGCTCATGTATTCCCTTGCAGAGAAAACGCATACGGTCAAGCAATTCCTTTGGCGACAGATGATTAATAACTACTTCTCCGTCATTGGAGATATAGACCATATAGAATGGATGCAAACGGTTTTTCCTGTCTATATTGACAGAATTGTTACGGTTCTTCAACACATAAATCACTCCGGCAGGACAATCGTCCGTGGCGGGCACTATGGCATGAAGTCCGAACGGTGTATGTTCTACATCGGAATTGTGCTTCATATAGTCAAGCAGGTCAAGACGGAACTCGTTCAGTCCGAGATCCATTATAGACACTCCTGTGTTCATTTCCTCTATGTCTATCACTTCTTCCTGCAAGCGTTTCAACTGTTCACGGCGGTATTCCAAATCGCCTTTTTCCTCGTCAGTAAGCGGATTGTCATCGCCTGTAGATGTCATAACAGACACTTTCATGCGTGCCTCAACTCGTCCTTTAAGGTCGATATATTCATCAAGAGTCATGTCCGGCCAGTAATTGACAAGCTGTATCACATCGTTGCGACTGCCTATACGGTCTATTCGTCCGAAACGCTGGATTATGCGGACAGGATTCCAGTGGATATCGTAGTTTATCAGATAGTCGCAATCCTGAAGGTTCTGTCCTTCGCTTATACAGTCGGTCGCTATAAGTATATCTATACTCTCTGCGATATTAGGGAATATGGCTGCTTTCTCCTTCGATATAGGCGAAAACAGTGTAAGAACTGTATTGAAATCAAGCTTCTGTTTCAATTTCAGAGTGCTGCGTGCTTCTATATCACCGGTTATCAGAGCCGTATGCAGTCCTGTCTTTTCGAGTATCCGTTGTGCAAGATTGTCGTACAGATATTCTGCGGTATCGGAGAAAGCGGTAAAGATTATCACTTTCCTGTTTCCCGGATTTATAGGGTTCTCTATCTTGTTGCGCAAATCTGCCAACAATTGTTGCAGCTTGCTGTCATGCTCCGGAGTTATATCTGCAAGCATAAGCAAAAGCAGATTCAGGACTTCTATATCCTGTTCAAGAAACTCTTTCCAACTGATATAGTCCATATCGGCAAGCGCAATCTGCGATTTCTTTCCGCCTATGAAAATGCTGTCTTCATCGTCCATGTCAAGGCCGTACGGCATTTCATATTCTGCCACCATTCCATAGTTTTCGTATGAATCCGTTTCATCAATTTTCTGAAGTGTGGAACTGATGAAAGAACGGATGCGTTCTATTGTCAGGCGAAAAGAGTTTACAGAACTTTCCAGACGTTTCAGCAAGTTGGCACTCATAAGTTTGCGCAAACCGCTTTCGCGTCCTGCCATAGTCAGCCCGGCATATTCATCATTACTGTTCAGCACGGCATATTTGGATATCTTGCTTGGCAGGATAAACAGCGACGGGGTATATATAGCGAGATTAAGCCTCTGCAGAAGCTCAAATATCTCATTATAGTTTATCGCACTATCCAAATCAGTAAGATGCGGACGACGCGACAATGGCTTCAGTCTTTGAGGAAACTTGCCTATATCCGCTGTATTGTAATACTGCTCGATATGACGGCGGCTTCTGGCTATTGTAACCGAATCAAGCACCTCGAAGAAATCAAAGCTAAGACTGTCGAGCAGACGTTTTGTAGTTCTGTGTTCCGGTGGAAGTTTCGACCAGCGGTTATATGCTGTCTGAGCCTGACGGAATATATCCTCAATGCTGTTCTGTGTATCAAGCAAATCGTCAATATTCTTAGACTCGCCTTCGTATGCCAGGGCTATCTGGTTCTTGAGGTCATTGAAACGGTTATTCACCGGAGTGGCAGAAAGCATAAGGACTTTTGTCTTTACACCCTTACGGATTACCTTGTTGAGCAGTTGCAGATATCTGTTCTCTTTCGGATTTTCATCATTTTCGTCTGTAGTAACCTTACCGCCATTACGGAAATTATGACTTTCGTCTATCACCACAAGGTCATAATTGCTCCAGTTGATATGAGCAAGGTCAAGACCGTTAGACTTTCCGCCTGTGCGCGACAGGTCGGAATGAAACAGTATATCGTATCTCAGACGGTCGGCAGCTATAGGATTGTTCAGATAATTGCTGCGATATGTTATCCAGTTGTCGTTAAGTTTTTTAGGACATAACACCAACACGGACTTGTTTCTGTTCTCGTAATATTTTATTACAGAAAGTGCGGTAAATGTCTTACCCAGACCTACACTATCGGCAAGAATACAGCCGTTATATTTTTCAAGCTTGTTTATAATGGCAAGACAGGCATCTTTCTGGAAATTATACAGTTTGTTCCAGATTATACTGTTCTTGAATCCGGTAGCCTCGTTAGGCAATACATCTTCGGAAATATCTTCAAGGAACTCGCTAAATATATTGTAAAGAGTAACGAAATATATAAAGTCGGGAGAGTTTTCCTTATAGGCATTTGTAATATTGTCAAGTACCTCATCGGTGACAACCTGCATCTTTTCGGTATCATTCCAGAGATTATCGAACAAAGTAAGAAACTGCTGCGAGAACGGTGCTTCCATCTTGTTAATCATGGTATAGGCATTGTTTCCTCGCTCACAGCCCAAATCTACTGTAGTGAACCCGTTCACAGGCATATAGCTGACAGTGTCAATATTGACAAAACCCATCATGTTTTCGTTTGTACGATTGGATTTGAAACATACTTTTTTCTTTATCCACTCCGCACACTCACGTGCAATAGCTTTCTGCGACAGTTCATTACGGAGTTTTATCTCAAACTCAGAACCGTAAAGACTACGTTCACGGTTAAGTCGCGGAATATAAAACTCACGTTTTTGCTTGTCTGTTTTCTCTGTAACGAACGTTGGAGATGTAAAGATAAAACGTAACTCCTTAATATCTTTAAGCTGTTTCTTCAATTCCTGAAAAGCATATATAGAGAAACAGGAAGCAGCTATAGAAATTCTGCTCCCGCTCTTTATTTCTGTTATAAAATCATCTTTCAGGGTTTTATGTACATTATCTATAATCTCCATCGCTATATCTTTCTATGTAAAAATCTTTACAAAGTGTATTATCAAAAAACTATTATTGCAAAGATAATAAAAATTCCTTAATAAAGATATGCAATAATTAAGTTACAGAAAGAACGAATAATTCATCGTATACATAAATAAAAATCGAGTTGTCCGGTAATTCCGAACAACTCGTGACTCTAACTTTGAACTATCCGCAAAAATTTGAATAGTTCATATTTTATTATTTCAGTGAACACTCACTAAACAGTCAATGAACAGATAGAAAACTCCCTAATTCAGTTGTGTTCCATCAACTAAACTCAATTCTAATTTATTGGGTTTCATGATTATATATTGCTCTTATTTCGTTTTCGTTATATATTTCTGATTAGGAGAATTCTTACTCTCTGAAGATGTCATTTCCAGTAGTTCGCCAAGTATCGGGTCGATATATACACGCTTCATTCTGTTCCTATCAGCATATCCTAAATAATCGGCTATTTCCTGCAATGTACGTGCTTCAAGGCAGAAATCAATTAAGGCCTCCCTTATTTTCTTTTTTTTCTGTTCTCTTGATTTTACTCCTTGAGTTTTACTCCTTGAGTTTTTTACTCCTTGAGTTTTACTCCTTGAGTTTTTTACTCCTTGACTATAATCAGAATTAATGGAGTAAGAAGTCCATCGTCCCCTATTGTTGGACAAGAGCATCCCTTTGTCAACCAATGCATAAAGAATTCTTCCTGCCTCCAAAGGATTTTTACCTAATAATTGCTGTATGCGATAATTGGATATATTATCTTCCGTTATAGCAGTAGCTAAAACTAATTGACATTCTTTATCAAGCCTGTTGTACTCACTACCATAAATCTCATTCAACGCTTGATGACATTCCTCCGGAATAAGTGATACCATAGAAAGGGTTAATTCAACAAGATGTAAGTCAGTCCGCTCTACTAAAAACGGCTTACGCCAATTTTCCTTCTTCCATGCGTTCAGGATTGTAGGAAACCCAGAACCAATATTGTCGCCGAAACCAATCATTCGCAACATTGATTGCATATTTGGATTTCTTGCCTTTGAATTGCCTCCGGCATAAATATCCATAACGGGTATTTTAAGTGTGCCTGGATTGGAAAAGACAAAACAGTCATCATGTTTCTCCACTCTGAGTACCCCGGTCACCATATAATCTGCGTGGATAACAAGATTGGTCAATGCCTCACGAATAGCTTTATGTACAGCAGTATCGTCTATTCGTTCCATCCCCTCCAATCTGAAAGGACGTTTTATATCACTTACCAACTTGGATTGTACACGCATAAAGAAATTATACAGATTATTCTCCCAACGCCCGTCGTATGTCAACCTGTCGCTCCAGCGGCTATCCGGTTGCAAATTTGTCATATCAAGATAATCCATGCGGATATTATCGAATCGTTCTCGGACAGGAAGCCCTTTACCAAACATAAGCAAACCTGCTAAAGTCAAGCCTTCTCTGCGTGTATTCCTATCAACTATGTACCCTCCCATATTCAAGAGAAATTCCCTATCAGAATAATCATTCCACACATGGTCTGGATTTGCCGTACGAAAACGATTTCTATAGGCAGCAAGAGTAGGCGCATCAATATCATCCATCGTATAATTTTCCATCAATACAGAATCATTACCGCTATCGTTTGCATCACGAATCATAGCTTTAACATCGTCTTCCGTACAATGGTAGTCACCTTCATAGTTACGTTTGAAAGACCCATTCATAATATTGCCATTGATATAAATAGGACGTTGCCTATAATCTGCCTGCGGCACATGAATACATAATAAGTCATAACCTTGGTATTGTATTATTTCAACATCGGCATCGGTCAGAATATTACGGTTTACTTTATTGCTATTTAAGGTATCAAAGAACTCCTTCCTCATTTTCTGCGGATTAGCAACTCCTGTAATTTCAAATCTTTTATCTGAGTTGGTTTCATCCATATATTCCTTTATCCCAAGCATGATGGTTCCACCTATCGTATTGGCAAATGAAGAATATGTTTCCCATACTGATTTAGGTATCTGTCCTTCAGCTTTTTTACACTCAAACGTAATCCGTTCTCCGAGTTGTAATAATATATTTATATCATTAGCATTCATATATCTATCATTTATGTCCGATTAATCGCAAATGTAATAAAATTTTCATAATAATTACATGTAAAAATCAGTTATAGAAGGAGAGTATTATTCATATG
>NZ_JADYTJ010000077.1 GCF_021531075.1 Bacteroides caecigallinarum | reverse complement strand
CTTTTGCTCATGGTTAAACTTTTAGTGTGGTGACTCAAAGATAACCAAAATAGGGCTGACTTCCAAAATCGGAGGACGGCCCTATCATTATAATGATGTATGAACTTTTAGCGGACAGTAATAATTTCTTCTACTTTATACATCTTGTTTGCATCGAGTCCCTGAAGTTTCACGTTCATAAGTTTTTCCTGATAGCGTGGGTGGATATCGTATGCAAATAATACTGCCTTGTTCTGGTCTTTGCTGACATAGTTCACTGCCATGTGGTTTGATTTGTATGGTGAAACCAGGCGGTACTGGTCACCGTCCATGATTGCAGGATTCAGTCTCTTCCAGTTGTTAACGGCAGTCTGGCAGTATTCCAGTTCTTCTGCACTCATTTCCTTAAGACCTATGTCGAAACCGAGTTTGCACATAGAAGCTACGTCTGTACGGAATTTCACTGAAGTATTCTTGTTCCAGCTTGTAACGTGTGCACACATAGCTTTTGCTGGGAAGAACTGTGAGAATCCCCACTGTATGTATATGCGTTCTATAGGGTCTGTATTGTCGCTGCACCAGAATTCAGTGAAGTATTTCAGTGCTTCGTAGTCGCAACGTGCACCACCACCTGAGCAAAGCATCATAGGAACGTTAGGGTAGTTCTCGTTTACTCTCTTCATCACGTTGTATACACCGCGTACGTGGTCGATATACATGTTGCCCTGTTTGTTCTTCAGATATGGAGAGTAGATGTTTGTGATAGGGCTGTTGCAGTCCCATTTGAAGAATGCTATTTCAGGATTTTCCTTCATCAGGTTTTCCACTACACTGTATACATAGTCCTGTACTTCAGGATTGCTCAGGTCGAGTACAAGCTGATTACGGTAGTAGTACATCTTTCTGTTTTCATCGTGGATAGCCCATTCAGGATGTTTCTCGAAGAGTTCGCTCTTTGGGTTTACCATTTCCGGTTCAATCCATATACCGAATTTCACTCCGGCTTCTTTTGCAGCATCCACAAGTGCAGGAACACCGCCAGGCAGCTTGCTGTGTGTCACTTCCCAGTCGCCAAGTCCTGCTTTGTCATCTTTACGAGGGTATTTGTTTGCGAACCATCCGTCGTCAAGAAGGAACATATCTACACCAAGGTGTTTTGCTTCTTTCATCAGTTCTGCAAGGATTTCCTGGTTGAAGTTGAAACCTGTATTTTCCCAGTTGTTAAGCAGTGTGAGTCTGCTGCCTTTACCGTCTTTCAGGCTATAGTTTCTTGCCCAGTTGTGGAGGTTACGGCTTCCTTCAGAAGTTCCGTTATAGCTCAGAGTGAAGATGAATTCCGGTGTGGTGAACACTTCGTTTTTAGGAAGTTCGTAGTTTGAAGCGTAAGGGTTGATGGCAGGAATGACGCGAAGGTTGCCTACGTTATCAACTTCGAAAGTGAAACGGAAGTTACCTGTCCATCCCAATGTTCCCATCAGTACATCACCCTGATTTTCTGCTACAGGCTGATCAAGTCCTATCTCGAAGAAAGGATGTGTATGCATTGCCGCACGGCTTCCCAGTTTTGTGTCGATTACTTTCTTTCCGAACTGTAGCTGCTGGCTGCTCATTTGCGCTTCTTTTGCCCAGTCGCTGCTGAATTCAGTCAGATAGTACGATGTACGGTTGAAGTATAGCATTGTCGAAGCATAAGTGGAAAGAGTGATAGGTTTCTTTTCCTGATGCTTGATTTCGCTCCATGTCTTGATTACGTTTTCTTTAGGATATGCCACATAGTGGAGTGTTACATCTACCGGATATTTGTCGTCGCGGAGATTGATAGTTGTTTGTGTTCCTCCTTCTACTTCTTTTGTAGATGAAGATACATAATATAAATATGTGGATGTCTTACCGTCGTTGTGGGTGATTGCTATTGCCGGTTCATAGTATTCTTCGTTTCCCGAACCGCTGTACACTTCCCATCCGCGCTGGCTTACACTGCCGTCTGAGGCAGCATGTACGTTCCACTGGAAGTTCTTTGTGTCTTCTTCGTGGAGAAGTTTTTCACCAAGATATGTCTGATACAGACGTCCGTTATCTCCTACCTGGAGGATAAGGTCGGTCTGGTTTGTTGATATACGGAATACTTTGTTTTCCGCATTTGCTTGAAATGCTGCACATACCAGTGCGCTTGCGATAATTAACTTTTTCATGGTTCTAATTATTGTGGGTTTATGATTTTAAAATTTTATACTTGCGCTGAATTCTACTGTGAACGGACGGAGATAAGTACCGCTCATGTAGCATCCTGCATATTTTGAAGCTTCGTCCTTGGTTATAAGTTCCGAACCGTTGATAGTTCCTTTGGCTCCTTTTTGGTTCAGGAAGTTTACTACTGTCACTCCTAGGTCGAAGTTCTTGTTTACTGTCCAGTTTATACCTCCGAATGTTTCCCAGCGTCCGTTGAAGTAAAGAGCTTCCTGAAGGTTGGCGTATGTTTTTCCAAAGTAACGGAAACTCAACCATAAACGCAAGTCTTTTGTTATGTTGTAACTTGGGTCCAACTCAACAAGAATCTGAGGGATTTCCTTTACTATCATGTTGTTGGCATTTACTCCCATTTGTGAGCCGTCACTGAATGTTACGCTGGCATTATAGTTTTTGTATACCGGTTTCTGGTATGTAAACAGCGCGTGCAGGTGGAAACCTTTGAATGGGTCTATTTCTGCCGATGTTGTCCATCCCAATGTCTGTATATCATATATAAGGAGTACGGTCTTTCCTTCGCTTGTTCCTGGTTTGGTCAGATTCTGCTGGTCGATGTTATTTGATTTAGCGATATATGTAACCATTGAAGTCAGATCTAGCCAGCTGTTCTTGTAGAATAATCCACCACGTACTAATGGAATGGTTACTCTCTTGTACTGTTCTTCTGTAGGACCAGTACCAGCATATTCGTTTATTCTTGGGAATCTTGTTGCAACAGTACCGTCGGCTGTTAGTCCGAATCCTTTAATCATATTGTATGTCACTCTTGCTGTGGCAGCGTAGTTCAGTTTGTCTTTTGTTACGTTTGCCGGAGTTATGAGCGTTCCGTCAGGAGCTGTATCGCCAATATAGAAGCCTGAGTAGCGTGGATGTGCAATCTGGTCGGCCGACATTCTGTAGTATTCCAGACGTCCACCATAGAACAGATTAAGTTTTGGATTTATCTGCCAGTCGTCAGTAAAATACAATGCGAGTTTGTTTTCATATCCTTTTGTATATTCAGGACTCAGTTCGTTGAATCCGCGGAAACGGCTGCCGTCGGCTGCTGTAAGTATTTCAGGATATTCCTGTACTGTACCAGTCCATTGCATTGATGATGAATGATAGTCCAGATGATAGTACCATTCGTTCAGACCGAGGTTCATTCTGTGGTTTCCGAATGTCTTTTCAAGTTCTGTTGTGAGGAGGATGTTTCTCACTTTTCCGAAGTGAAGCCATGTGCGTCGTCCTTCTATAAGTCCGCTGTATGGAGTCCCGTCAGATAGTGTGTATCCGTCTGCTTCTGTAATTTCGTTTATCGTACTGCCTCCGAAGTCAACATAGTTTGCTTCAGGTGCATTCATATATTTGAAGTCGAGATTCCATTTCAGACCGTTGTCGAAAGTATAGTCAGTAAGCAATGTTACTTCGTGTGAACGGTTGTCGGCCATGTCTCTGAGGTTGCATGTCTTCATTTTTCCGTCCATGATGTCCATATATTCGAACTCTCCGCTTGCAGGACCGTATGAAGCCAGTCCCGGTTCAAATCCCGGTAATTCTTTTATAGAACCGTCGCCCACATAGATGAATGGTGCAGAGTTGAGCTGGTTAAGTGAGTTTCTGCTGTATGCATATTTGTAGAGAAGGCTGATCTTGCCTTTGTTGTCGTTGAACAGTCTTGTCAGACCTGCACGGTAGATCTGTGTGCGGTCGGCATATTCATCGAATTTAACCTTGAATGTTCCCGGGTCGAATGTCTGATACATTGTACCGGAATATCTCCATTTGTCTCCTATACCGCCTGTAACGTTCATGTCGAACTGCTGTAGTCCGAAATGATTGGAACGGTAGTTCACTATACCTTTGAATTTTTTATCACCTATTTTGCTGAATGAGTTTACAGAGTAAGCAATATTTCCTGTTTTGATGGCAGATTCTGATGGAGTCATCAGTCCTACTTCACCAAGGCTGGCATCGCTTCGCCAGTGGTACTGAAGTTTGTGTACTGCCGACGAGTAAACTGCAGGAAGTCCGTTTTCATATACGTTTACATCTTCGCTAGGGAGTCCTATCTGTATTTCACGAGGTTTAGTAGCATCCGCTGCATTGAGCATTACGTTTCTTTCGCTACCATCAGCTTTCTTTGTAGATAGTGAATCCTGTTCAGAAATTCTGAAATCCGATTCATTTGCTTGCATTGTCATTGTAGGCAATATTGATGCAAGTGCCAAATAGGAAAAGATTTTCTTTTTCATGATAAATTGTTTAAGGAATTAGATATATTGTAGTGTTTAAATTCACAGCAGTAGCTTATATTTTTCTCATGTCGCAAATGTATTTACGTTTTTTTCATATTCCTTGTTCAAGTAGATGTCAAGTAGATGTCAAGTAGATTGCCAGTAGTTGATGTGTATATATAATTATCAGATAATTAGTAAATTCGTTATATGTGGTATATGGTGTAAAGTAGATTTTGATTTATTCAAAACTTTGTTTATTTTTGTATTCAGCTCATCTATATATAGTATTATGAATAATAAATTTACTTTGTTGCTTTTGCTTATGATTGGTGTGTCGTCTGTATTTGCTGCGGATGATACAGGGAAACTGTATACAGAACTTGATGCTTTGCTTCTTAAGAGGGATGAGTTCTGCCGTGCTAAGGAGACCCGTATCGATAGTATAAAAAGCTTGAAAGATGAGATTAATAGTTACTCAGGACTGTTCGGACTTTATAATGATGTATTCCTTGAGTATTATACTTACAGGTCGGATTCTGCATTTTATTATCTGTCGCTTGCCGAAGAGATGGCGGTTAAATCGTCGGTGGAAAAATACATTGATATGTGTAAGATAAATCGTTCATTGCTGCTTGCTACTACCGGATATTTCTCTCAGTCGCTTGATGTGTTGAAGGAGATAGACAGGGACAGGCTTGACTCATCTCTTATGTTTGACTATTATTCAGCATACGAATGGGTGTACAGTGTATGGAGTGAGTATTCGGCTGACGATGCATTTGCGGTGGATTTCAGAAACAGGGAAATGCTTTATAATGATTCAATGTTGCAGGTTCTTGAGCCTACATCAAACGAATTTATGTATTGGAGTGGGGAATTGAATGCCAGAAAGGGGAACCAGTATGAGGCACAGAAGTTTTACGAAAAGGCTTTGGTAGGTCTGAAGGTTGACACAAGACTTTATGCATGTGTTACATGCGGCTTGGCATTTGCTCATAAGAAACAAGGTAACATGAAGGACTACGAAAAATATCTTATAATGTCTGCCATTTCGGATATAACTTGTCCACTGAAAGAGAATCTTTCTATGCAGGAACTTGCTATGTTTTTGTATCAGAATCAAGAACCGGATTTGGCCAGAGCGAATAAATATATTAATTATTCGATGGAAGATGCTGTGTTTTATAACAACAGGTTAAGGATGCTGGAAATAGCAAAGAAGTTCCCACCTATAGTAAACACATATCAGGATAAGTGGATTGAGAGGAACACTATACTTGTAAGGTCTATTTATTTCATAAGTTTTTTGAGTATTCTATTAGTGCTTGCTATGCTGTATATCTTCAGGCAGTTGAAACTGTTGAGAGTTCAAAGATCTATTGTGACTGATATGAATGTGCAGCTTAAGGAACTGAACTCTGAATTGCTGAAAACAAATCGTACACGCGAAGAGTATGTAAGTCTCTTTATCGAACTGTGTGCTGCCTATATTGACAAATTGAACAAATATCAGGACTTGGTGAAGAGAAAAGTCAAGGCTAAGCAGGTTGATGATTTACTCAAGATTGCCAATAGCAGTAAAATGTCGGATAGTGATGCCAGGCAGTTCTTTGTCAATTTCGATACTGCCTTTCTTACACTTTATCCTGATTTTGTTTCTGAGTTTAACAAGCTTCTTAAGGATGGTGAAGAGATTATTCCAGGAAAAGGTGATATTCTTAATACCGAACTAAGGATTTTTGCTCTAGTTAGACTTGGTATAAAGGATAGTTCAAGGATTGCCACTTTACTTTTCTATTCACCGCAAACCATATATAATTATCGTACTGCTGTCAAGAACAAGGCAAAGAATAGGGAAGATTTTGAAGAACAGGTAAAGAAACTTTGTACTATGGTTTGAATCAACCTGTGTAAGATAAAATCTTTATTTGCTTAATTTATTTTCTGTATTTTGTTGGTTTTTCTATTTATTTGCTATTTTTGCACTCAAAATAATAGCAAATGGATTTATCAGTAGTAATAAAATTCTTCAATGATTTCAGTTCGTTGGTTTGGGGGTGGCCAATGATAATAATGCTTTTGGGTACACACCTTTTTCTGACTATAAGATTAAGATTCCCTCAATTATATTTGTTCAAGGCTTTGAAACTGTCCTTCTCGAAAGAAGGTAATGCTGATGGTGATGTAAGTCAGTTCGGAGCGTTGGCTACATCGTTGGCTGCAACTATTGGTACGGGAAACATTATCGGTGTGGCTACGGCTGTGGCATTAGGAGGTCCGGGAGCAGTGTTCTGGTGTTGGCTCACTGGTGTGCTTGGTATGTCTACAAAGTATGCCGAAGGCCTTCTTGCCGTGAAATACAGAGTGAAGAATTCATCTGGTGAGATGATAGGCGGACCTATGTATGCTCTTGAAAAGGGGTTGGGAATGAAATGGCTTGGAGTAGTATTTTGTGTCTTCACAGCCTTGGCTGCTTTTGGAATAGGAAACACGGTACAAGCCAATTCCATTTCACTTTTACTTAATGAATCTTATAACGTTTCTCCACACCTCAGTGGTATATGCATGAGTGTTCTCACCGCATTAGTAGTAATTTTCGGTGTGAAAGGTATAGCCAAGGTTTGCACAGCTCTTGTTCCTTTTATGGCTGTGATGTATGTGTTGGGATGTGTTTATATTCTTATTGTCAATCATGCTTATTTGGGAGAGGCTTTCAGTTTGATATTCGAATCGGCATTTTCAGCCAAGGCTGCAGGAAGTGGTTTTGTAGGTACCACAGTTATGATGGCTGCCCGATATGGTATTGCTCGTGGTCTTTTCTCTAATGAGTCCGGTTTGGGTTCGGCGCCAATTGTGGCAGCAGCTGCACAGACACGTAATCCGGTAAGACAAGCTCTTGTATCCTCTACAGGAACTTTTTGGGATACAGTGGTTATTTGTGCTCTTACAGGTCTCGTTCTTGTCAGTAGTATTTTGGCTTATCCTGATATAGATCATACTAGTGATGCTGCACTTACAAAAATGGCTTTTGCCAAGATCCCATATGTAGGAACACCTATTCTTTCCTTCGGTATAGTGACTTTTGCTTTTAGTACAATCCTTGGATGGACCTATTATTCGCAGAAAGCTGTTGAATATCTTGGAGGAAGAAAAGTAATGCTAGCATATAGGATAGTATGGATAATTATGATTTACGTAGGTTCAGTTATTAATCTTTCTCTTGTATGGAGTTTTGCTGATATTGTAAATGCATTGATGGCAGTACCTAATCTCATTTCGCTATTATTATTGTCTGGTGTAATAGTTAAGGAAACAAGAAAATACTTGTGGAATAACCGTCTGGATGATTATGATGATTCTCTTTCTTAAAAGATAGAGATTATTGCATTAATAATTTTCAGTAGATAATCTTCAAAATTATACAAAATTCCCGTGACACGATGGTGTCACTTTAGTCACACGTACGTGTCACTATAGTTACACGTGGGTGTTACTCTCGTCACACGAACGTGTAACGCTAAAACTGTACTGTCTTTTCGTAGAAAACGCATCAAAATGACAATAACAGAATTCCCCTTACATTTTTATTTGTTAATTACTAAAAAGCTTCTTCTGATAAAGTATACATGAAAGTAACTTCATTTAAGAAAAACTTCACACCGTTGTAATCTCTATAATCTTAAGATTCCCTCATTTTATTTCCTTGATCCCATCATTGCATCCCCCCATTTTTGCATCCCACCATATATTTTCCCCTTGATTTTCCCTGAAGACTAAAGTCCCGTACACAGTTTCCTGTATAATCTGTTATCCATAGATATTAATAATGTGTATGTTCTACAGCATAAAATTTCTGCAGTAATATACCTGTAAAAAG
>NZ_JADYTJ010000076.1 GCF_021531075.1 Bacteroides caecigallinarum | reverse complement strand
TTTATAAACTTTGCTCCGTCATATCTGTTCAATCCATATCCTGTAGATATCCATATATCACCACGTTTATCCTGATACAAATTATTAATCAGACTGCTGGACAATCCTGTCTCAATAGTAAATAGCCTACTATATTGAGCACTGGCATTTCCTATCACAACCCAACATATACAAATTAATAAATACAATCTGGACTTCATGTTTACAAATTATCTTAATATTTATAATATTAATGATGCAAATATACGTTTTTTATTCCACTGTTATAAAGGCTCATGTGCAAATATACCAAATCCATAAACACAAAAATCCCCCGCTATGCACAAATCACACCTTGACGGACCTTCTTTATGCATAGCAGGGAGACTTCATAAATTATAATTTCACTCTTATTTTTTTACCTGAATAATTTACAGTCTTTACATTTCCGTCTGCAGTACGCAATACAAATTTACGTTCTTTTATCATTCCAGAAAACTCTCCATTTCTTGAAGAAATAGAAAGAATACGGTTTTTATCATTCCAAGTGAAAGCTATTTCAGTATAAGCACCATTCTCATAGTTATAATTATCAAACTCATCTTCGTACAGTGTAAAGCTACCGTCTGAACCAGGATAAACACGTATTTCCAGTTCAGTCCAAGGCTTTTCTGATGTGTATTGTACTTCTGGTCCCATTGGAACTATACTTCCAGAACGAACGAACAAAGGTATGGTATTAAGTGAAGTAGTTACTTCTATATCATTGCCACCTTCAAAACATTTGTTATTCCAAAAATCATACCATTTCGTACCTTCAGGTAAATACACTTTAGTCTGTTTTTCAGTTGTAAAGTCTGTAGCAGACATCACCGAAGTTATTTCTGTTTTACTGCTGCTTCCCCATCCGTCATTCTCCTTCAATTCTTTCTGTATAAGTTCCGGTGTATATTGCGCATGCACAACTGGGGCCACAAGGAAAGCATCACCAAACATATACTCATCAGCAATATTCCATGTACGTCTGTCCGAAGCAAAATCCATAACCAATGCACGCATAAATGTTGAACGATTATGAGATACATCCCATGAAGTAGAGTATATATAAGGCAATAAAGAATAACGAAGTTTCACTGCATCCACTAAAGCATCATATACAGGTTCACCTTCTTTTCCATAAAGATAAAACTCACGAGGAACATCTGTTCCATGACTGCGCATCATTGGACAGAATACACCAAACTGAATCCAGCGAACATACAGTTCCTGATACATTGGATTGCGAACAGCATCACCCGTACCCCACGCACTATTATACGAACCGGCAAAGAATCCACCCAAATCAGAGTTCCAATGTGGCATACCTGTAAGTGAGAAATTCAAGCCTGCAGGTATCTGACGGCGGAAAGAATCCCATGATGACTGTACATCGCCAGACCATACATTTGAACCGTAACGTTGTTGTCCCAAAAATCCAGAACGTGTAAGGATGATAACACGTTTGTCGGAAGTTGCGGCACGCTGGTGTTCATAAACACCTCCAACCGTCATCAACGGATAGGCATTACGCACACTACGGTATGAACCAAGATATGTCTTGTGGTCGAAATCACTGTCTTTCCAGTTAAAATGGTCAGGTTCTGTAGAATCCATCCACCATCCATCCATACCAAGACTGAAGATGCCTTTATTAAGATGATTCCAATAAATATCGCGTGCTTCAGGGCTATAGGCATCGTATACACGAACCCCCGAAGGATAATCCATATTCGGTGGCCAGCCTTCCACTCCCGACTGTGGCCATGTCTCCATATCAAAAAGCAGCCCTTTCTTATCCAATTCACGATAAGGACGAGTAGCAGGACCAAATGATGACCATATGGATATCATCATACGCGCATTCATTCCATGTATACTGTCTATCATGGCCTGAGGATTACTGAATGTCGGGTTCTGAAAATCCATTGCATTCCACAAGTAATTATGTCCCCAATACTGCCAGTCCTGAATTATACAGTCCAATGGAATGCCAAGTTCGCGATACTTACGAACTACTCCTACTGTTTCATCCTGGCTCTTGTATCTTTCCTTACTCTGCATAAAACCATAACTCCACAATGGCATCATAGGGACATCACCTGTCAATGAACGTACTTCTGAAATTACACCGTCTGCATTTCCGCCATACATGAAATAGTAGTCTATACAATCGCCGACTTCAGAAGAGAATGAAGTTTCATTTTTATCATCAGAATAAGTAGTTACGGAATAGTTATCCCAAAACAGGCCATATCCTTTAGTTGATTGAATAAATGGAGAAACATCTTCTACGTTTCCTTGCATAAGGGCTTTCTTCATTCCGCGTTGCATCATCTGTCCGTTCTGAAGCTGACCAAGACCATAAAGTCCTTCATCGTCATCAGTATCGAAACCTTGATATACATGCCATGTATCATGTCCGGCATCATTAAACGCTGTAAAAGGCATATTGTTTTCTGTTTCTGAAAGCAGAGTATTACCTTCCGCCGAAGCAAAAGAAACTATACCGGTAGAAGTATTTACATTAACAGTCAATTCCTTACCTTTCAGTGTTATCAGATTTCCATCCGAAGCTGATACTTTATATTCAACTTTCTGAGGTTCGGACACCACAGAAAGGCTTTTCTTCTGCAATGAATTCTGAGCACTTGTTTTTATCACACGAACTGTACGTGGAGTAAACCACTGTACTTCAATACCAACATTGCATTTCTCTGTCTCTGTTTTTATTCCATACTGCGTTCTCTGAAAACTCTGCCCCAAGGCAAAAGCCGGTAACAGACTGAAAAAGAATATTAATTTACCTGCCATATTAGATTTTAATTAAATTGTTTTATACAAATTACTTACCTGTAAATTTCCAGCTGTCAATCATGAACAGATTGCATTTCTGATTCTTTGATCCGCGGAATACAAAATACAAATCATGCACTCCTTTAACAGACTTCACTTTCGTATTAAAAGTCTTAAGCTGTGTCTTGGTATTATAGATATTTACTGTACCGATGCACTGTCCTTCTGGTATATCGAGTCTGACTTCTATACTTCCTCCATAAAGATGGCACGAAGCGGACACTTCGAAAGATGATGCACCGTTACCAAAATCCACTCCACTGACTTTTATATACTCTCCTTCATCTATATCCGTAACAAGTTGATTCCAATGATCTGCAGCCCATGGATTTTTCTGTGTTGTTTTTAATCCATATCCCCATGACATCGTTTCAGCCTCAACTTTACGATAAGGATTGAAGTTTTCCACCTGACGCAATGTGCATTCGTGGAAATAAGGTAGTTCCTGAATAGTACCATCAGGATTGTATGTCATTTCGGCAAGTGATACAGAACGGCGTTCTGCATGACGGCTGGTCTGAAGACGGAATATATCATAGTTCTGACCAAAACAATATGACCGTCCTTTATAATCAATTATTCCAGGGTGATTACCTCTTGTACGTACTGTATGATCCATTATGTGTCCCTTATATTCCCACGGTCCGGTAGGACTGTCACTCATGGCATATCCTATACCTTCCGGACAACATGTAGAAGCGAAAGCCAGATAATAGTGTCCGTTACGCTTATAGAACCAAGGTCCTTCCTGATAATCTTCTATATGTGGCATCTTAACGATATTTCCCGAATATGAAATCATATCCTCATTCAGTTTTACCATATAGATATTTGGATTTCCCCAATACATATACGCCTGACCATCATCATCAACAAGGACAGTTGGGTCTATATCATCCCAATGTTCTTTCTGCCAAATCAAAGGCTTGCCTATAGGATCTTTGAAAGGGCCATATGGCGAATCTGCCACCAGCACACCTATACCGTGACCATGAATAGGACAATACATATACCACTTACCGTTTCTGCCAACAACACATGCAGCCCATGCGCCATTATCACCTTTATACCACTCAAAGTTTTTAAGTGAGGCAACAGCCCCTCTGTCCTGCCAGTTCACCATATCTGTAGACGTGTAAAGCAGCCAATCCTTCATTTTGAATCCTTCTGCATCATCCTCATCGTGCGAAGTATACAGAAAGACAGTATCATTATACAACATTGGAGCCGGATCTGCAGTATACTTTGTCTGTATTATCGGCATATTAAGTTTCACATCATCGGCAGTCTGAGCAGCCAATCCGGAAAATGCCATAAGGCATAAAGCTGGAATAATAGTTTTTGTCTTCATATTAATTATTTTTTATGGTTAATACTTCTAAATACATCAGACATATGTTTTAAAGCCCTAACAAGAGATGGCCGCCAGTAGTTCCAGTCATGCCCACCTCCATATATTCTCAATTGATAATTCACTTTTTTATCGCGAAATGCCTGTACCAATGCAATGTTGGCCTCATAAGTAAAATCCTTATCTCCACAATCAATAAACCAATCCACACCTTTCCATGCATCAACTCTTCCATCTGAAATTTCATTTACTGTTCGTATTGGATTATGGTCTTCAACCAACTGCTGTCTCCACTCCGCAGAAGGGTCATCTTTAAGGAATTCCAAATATTGACGACGCAGATATCCGCTCATAGAGTATACAGACGAAAATTTATCAGGATGAGAGAGACCGTACACTATTGATGCTCCTCCCCCCATTGAATAACCGGCTATGAACCGGCTATCTTTACGTCCATCAACATTATAGTTCCTTTCAATATAGGGTATAAATTCAAGAAAAAAGAAATCTTCATATTTCCAGTGAGGAGCATTAAACCAAATCATATTGTTCTTATTTCCTTCCGGACATACAATTATCATTTCCTCCATCTCTCCACACGCTATCAGACTATCTGCCACTACACGAAGATTACCATATGTCTCCCAATCCGTACACGAACAATTGCCTCCATGAAGCAAATAACACACGGGATATTTTTTATTCTTTTCTTTACCATAAGATTCCGGCAAATAGATGGAATATTCACGCGACGAGATTCCTTCAAGAAGTTTACATGGCATACTTGTATTCACAATTTTTCCATTAGAAAAAACTTCCCCCGCCAACACGACAGAAAAGAGAAAGAATAATATTTTTTTATATCTAAGCATTGATTTCATTCTTTATACATTAAAACTTTACAACTGTTTTATATCCATCATATAATATTTCACGTTCAGATATTCCATTTTTAGATACAAGAATCACTTTTATCTTTCTGCCCTCTCTTCTCTCACCAAACTTTCCTCTTTTATCAAAAATAGTAAATGCCCTTTTCTTGTTGTTCCATTTCATCTTTATCTCACTAAATAATCCGGACTCATAATCATAGTTATTACCATTATCTTCATAAAGACAAAATTCACCATCAGTGCCATTGAAAATACGTATTTCAAAATCTGCCCCTGACAATGATGAAGTGGTAGTAAGTTCAGTCGATAAAGGAATAATGCTACCTGCACGCACAAAAGCTGGAATATTCTCTATTGAAACCCCCGTTTCATACCACCCATTATTGCTAGCATAACTATTATCACGAAAATCATACCATCCACCTTCTGTTTCAGGCAAATATACACACATTTGATTTATTTCAGGTTCTAAAACAGGAGTAACCAATAATGAACGACCGAACATATACTGATATTTCAATGACAGTGCAGTAGTATCCGTTGCAAAATCCATCACCAAAGGACGCATGATGGTTCCACCACGGAATGTTACATCCGCAGCACAAGAATAAATATAAGGGAGCAATGAATAACGTAACGAAAGAGCATTACGGGATATTCGCATAACATCTTCACCATAATTCCAGAACTCAGTATTGCTCATATAGCCATGCACTCGCATTAACGGCAGATAGACTGAAGTCTGCAACCATCTCAAAAATCTTTCATGATAGTTTTTATCTGTATATTGATTAGAAGGACGGAAAAAGCCTCCTGCATCATATGTCCACCAAGGTAATCCACACACAGACATACCTAACCCAGCTACAATCTGACGTTTAAGGGTTTCCCAATCATTACCGACATCACCCGACCATGTGGCTACCCCATAACGTTGTATACCGGGGAAAGCACTTCTTGTAAAAAGCAACGCACGTTTATTGTCAATATCACGACGGAATCCTTCATAGACAGCCTTATTAACAATCAGCGGATAAGCATTTCTAAACATCTCTCCCGGATATTTTCCATTACAAACCATGCGACCCAAAAGATCATCATTCTCCGGTTCAGTAGCATCCAGCCACAAAGCATCTATATTGTATCTGCCAACAAGACTATCGCGCATATTGGTCCAATAATAATCAGCTGCATTCTTATTGAAAAAATCTACTCATTGGGTATCGTTTATATAATAACCTTTTTGCGAGAAATCCTTACCTAGATATGAAGAGGGATCTATCTTTGACCATATTGACAGCATAAATTTCATATCCATTTTATGCAGGCTGTCAGTCTTCTCTGCCGGAGAGGGATAAAACTCTTCATCGAAACGCATCGCGTTCCATCCGTATTTACCCCAATACTGCCAATCCTGGACTATCATGTCAACAGGTAAAGATTCTTTTCTAAAACGATTTGCTACATCAAGTAATTCTGATTGTGAATGGAAACGTTCGCGGCAATGTATATATCCCAATGCCCACAAAGGCATCATTGGTATGCCACCCGTTACTTCACGATAAGATGTTATAACTTCGTCAGGTGTACCAGCAAAAAAGGTATAATCAATACCATTTGATACAGGCGAGCTGAACACCGTTGTATTGTCTACTTTTCTGTAATATACTTTAGGTGAATCTTCCTTAGTCAGTTCTGAAACAAGTTTATGACGTCCTTCCGAGAGTTCCACTATCACAGATGTTGTTGGAGGAAGCCACAAATTATTCATATCAATCACAGTACTGCCATCTATTACAAGATTATGTTTGCGAGCCATCCTACTACCTACGTCAAGCATCAATGAATAGCGTCCAGATTCTTTAATGTCCAATTCTGCCGTAAAGATGTTACTATGACGGACCTCTGTCACACCACCTGTTGTAGAAGTAACATTTACAGTAGTTGCATGTCCTTCTCCTGCTTTAGGTTTCATATCTTCATAATCATCACACGGATTGAAGTCTGTCAGCCCATAGTTATTCCACAACAATCCATAACCTTTATTCGACATAATAAAAGGGATTGATATCTGTGTATTAACCTGTGTAAGCCTTCTTGTAAGTCCGCGCACATCAAGATTATTGTCCTGGAACTGCCCCAGTCCGTAAAGATGTTCGTCTTCGGGAGAATGAAAGCCTTGCATAGAAATATAAGTTCTGCCATTCTGAATTTGTGAAGGAGAAATATTATGTTCTTTTTCTTTCAGCAACAATCTACCATCAGGTGATAAGAAGGTAATTGTATTTTCAGAAACCTCTATTACCAATTTCTTCAATATTATTATGTCTTTACCATTTCTTTTTACCGATTTAAAACGTACAGACTTACCTTCAACATATACCATTTCAGGAAGTTCATAAACTTCACCCACTTTTTTTACTATTCTAACAGCATTATCGGCCAAAGGCATGACTATTATACTGTCATGTCCTCTCCAAAAGCACAATTCATTATTGTCACTTACGGTTGCATTAATATTACCACATACAAAAGTTGATAATAATATAAAATATAAAAAACACACGTTTCTCATAAGAAAAGACAAAATCAATATATTCTAAAGTTACCAGAAACATGAAGCATAGATAACATATATACCATACCTGAATAATATCTATATTTACCTATTGGGAACTCCTGTTTCCATAAATCAGAGACATATTTTTTAGCTAAGGCCTTATTTTTCAAAGCAAAAGCGCCAACAGCATTAGCACCTGCCATACCAGACGAATATTCTCCGGTTGGATTATTTCCGTTCAAATCAAACTGTCCATGCTTAAAATCATCCGATTCAAAAAAACTCAACAAACGTTCCATCATATCAGATTGGTTGGTCTTATCCTTTCCAAACATATAGTAATCCATCCCCACATTCATTGCACAACGTATTGCATCATACTGATAACGTCTTGCATCATAGTCTTCTTTCCAATCGGGTTGATGCGGAGTACCATCAAAGCATGAGTAATCAGGGAAAAGACCAGTTATAGGATGTGAAGCTTTGACTAATAATTTTCGTGCTGCATCAGGAGTCTTTGCCCAAAAATCTTTATTTGAATTACTCCATAAAGCCCATAATTCAAAAAAAGCAGGCAAGTTATATGAAGGATCAGTAAAGTTCCACATTTCTCCTTTAGGAACAAAAGTTATTAAAAAAGAATCCGTATTGAACATATTACGTATTTCTCCTTTATCTCCTTTTGACATAATATCATAAAGAATCTGCTGTCCCTCCTTTTCATAATTTATCTCTCCATTATTTCCCCACCTATGTGAAGCAAAAAACAAAGATGTAATAAAATATACTTCTCCATCAGTAGCGCAACTAGGTTCCACTCCTATTTTGCTGCCATCAGTATTACATTGCCATGCAAAATAGCCTTGCCATTTACCAGATTTATAATGCATATTCTTTTTAACCCATCTCCAAATACGGTCAAATTCTGTACGTCTATCCATCTGCACACTTATCATCATACCATAAGACATTCCCTCAGTACGTACATCATTATTTCCTGTATCCAATATATATGCTGTTGTATC
>NZ_JADYTJ010000075.1 GCF_021531075.1 Bacteroides caecigallinarum | reverse complement strand
CTGCATAACAAAATTATCCAGCTTGCTGCCCCTTTAAACTGTCTTTTTCTAATGCCCTCTTTAGGAAGGGGGAACTAGGCTCATACCTTTATAAATAATATACTATATTTATAATCAAGTGAATATATTTTTCAATTAGCTTATTATGTAACAAATAAGTAACAATTATAAGAGACTACTTGAAATTAATAACTCAACTCGAAAATTGGTCAGATTGTATTTAAGAAAAACTATTTAGATAATAAATGTTCTTGTTAAATAAAAGTGACGATTTTCTGTTTTTTTTCTTTTAGTCAATAATAATTAGAACATATACTTGGAAAAAGATTAATCTAATACGGTGAATTTGCAGATTATGCGTATCTTTAGGGCATAATAGAGAAAAACATGGAGAAAGAACACCGTCAACATCATACAAGCAATTACGACCGATTCATGTCCGGAGAATATTGCAACAATCTGAACCCGGAGGTACTTGAAATGATATCCAATACTAAAGCCTGTCTTGCCAGACTTGACAGCCCGGACTTGGAAGATTCAGAGAGAAGCGGTATATTAAGGAATATGCTTGGAAGAATTGGCCAACGATCGGCAGTAGGAGGTAATTTCTTATGTCAGTGCGGAAAGCATATTTTCATTGGGGATAAGTCAGTCATCAATGACAACTGCACAATGATGGACGAGAATCATATCCGTATAGGAAATCAGGTTCTGATAGCCCCGAATGTACAGTTCTATACAGCCACACATCCGATAAACTACAACGAAAGATTTGTCGAGAACTGGAATGAAAATTCGGAGGAACTCTTTTTCCGTACACGGTCTCTTCCTATTACCGTAGAGGACAATGTGTGGATTGGTGGCGGCAGTATAATTCTTGCCGGCATAACAATAGGAACAGGAAGTGTGATTGGTGCCGGAAGTGTTGTGACAAAATCAATCCCGGCAAACTGTGTGGCTGTCGGGAATCCATGTAAGGTGATCCGATACCTGAAGTCTGACAATAAAATCCAGACAATAAAATCATTCAAACTGCGAAACTGGAACAGAGCAGACGTACCGGCATTAGCAAGACACCTGAACAATAAAAAGATTTGGGACAATTGCCGTGATGCTCTTCCTTATCCCTATACGGAAAAGGATGCAGAGCAATTCATAAGTTTTGTTGAAGGACAAAGTGAACAGAACAATTACTGCATCGAGATCAATCACGAAGCTGCAGGAAATATCAGCTTCATCAGGGGTACGGACGTTGAGCGGTATAATGCAGAACTGGGCTATTGGCTTGCAGAGCCATATTGGAACCTGGGCATTATGACCGAAGCCCTCAGGCAGGCCATAAAAGATTATCTAAGCCATTCCGATATAGTACGGATCCATGCGAATGTTTATGAAAATAACCCGGCATCGATAAAGGTTCTCGAAAAAGCCGGTTTCAGGAAGTGCGGCACCCTTAGAAAAGCCTGCTTCAAGAACTGTCAATTTGTTGATTGCCATTGTTATGAATTACTGAGATCAAATATTATTTAACGGTGAAAAAATGGAATACATTAAAGATTTAGTAAACTGTGATATAATCAAACAAATTACAAGATTAAAAAGGAAAGAAAGGTTCTTGATTCTTTTCAGAATTATTATATTCTTTAGCACTTTATGTTGTTTATATATATTTTGGGGTACCACTAAGTTGTGGCTTTATTTCTCCTTTATATGTATTCTCTTCATCATCAGCAGTTTACTACTTAATAAAATTGATAAGAAACTTGCTGTATATTACCGATATATCCAATTAACTGAAGAAGATAAATTGTACTTCAACAATTCATCAGAGACTCAAATACCAAACAAGACTTATGAAAATCATCCATTTGCTGATGACCTGGATATCTGGGGGGATAACTCATTGTTTTCCCATTTAAACAGGACTGTAACAGTCCTAGGAAAAAATATTTTGATAGATTGGGTGACAAACCCACATCTTGATAAAGATATGATTATCAAAAAACAAAACGCCATAAAGGAATTGTCTTCAAAGAGTAACTTCAAATGCAACTTTAGGATTGCCGGCTCAATATTCTCTCGCGAAAATGATAATGACATCAGTTCATTTAAACAATGGCTACAGGAGGAAGATAATCCAGCAAAATTCAGGACATTAAAATATCTTCTGATTTCAACTATTTCTATTAACTGTATAGTTTTTCTATTAGTTATTTGGGGATTCATTACTCCGTATATGCTCATTAACTCTATTTTCTTTTTTGGCATTTTAAGTTTATATAAAGAGCGTGAAATTGATGTTTTACACGAAAATATTTACAATGGTATTCATGCTATGAATACTTACGCAGAATTGTTGGAACTTATATCGAAAGAAACTTTTCAATCAAACTTATTGTGTGAATGGAAAGAATCATTGTTCAGTTCAGAATATGATGCCATAAAAAGTATGAGAAAGGGGAATAATATCGGAAGTATGTTGGATCAAAGAAAAAATCTGATGTTACATTTCCTATTTGAAGGGATAATGGGATGGCAAATCATCCAGATTTTCAGAATGAAAAAGTGGAAAGAGCAATACAAAAATAGTATAGTCCAATGGTTTGAAAAAATAGGTCAATTCGATGCAGCCATTTCACTTTCGCAATATGTTGACAGACACCATGACTACATTTTTCCTATGATATCTGAAATAAAAGGAGTATTTCAAGGAAAAAATTTAGGTAATCCCCTTATTATAAATAGAGAATGTGTAACAAACGATATCCATATTAATAATCAGGGTTGTTTTCTTATTATTACAGGAGCAAATATGGCAGGCAAAAGTACATACATCAGAACTGTAGGGCTAAATCTGGTTCTAGCAGAAATGGGACTTCCTGTATATGCTACAGAATTTTCATTCTATCCAACACAAATAATTGCCAGCTTAAGGACATCAGATTCTCTATCAAAAAATGAATCCTATTTTTTTGCAGAATTGAAAAAGCTAAAAAATATAATTGACAGATTGAATAATAATGAAACACTGTTCATCTTATTGGATGAAATACTGAAAGGTACAAATTCCAACGACAAGTTAAAAGGTTCGGAAGCATTTGTAGAGAAATTGATTAATCATGATGCTAATGGAATAATTGCAACTCATGATATAAAATTAGGAGAATTGGAAAATAAATATTCCACATATATAAAAAACTTTCATTTTTCTTCTGAAATTCAAAATGATAGATTACTTTTTGATTATAAACTGAAAAAAGGTATAGTATCAGAGTTTAATGCAACCTACCTGATGCGACAAATGGGTATCATCAACTAAAATTCCCAAAAATATAATTATAAAAACATATTAAAATGAAAGCGAAAATTATAATAAACTGTTTATTGGCTTTGTTTGGGTTAGTCAACCCGGTCTTCGGACAACAATTAAGTCCCGCCCAGCAAATGGCCGATTTTGACACTTTATGTGCAAAATTAGAATATGTACACCCGGATCTATATCTCTATCAGTCAAGAGAAGAATATGAAAACAACAAAACCAAGATTAAGTCCTCCATGACTGATTCAATCAGCATATCCGACTTCTATCTGAAAATAGCTCCTTTTATGGCTAATATAAGGGATGGCCATAGTATGATGCTGCCGCCTATTACCAACGACCTGATTGCTAACGCAAAGAAAGATGGCAAGACAATGCCACTGAGAATAAAAGCATCCGGAGATTTCTTTATTGTAGATTATCCGGTGATTGATAATTCCGGGGTATGTGAAGGTGATACAATTCTCAGTATTAACGGAATCCGTTCAAAAGATATACTTGGACGGATGTATAGCCTTTGGGGGTCGGAGAAAGATAATGGCATAAAAGAAGGCAGTGTAAACACCTATTGGTCTCCATTGTTGTGGTACATGTACAGATGGGGCGAGTCGTATGAGTTTACGGTAAAACGTGGTGATAAGATGGAAGATATATATTTGGAAGGAGTTCCGCAAAGTGTGGCCATAAAAGTCATCAAGGAAAGACAATCCAAGAAAAGACCTGAAAGTTTCAGTTGCAGTTTCTCTTCCAATTTCACAAAGGCAACTCTCACCATTCGTAATGTATTCCAGGAAACTGAACTAAAAGCATTTTGTGATTCAGTCTTTAAGGAAATAAACCGCAGAAAAATACCGGAGATAACCATTGACTTACGGAATAACACAGGCGGTTCAAGCAAGTGTGTTGAAAGGCTTATTTCCTATTTCCCGCATCCGGACTATTCGCTATATTCCAAGAGTCTGTTGAAGGTAAGTTCATATTCCAAAGCCTATAATAAAGGCAGGCATCCGGAAATATACAGGCAAATCTGCAATTTGCCGGACGGAGAACTTTTTGTAATGGAAGATACTCCAGTCAAGAGTAATTTGAAAGAAGCGGAGTTGTATCATGGCAAGACTATTATTCTTGTGAACAACAAGACTTACTCTGGTGCATCCACTTTGGCCCATACGATGGAGAAGTTAAGCATCGCGAGAGTGGAAGGAGAAACAGGATGCCCTGATGTATATTTCGGCAACTATCTGCATTTTACTTTACCAAATTCCAAGATAGATTATTATATCAGTTTTTCTAAGTTTTATGAATGGCAGCAGCACATCTGCAATTTGATGAATGTAAACTGCAACACCGATGGCACAGAAGACGGTGTGCTCGGCTTAAACGCACTGGAAAAGTTTTCCAAAGTGATTATCAACTTAAAGGATATGTACATGGAGACCATTCCATTTGCAGAGAAACAGTAAACGTATTGTATTTCATAGAGTTTAAGGGAGAATATAACAGCAATACACCGAAAAATTCTCCCTCACTTCAGTTATATATAAAAATATAATTTCTATCTTTAGATATAATTAGAAATATGGAACAATGAAAAAAAAACTCTTCAATATTGTATTAATCAGCTTATTCGCAATACATATACCTGCGAAAGCTCAGACTACCACAAGTGAACGGATATATATCCTTTCTTCTGTATGGAAGGATGTGTGCAAGAATTTTGCTTTTCCTGAACGATTTAAGGAGGTTGACCCCGATAGTCTCTACAAAGAGTATATCCCTAAAGTTCTACATGCAGAAAGCGAACAGCATTTTTCTAATCTCATGGCTGAATTCCTTTCTACTTTTAATGATGGGCATACAAAATTTAATGACAACAATATAAAAAGGTACAAAGTGCCTGTTATCTTTTCTTGGGTCGAAGATCAATTATTTGTGACTAATATTCCCATAACCCTAAAAGAAGAAATACCCATTGGCAGTCAGATTGTTGAAGTTGAAGGCGAACCATTAATGGATTACTTGCAAAAACAGGTATATCCGATTGTCCCGGCTTCTAATGATAATTGGAGAAAAAGGAAAGCGTTGGATTTCTTTTTGACAGGTAATAAGGATACTCATTATAATTTCAGCATTAAGACTCCCGGCGGAAATATAAAAGACGTTTCTTTAACAACGGGTATCATAGGGTATGAGGATATTTCAGACTGGCTTATTCATCGGGATAATCGTATATGTTATGTAATGAATCTACCCGGTGATATTCTCTATATGAAGATGACCACATTTGCTAAGCCTCAATCGGTGAAGGAAGAGTTTGAAAAACATCTGTCGCAATTTATATCGTCCAAAGGAGTCATTTTTGATATACGAGGAAACCGTGGCGGCACGGATGAATCGTGGCATAATCTTATACAATATATAGCAGATCCAGATGTGAATGTTCAAGATGGTATTAAGCTTTCAAGTAGAGTTTCTAATACAGCTATCGAACTGTATGGAAAAAACGTACCTCAAATGGCCGATTATTATAATGGCGTTGCAATGCAGCCGATTCAATTAGACCCACTAAAAAGTAAAATACCTGATTCATTGAGAATAAAATCGCCAATAATTTTACTTGTCGATGGATTTACGGCTTCAGCAGCCGAAGATTTTGCCGTGACGATGAAGAATTTGAAACTTGCTACCTTAGTTGGCACATCGACAGCCGGAGTGGTCAGTTCTCCAAAAGTAAATGATTACGGTCATGGCTATTGGGCTCAGATCTCGTTTTGCCGATTTTCTAACCCTGATGGCTCTGATATTGTTTACACAGGAGTTTTGCCGGACACAAATATTGAATATACCTTGGATGATGCGTTAGGTAAAACTGATACAGCATTGGATACTGCGATTAAAATAGTGCATACCCTTCAAACTAAGTAATACAGTACAATCATAAAGGGGAGAACCTGAGGCAATATGCCGAAAGATTCTCCCTTATTTTATTTTGCCATTACGAAGTGTTCACATAAAAAATCTCATTGTCAATACCCCTTCAAGATAGCATCCTTAGTGGATTTATCAACAGTAATATCACCTCGTTTTGTCTTTTTTCCATAACTGAAACTATAAGTAAGTTTTAATGCTACATTGCACCCGTTTGGCTCACTGAATGTCCAGATATCCTGATTGTAGCATCCGTAATCCATGGTTATATGTTCTTTGTAATATTTGCTGAAAGGATTTCTTACCAAAGCTTCAATATCCCATGATTTATGGGTCCAGCCGACCTGCAATTCATACACCGGCTTGTTTGTTACAAAATAAGGCCCCCGGATATTGATTGCCTTGTATGGGGTACGGTAATTGAATTTGAATCTCCAGCCTTTCAGAAGATAAGTCGCAGAAAGTTTTGCTCTAAGAATGTTTTTTGACAAGTCATAAATATCCCCACGTACCATATTGTATTCTTCAATAGCTGTAGCGCTAAACCGCAAAGTGTTGTTGAATGCTCCATAGGTCAGTGTTGCAGTCAACATATTGCCATAGAAAGTACCGTCATTGACCATGGTATTATAAATGATGTCATTGTCGGCATAATATTTATGAACCATATTATCAAAATACATATAACCGTTGAAAGAGGCATTGAATGTGAAGTTCCCGAATTGGCCATTGTAGGATACAATGTTTCCGAATGCCTTCAAAGGCTCTGCATCAGGATTGCCCTGGGCACTTTCAAAGAAGGATACGGGCACGGTCATAGAGTTTTTATTGGATGGATCGAACAAAGTATGTACGAAGTATCCGTTCAGATTCAATGAATGATTGCTGTTGAAAGCATAATTCACGCCATAAAAGGCGACCGGATTAGAATAATTATAGGCTTTGCCATTCAGTACAATATGTGAATTTGCCAAACCGGCAGACACATAATAATAATATTTTGTACCGGAATGACTGAACTCCAAAAGTCCCTGGCTTACATCGGTTGACAATCTCTGGGTTCCTTTGGATGAACCGCTATAGACATCCTTATATGTCATATGGTCATGAGACAGTGTTACTGCAAATCTCATATTATTCTTGAATGATTTGGCATACATGGCGTCTGCAGATATACCATAATTGTCTTCGTTCACCATGGATGAAATGACCTGATTATTTTCATTATACAGGCTTGAATACTTATTCTTGCCAAACGAAGCCGCTCCGGTTATTCCCAGACTTTGATTATGGGGAAGATCGACAGAATAATTTGCATAAAATGAGGGAGACAGATTTCTTCCGGAGGAATTCTTGTTTTTTTCTGCCTGACTTTCGATAAAACCGCTATAATATGTATTTTGTATGACTTCGTTACCCGGTTGCTCCTGTCTATTCAATGAGATATATGAATTGAATTTGTAATTATCACCGGCAGATGTCACTTTCAGTCTTATTGCCTGGTTATTGTCCTTATACAACGAACTTTTGTTGGCGGTGTTGCGTGATAACTCTTTCCCGTCCAGAAATGTGAAATGTTCATTACCCTCGGTATAACTGGAATAACGCGACCAGTCACCAGAAGCTGTCAGAGAGAAACTCCATTTGTTTTTTGTGAAATCAGTAAATGCAGTATAGTCTCCATTTTTATAGATAAATTCTTGCTTGGCGGATACATATACATTGCCTCCGAAATCTTTCGGCTTGGTTATGATGTTAATCAGGCCCGCTTTCCCTGCATACTTGCCGCTTGGAGAACGTACATATTCTATCTTCTGGATGTTCTTTGACAATAAGGTTTTCATTTCCTCCTGTAGGACTTCCATTCCGTCTATACAGACGACGACTTCGCCGCCTGTCACAGTTGATATGCTTTTGGAATCAGAAGAAACATCAAGTTCCGGAATCTGCATGACACTCAACAAATCGAATCCGTTGACACTATGCTTTTTCTCCAATGCCGTTGGTATCAATATGGACTTCTCTGCTTTTTCTATCCTTGAATTGCCTTTGACAACCACTTCATCCAGTTTCTCTACCTTTTCTTTAAGAACTATATCATCAAGCGTTGTTGTCTGTTTCAAGCTAATGTCTGCTGCATAAGAAGTAAAACCTAAACACGAGACAGACAGTCTGTAATCACCGGATGGCAAATCATCAATCTGAAACTTTCCATTATTATCCGAGATACACCCCCTGACGAATAGGGTATCATTTTGTAATCGCATAGCTATTGCCGCACCGGTTATGCTATTATTATAGTTATCCTTGATACTTCCTTTTACACTATTTTGAGAATAGGCATAACAAGGATATATTACTATGGATAAGATTGTCAGTATTTTAAGTAAATGTAAACGCATATACACAAAATGATATTTGAGTTATTATAGTGATATAATTGGATTATACATGCAAAGATAGCTCATTATTTAGTCAGAGTGAATATTTAT
>NZ_JADYTJ010000074.1 GCF_021531075.1 Bacteroides caecigallinarum | reverse complement strand
CATATTGTTTATTTAATGATTAGAATTCCAAATTAAATAAAATCCAAACAATATATGGAGAAAGACATTGGATATAAGTTTCTTAAATCAATCAATTTGTGTTTTATCTATATTCAGTTTTTCCATTTCATCGTTGATGATAGCCTGGGCATCCGCCTTTATCTGGTCATAATTACGCTGTATCTGCTGGAGCATGATGTCATTCCCTTCACTGTCCTTGAACGTGTTGATAACCGGGATTTTTTTATAAGCCTTTTCTTCCGCACTTACTTTGGCATGGTCCACGATAATTTCCGCATGGAAAATCTTTTGGTCGATTTTCTCACCGAAATTGTCCGACACGGAACCGACAAACGTCCCCTGTGAGAGGTTGGAAATCTTGGAAGCAGGAATCAGGGAGTCCAGCTGGGTGTTGATCGATGTGGAGACATCCTGACGGTTGATGGATATGGACTGACGTTTCTGCAAAATCTTTCCGAAACGTTCGGAAAGTGTCTTGGCCGTTTCACCTACCACCTGACCGCTGAATATGTTGCCGACTGTATTTTGAATTACCTTGCTTTCCTTTTCACCGTAGTCACGGTTAAGCTGGCTGAAGTCCTGAAATCCCAGACAGACTGCCACTTTGTTGGAACGTGCCGTTGCAATCAGGTTGTCCAGTCCTCGGAAATAGATGGTTGGAAGCTCATCTATGATTACCGTGCTTTTAAGCTGCCCTTTCTTGTTTATCAGCTTGACGATTCTGGAATTATACAGTCCGAGCGCAGCGGAATAGATGTTCTGTCGGTCCGGATTATTGCCTACACAAAGGATTTTAGGCTCCTTCGGATTATTAATGTCCAGAGAAAAATCATTACCTGTCATGACCCAGTACAACTGTGGAGAAATCATTCTGGTAAGCGGAATTTTCGCTGAAGCTATCTGGCCCTGGAGCTGATCCTGTGCCCCGCCTTTCCATGCATCCATGAAAGGAGAAAGGTAGTTCTCCAGTTCCGGATAGGAAGTCAATATGGTAAACAAATCTGAGTAAGGCTTGTTCAGCAGTTCCACGGCATGAGGGAACGTGCAGTAGATACCGCCTTTGAATATTTTGAGATACCATATAATGGCTGCCAGCAGGATAATCGGAGACTCTACAAAGAAATCACCCTGCTTTTCAATCCAGGTGCGGTTTAAGTTGAGCATAATGGTATAGCTTGCTTCGTATGCGTCAGAGATGTCCGTCATGAACTCCGGATTGATGGGATTGCAGCGGTGTGAACGGTGCGGATCATCAAAATTGATGACGTAAAAATGCGGCTTTACCTTGTATTTGTCCATATTGTGCAACAAGGTGTTGTAGGCAATGGTAGAAAGATCATCGAATTTATAATCATATATATAGGTACTAAAACCTTTGGAAATCATCTGTTTGATGTAGTTGTTTACCACTGCATAGGATTTACCTGAACCCGGTGTTCCCAATACGATGGTCGCACGGAAAGGATTGACCACGTTGATCCATCCGTCGTTGAGTTTGCCGCCATACTGGAATCTGGTGGGCAGATTGACAGAATATTCATTCTCCATCAGCCTTGTCTCCTGCATGAAGGATTCGTTTTCCATATTGAACACATCCTCCATCAGGTTATGTCTGTAAAGCCTGCTGATCCACAGTCCTGCCATGAGCAGGCATAGATAACCGGCTGCAAGTGTTACCACATACAGGGCAGTAATCGCTTCGTGTGGAAAAGGCAGGTCAAGCAGCCACCAGTTCATGAAAAATAGAACCGCCCCGGCAGTAAGTACCGCCCATATACGCTGCCAGGTTATTTTCTCACCCTTGACTCCGATAGTACCCATACAGGATATGGCCAGCAGAAGAACTGCCATCAGTTTTGTCCAAAGGATACAGCCGAATATACCGGTTGTCCTGTCAAAGTTCATCAGTATCCGGTCTATGACATCCAGATTCAGATGCCAGGCACTCATACTGGGATAGCAGTACACATAAACGTGGACTACCAGAATAAAAATACTGACTGCCCTGCCGAATTCCATAATCTTGGCAAGGGCTCTCAAATCGTCTTCCTGTTGCATAATGATGTAGATGATTGTGGGGGGAATCCGTTGTTCCCCCTGTTGTTGAGTCATTTTGATTGATCAGATACCGCGTGATTTGCGTTTATGAGGTTTCTTTTTCCGTTTCATACGGCGACGGAACGCTTCTTCCTCGTAATCGACTGCCGGATTTGCCTCAAAGGAGAATATGCCTGCCGCCTGTTCAAGCGCACTGCCTTCTTCCATACGGTGGCCGTACCGTTTCCAAAGTTCCTCCGGACCGGACTGTTGTCTCTCCTGCCAGGGTATTCCTTCCCACCAGCAGACAAGATCGTTGAATACGTTGGCAGAAAACTCCTTTCCCATACGTGAACCGTTGAACGCCTCGCGTCGTTCATGGTCTATGAATGTGACGCCATAGATACGTTCGGTATTGTTCCTTCGGAATACCACATCAATGTGCTCCTGTTTCAGCAGTTCCCTGAATTCCTGTTCCGATTTTGCGTTACGCATGGCCCATACGACCTTGCCGGATATGGCAGGAGCCCATCTGCCTTCCTTGAAGTCCTGTGTATGCCGTAACATAAGTTCGGACAGTCCCGTATTTCCGAAACGCTTGCCGAACCTTGCACTTTTTATTGGAGAGCAGACCACTTTCCCTCTGTCGTCTGTAGCCGAATAGATGATACCCGTATAGGGTGTTCCCATGTAATCGCCCCGTACCTGTCGGGCTTCAATGTTCAGTGTGGAAAGCAGTGCGGAATACTCTCCGAAAGTCTGGAAACGGTAGCTTTCCAGTACAGCCTTCAGCGTGTTTCCAATCTGATGGCGTATATCCCCCTGTGAGACATCCACTTTTTTCAGTTCCGCTTTCGGATTCCGTCTTTCCGTATCCGCACTGTTACGCAGTCCGAATTCCTGTTCCAGTTCCCGGCAGGCTGTCATTGAACGGCGGTGTTCATAGGAGTCATTGATTTTCCTTCCTTCATCGTCAATGCATACACTCACGATATGTACGTGCGTGTTGCAGGTATCGCCATGTCTGTACACGATGAACGGCTGGTCACCATATCCCATTTTCTGCATGTATTTTTCTGCCAGTTCCGCCAGCTTGTCATTGTCCAGCCTGTCTTCAGGTGCCGGACTGAGGGCGATATGCAGGACCGGCTTGTCCGTCCTCCTGTTTGCCGTCAGATGGTTTTCAAATGAAAGGAGAGCCAGACGTATGTCCTCGCTCGGCAGTCCCGGGCGGTCGGAAATCATCCGGTGTCCGGACAGGATTTCCGCTGTCCCCTGAAATACCTTTTCATGATTATAGACCAGCGCTCCGTAAAGGCTTGTCCCGTGACTTATCTTTGCAACCATTTCTGTTCATATTCTTTGGTTAATGCCATAATCTGCTTGTTGAGCAATATTAGTTCCAGGGTAGCCTTTTCAAGTTTGTAAAGTAGGGACATCGCCCTTTTGTCCCCGAAATTTTTCTGTACGGCCCTTACGACCTGATTGTAATTGTTGCCTATTGCCTGAAACTGCCTGTAAAATTCCCCGAGCCGGATATAATAGTCCATGGAAACCTTGTCCACCTTGATTACCTTCAGTTGTTCTGAAAAGATTGATTTCTTGATAAAGATTGTCCTATCCCTTGCTCCGGATTCCAGAAACAGTTTCTCAAATCTGCTTTTCTCCTGTGCGTTCAGACGGAAACTGTACTTGTAGTCCGCCGGATCAGTCTTCGGTTTTCTGCCTGTCCTTCTTGCCTGTTTTTTCTCCATGCTTTTCTGCTTTTGGGTTGTTTTGCTTTCTCCGTCAGATTTTCCGACTTTGGAGGAAAATCCCCCGACCGTTAGGGAGGGCAAGTTGGTTTTTGTATGGCAGAATAATTTCTGTCGTACAAAAACACAACTTGCTCTGTTCGTTTGAACAGAGAATCCACCTCCGGCGGATTGCTGCGCGACGTGAGCGGCGTGCTGCTGTCCGTCGGAAGATGTTCCAAGCCATCCATTGGTTCTGACTTTGCAAAATTATGGCCGGGTAAACAGTTGTGAAATAGTGGATTGTATGACATATAACGACATCTGATGACATCTGATGTCATGGTGCCGGTTACATATTACCTGTATGCCTGAAAGACCTTATTTTTGACGCGGTTTAAGCGTGCAATATTGCAATAACATAATAGTGCAATAACATCAAGGACATAATAACATAAGGACACAATAACATAACAACATAATAGTGTAATAACATAAGGACACAATAACATAACAACATAATATTGCAATAATATAAGGATACAATAACATGGCAACATAATAGTGCAATAACATAAGGACATAATAACATGGCAACATAATAGTGCAATAACATAAGGACACAATAACATGGTAACATAATAGTGCAATAACATAAGGACATAATAATATGGCAACATAATAGTGCAATAACATTACAATGTATATATGTACAGGATTATTGCAGCATGTCCTTAAACGGTTATGCCGGTATCACAATAGCGTAATGCCATTGTTGGATTAGTGAAAGAAAAAAGTGAATATTAACCCCAAAAACAAAAGGTATGAACAAACGTCCGATTCTTGTCGCCTTCAGCAATCAGAAAGGCGGTGTGGGCAAGTCCACGGTAACAGCGGTTCTTGCCAGTTATTTTAATTATGTGAAAGGTCTGAAAGTTGCTGTCGTTGACTGTGACTATCCCCAGTTCAGTCTGGAAAAACTAAGGGGAAGGGATTTGAAGAACCTTGAAAAAAGCGAGTATCACCAGCGACTTTTCTGCCGTCAGTTTGAAGACGGTTCCCGTAAGGCCTATCCGATCGTTACTTCTACTCCGGAGGCAGCTGCAGAGATTCCCGGCAAACTGGAAGACGACTATGACCTGATATTCTTCGATCTTCCCGGAACGGTGAACTCCCGTGGTGTATTTGAGTCCGTCATGAACATGGATTTCATTTTCACTCCCATTGTAAAAGACCGTATGGTCATGCAGAGCAGCCTTTCCTTTGTATCGACCGTTCAGGATTTTATCGGACAGCATCCGGAAGCTCCCCTGAAGGACATACGTTTATTCTGGAACCGTATGGACAGCCGTACTTCAAAAGAACTGTATGTAATGTATAATGCAATAGTGCTCCGTATGGGGTTGAAGGTCTTTGAAACCGTACTTCCGGATCTTGAACGCTTCAACAAGGAAATGACACCTTCTTCCAGGCAGCATTTCCGCTGCACCCTTCTTCCTCCTTCCGAATCACTACTGAAAGACAGCCGTCTTGAGGCTTTTGCCCAGGAGATGGAACGTATCATATTTCCGGGATAAAAACTATGGCAAAGAAAAGAGAGATATTCAAGGTGGATGAGGATGCCTTGAAGGACATGATGGCCAGTGAATCCATTTCCTGTGGTAAATCTGGAACAGATGTCGGCGAGAATGTTCTTCCTGTCACAGAAAAGGGAAAAAATGTGCCGGAAGTAAAGACACAGGGACAGGAAAAGTCCCGCAAGACGATTCGCGCCGATCCCGGACTGGAAGAGAAGGTGGAAATGTACAAGGAACTGTTTCTGGACAGAAAGAAGTCCGTACACAGAAAGCAGACCTATATCAGCTATGACATGTATTGCAGGCTGGCCCGTATCCTTCCCCTTCTGAGTGATGACATGAGTGTGCCCGCTTTTTTGGATAATGTGCTGGCACACCATCTTGAGACTTACAGTGAAGAGCTTGGCGAGCTGTTTCGCCGAAAAACCCCAAAAACATTCTGAAAATGATGTGGATTGTATTGACTGTTGCCGTATTGGTTTGCGGCCTGCTGTTATGTTGCGTTTATGTACTGTCCAATAAGATTTGTTCACTGAAAAGACAGGTCAGAGAGTTGAATGAGAAAATAGGAATAGCGAACAGCTTTCCCGAATATAACCGTGTGTATCTGAACGATGCTCCAGTCGGGAAAGGACGCCAGATTCGTATCCGTTGCGGTTTGTACAACAAGGCAAGCCGCCTTATTCCGTTTATGGCTCCCGGCATGAGTGTTTCAGTCTATGTGAGCAATATCGTGGAGGAACACTTGAAACGCCACGGAGAATTGCTGAAGAATGAACTTGAATGTTTTCTCTATAAGGATTCTTTATGGAAGAACTGATATACTTCTGTGTACGGATTGTCTGTATAGGCTATTTGCTGTACAGTGTGTATGGCTGGAGAAGGCGTATCGAAACTGTTTGTACCCTGCTTTATGGGAAACCTTGCGTGAAGAAGGAAAAGAAAGAAACTGTCGTAACGGAATCTGCGGTTTCAGATGCAGAAGTGATGGGAAGTACCCGTTATGTCTATCTGGACGAGAATGCCGGAAAGACTGCCGCTCCCTTCATGAGCCAGCCACTTGAAAGGAATTTTATCGGTGAGGAGGAAGATGTGCAGCAGGAAGATGTGGAATGCAACCTTCAGCTGGATAAGATGAAACTCCTGCAGGAAGTCCAGGAAGACCTTGATGCGGAGTCTCCCGAAGTGGAATCCGTATCACCTGTTCTGTCCAGCAGGGACATGGAAGTACTCGGCGAATATCTGACACATCAGGATGAAGCCGACCATGAGAAGGCCATGCAGGCAGCCCGTGTCCTGTTCTCCATCAGGCAGACCAGCCTGATTGATGTGTTCCTTTCCAATATGGAGAATTCCGCGATTGTAGAGGAACTGATAGACAGGTATCTTGACGAGGACGGCAATCCCAAACCGTTTAAAGTAAAGGATGGGAATGAACCGTCTGACAACTGGCGGAAATATATCTGACACCGATATATTCAGGCATCCCGGAAATCTTTTCGGGATGCTTTTTTTATGTCTGTAAGGCTTCCTGAATGACATCTGATGACATCTGGTGACACCTGATGATGGTGTTGTATCACAGCAGTTTAAGCCTTATATATTTGCAGTCGAATTCAACATTTATGTCAAACCCCAAAATGATTCGACAATGAAGAGAAGAATCCTATTTTCAGTATTGTGTGTGCTGGCAGCGGCAGGTGCCTTTGCACAGGGACAGGGTCTTGCCGGCATCAATGAGGCTACCAGCCTTATGACCTCGTATTTCGATCCGGCCACCAAATTGTGTTATGCCATCGGAGCCGTACTCGGTCTGGTCGGCGGTATCAAGACGTATGGCAAGTTCAGCAGCGGCGACCCGGATACGTCCAAGACTGCGGCAAGCTGGTTCTTCGCCTGCATCTTCCTGATTGTGGCCGCCACCATTCTCCGTTCCTTCTTCCTGTAAGCCATGGATTACCGTATCAACAAAGGAGCAGGCCGTCCGATTGAGTTCAAGGGCTTGAAATCACAGTACCTGTTCTTTTTTGCCGGAGGTCTTGTATCGGTCTTTCTTGCGGTGGTTGTCCTGTATATGGCCGGTGTCAGCCAGCTGGTATGCCTGTCTTTCGGAGCAGTATCCGGTACCCTGGCCGTATGGCTGACCTTCCGCATGAATGCCCGCTACGGTGAGCACGGGCTGATGAAGATGCTGGCCGAGAAACGCCATCCGCGCTATCTGTCAGCCCGTCGCAGAATATTCAGAGCATTAACCAAAAAGAAGAGAAAGAAATGAGAAGTGTATTGAAGGCCTGTGATCTGGAAGACAGATTTCCGATTCTGGCCGTGGAAAACAACTGCATCGTAAGCAAGGATGCGGACATTACGGTAGCCTTCGAGGTCGAGCTGCCTGAACTGTACACGGTGACGGCGGCGGAATATGAAGCCATTCACGGTACCTGGGTAAAGGCCATGAAGGTGCTTCCCAATTATTCGGTCGTATACAAGCAGGACTGGTTCGTCAAGGAAAACTACCGGAGCGAAGGAGACGGGACGGAAAGTTTCCTGTCCCGCAGCTATGAGCGTCATTTCAACGAACGCCCGTATCTCAGGCACCGCTGCTTCCTGTATCTGACAAAGACCACACGCGAACGTGCCCGCCGTCGCAGTGATTTCAGTACCCTGTGCCGTGGCTATATCCTTCCCAAGGAAATCACGGACTGGGATTCGGTCGTGAAATTTCTGGAAGCGGTGGAGCAGTTCGAGCGTATCATGAACGATTCGGGGCATGTCAGGATGAAGCGTCTCAGAACGGAAGAGGTGGTCGGAACGGAAGAATGTCCCGGTCTGATTGAAAGATACCTGACTCTCGGTATGGAGGACACGCACCCCGTGTTACAGGACATCTGTCTTGATCCGGAACGTATGCGCATCGGTGACAAACGTCTTTGCCTGCATGTGCTTTCCGATACGGAAGACCTTCCAGGCAGTGTGGGCACGGACATGCGCTATGAGCGCTTGTCCACGGACCGTAGCGACTGCCGTCTTTCGTTTGCGGCTCCGGTAGGACTTCTGCTTTCATGCAACCATGTCTATTCGCAGTACGTGTTTATCGATGACGCGCAGGAAATCCTGCAACGCATGGAAAAGACTTCACGCAATATGCTGTCCCTGTCGAAATACAGCCGCAGCAATGCCGTGAACTATGAATGGGCAGAAATGTATCTGGACGAAGCGCATACGAAAGGGCTTGTTCCAGTACGGTGCCACTGTAACGTGCTGGCCTGGGCGGAAGACGAGGAAGAGCTCAGGCGTATCAAGAACGATACCGGCAGCCAGCTTGCCCTGATGGGATGCGTACCCCATTACAACACGATAGATACTCCGGTGCTGTACTGGTCTGGTATTCCAGGCAATGCGGGCGATTTTCCGGCTGAGGAAAGTTTCTATACCTTTCTGGAACAGGCTGTCTGCCTGTTTGCTTCGGAAA
>NZ_JADYTJ010000073.1 GCF_021531075.1 Bacteroides caecigallinarum | reverse complement strand
AACAGAAACAACTGCATATTGGAAACTTGAAGAATTTATATCAATTATAAAATAATTTATTATGGCGGAAATGATACTCAATTATAAAGAAGAAGAACTTATCGGCAAAATAGCAAGTGTGGATACAGGTACCGCGATAGCATTTATACCTGATGATAAAAAAATGTCCGAGTTACAAATAAATCAGTTGATTGCCATTAATAGTCCTCGAGCTGGAACTCATATTGTTGGGATGATTGTAAAAATGGCAAGACGTCTTGACGAAAAATCATTTCTTAATAATATTGACATTGAAGAAGAGAATGATAAGGAAGATTTATCTTCAAATGTAATAAAATTAGTATTTGTTGGAGAACTACGTGATAAAGATGGAGTAAAAGAAAATGTATTTAAACGTAATGTAACTACATTACCCAATATTCAAGCATCTTGTTTCCGAATTGAAGGAGAAAAACTAACAAGGCTTATGGAATGTATTTCCTCCATTGCAGTAAATGTAGTAACCCCATTATCATTAGGAAAGTATTTTATAGATGATAATTCTACTGCATATATTGACGGGGATAAACTATTCCAGCGTCATGCTGCTATAGTCGGTTCAACCGGCAGTGGTAAATCCTATTGTGTTGCGAAACTAATAGAGCAAATGGCAGAACTCAAATCAGTGAATGCTGTATTATTTGATATACATGGAGAGTATTCAGATAGTTCATTTAAGAGGAATGGAATAACACAATTAAAAATTGCAGCACCAAATGATTTGGAAACAGCTAATAAACTTGAAAAAGGAATCCTTATGATTCCATATTGGCTATTAAACTATGAAGAAATGCAAGCTTTGTTATTAGATCGTAGTGACACTAATGCCCCTAATCAAGCAATGCAGTTATCAAAACAAATAATGGTAGCTAAAGAAAGTACAGTTAGAGGCACAGAATATGAAGGTAAAATTACATTAGATAGTCCAGTAGCTTATGACTTAAATTTGGTTTTGCAACATTTACATCAACTCGATTCAGAAATGGTACAAGGTGCAAGAGGTGATAAAGCTGGTCCTTTTAACGGTAAACTAACTCGCTTTAATCAGCGTCTTGAAAATAAGATGTCCGACAAGCGCATAGGGTTTATGTTTTCTCTTACAGATGAGGAAAAGAATTCGGATTGGCTTCACTCTTTCTGTAAACAACTGATGGGAACTTCACAAGTGTGTACTGGTGGTATTAAAGTTATTGACTTGTCTGAAGTACCTTCGGATATTCTACCTCTTGTTATAGGTCTTATTGCTAGAATTATTTTCTCAGTACAGCAGTGGTCTGCAAAAGAAAAACGACATCCGATAGCATTACTTTGTGATGAAGCACATCTTTATGTTGAACAAAACGAAAACACGGACGCTGTTTCTGCAATTGGATTAAAAAGTTTCGAGCGTATAGCGAAAGAAGGACGAAAATATGGTGTAAGTTTGGTTATCATAAGTCAAAGACCATGCGAAGTAAATAAAACAGTTCTAAGTCAATGTAATAATTTTATAAGTATGCGTCTTACCAATGTGGAAGATCAAAATACAATCAAACGTCTTTTACCTGATAATCTTGGTAATATAGCAGATAATCTTGCCTTATTGGATATTGGTGAAGCTATTGTCGTTGGAGATGCTACATTACTTCCTTCTCGTATTAAAGTGGAGGAACCTAAAATAAAACCACATAGTAATACAATACAATTTTGGCAAGTGTGGGGTCAAGATATCAGTACTCAAGATTTGGATGTAGCTGTAGGAAATATTATAAAACAATCAAAATCCTAACAAAAGAAATAAATTACAATATGAGAATTCTCAAATAAGTTTTATTATTGATTAATAGCAGTATGACATATAAAAATCATATTTAAATTCATAAGTATTATGCCCAAATCATTATTCAGGATTATTGCCTTTAGATGTCTCCGTCCCGAGAATCCTTTGGAGGAAGAGTGTCATTTTGTAAATCGCATGCAACGTTCGTTATCAAAAACAGACAAATGGTATAAATTTTACCAGGATATAGAAGTTAATGATGATGGCAGTCATGTCTCTATACCAAATAATTTTGCAGATGATGCCATGATTTACGATACGGATAGTCTGAGCATTAGTGTAAGTGCTATTGTTGGGGAGAATGGCAGTGGAAAGAGTTCAATTTTAGATATGATGGTGAGAGTGTTGAACAATGTTGCTACAGCCTTAATGGGGGAAAAACCACAATATGCTGCTGCGGAACACGTGCATTATATTGAACATGTATATGGGAGTGTGTTGTTTATTCAGAATGAAGAATTGCGAAGATTGGATGTGAAGGGCAGATTGGTTGAAGTGGTTGGATATAGGGAGGTGAATAATGAGGATGATGACAGCAACATTCACTATCAGGCAGGAAGACAAGAAGTGTGGTTGAACGCAATAGATAACAATGTAGATGATTTATTTCTTAGACAAACTAGTCGCTTGCATAAATTGGCTGAACTGTTTTATACGGTTGTTTGTAATTATTCGTTGTATGCTTATAATCCAAGTGATTATTGGGAAGAATTTACAAAAAAGGAACGTATCGAAAAAATTAGACCAAAAGTAGACTATATCAATTATCCTTATCTAAGATGTTGGCTGACAGGACTATTTCATAAAAACGATGGTTATCAAATGCCTTTGGTTCTGAACCCTATGCGAGATAATGGTATTATTCATGCTCCCAAAGAGAACTATCTTGCCAAAGAGAGAATTTTGTCTATGCTCTTTTATAAAGATGATCGAAATAATAATGAAATTGACAGATATCCGTTTAGAGTCATCAATCGAGACCATGTTATCGTGGGGTTTGTACTGAATTCACGAATGGACGAGGAAACGAGATGGACCAAGGAATGGATGGTGGGAAAAAAGTTATTTGGTAAGAAGAGCCGATTATATACAGAATATGAAGAGATTGAGAATGAGATACTGAGTTATCTTCAAGATTTGTTGGGTATTAGAAGGGAAGGCTATAAGCATTTGTTGGCTTATAGATACCTTACGTACAAGATAATCAAGATTGGGCTGACTTACAAGAAATACAATAAAATAATAAGTAATTTGCGGAAGGAGAATCGAAGCATTGAACTATTGCATCATCACTTGGACGAACTGATTAAAGACCAGTCTCATATCACTATGAAATTACGCCGAACATTAATGTTTCTTATTACTGAGATTTATGATGTTGAAGGAGTGTATCATTTAGGGGATATTCAGAATCAGGCAGAAATATATAAAAATAACAATAATGAATTAAATATTTTTCTACATCTTAATTTGACGGATTTTCTACCACCTCCCATCTTTGATATTGAATTTAGAATTGTACGAAGAGAAGATATTAATCAAAATGGAGAATATGATGACAGGAATATAATTCCTTTTTGGAGTCTTAGTTCGGGGGAGCGTCAAGTAGCATACGTCATAAGCAATTTTGTATATCATCTAGTCAATATTAACTCTGTTCATACTATAGAGGATGAGAAAGTTGCAGGTTTGCCTCTGCTTAAATACAAATATGTGAACGTTGTATTTGATGAAATAGAACTGTATTTTCATCCAGATTTACAGAGGCGTTTTCTTTTTTTGATTATTTCTGCATTGAGAAATATTCATATTGAACACATTGAGGGTATTAACTTATTAATGGTAACTCACTCGCCATTCGTGTTGAGCGATATTCCAAGAAGTAATGTCCTGATATTGTCTAAACAGAAAGAAATAGCCGGAGAGACTTTTTGTGCCAACATCCATGATATGCTTGGACAGAGCTTTTTTATGGAGTATTCTATGGGGCAAATCGCTCAAGAAGAGATAGAAGAGATATTCTGCCGATACAACAAAAATCAGATTATCAGTGAAAATGATTGGAAACGATATAGGTATGTTGCAAATATTGTGGGGGATGGCTATTTGCGTTCTACTCTTGAACGTGTGATGAATAAACTTAAACGCCGATTAGATAGGAGGAATGAAGAATGATAAAGATGGATTATGGTGATGCCGAGCATCGAAAAAAACTTGAGGAGACATTTGTGGCATTGCTGGACGATGCAGATGAAAGACAGAAGACATGGGGCAAACTCAGAAAGAGGTTGTACAATTTGAAGAACGAGTTTAAAATGCTTTTGCCCACTCAATTGAAAAAACTGATGATATTGCCCTATACAAAACTTGCTGAAATCTATGATACTTATGCCACATTAAGGCTTGCTGAAAAAGATGATTTGCATTTAGCATTAAAGGAGTTGTTTAGTTATACAAAGGAAAAAGGGGGAAGATTCAATGCTTTAAGTGATTCCATCATTGACTTCTTCAAGAACAAAAATAATGGTTTTGATATTCACACCTGTCACTATTGCGACATGACATACATTAACTATTTTCAATATGAGGAGGTCACTAAAAGTGGAAAACGAAGGGGGATAAGAACTCAATTCGACTTAGATCATGTTCTTGATAAAGGAAGATGTCCTTTAGTCGCTTTGAGTTTATATAATCTTGTTCCCACATGTCCAACATGCAATGGCCCTCATATCAAGGGAAAGCGAGTGATGGATGTTAATTTAAATCAGCGTCAAAAACTAAGTCCAACATCCAATTTATACGATTTTGATAATCAAGTAAAAATTTGGCTTCGTCCCAAAATAGAGAGAATTACTAATATGGACTTTCTAAAACATATGGATGATTATGAACTTGATTTTGATACATTGTCAGATGCAGACTATGACAAAGAAATAGATTTTTTCTATCTAAAAGAACGATATAATTATCATAAATGTGAGGCTCTTAGATTGGCAGAATTGAAAGTAAAATACACGTCATCAAAAATAATAGAGATGGCAAGAATCATCTGTAATACTGGGAAAGGAGAACAGAATGAACCGATACCTTTTGCCAATATGATAATAGAACAAATAAGAAGAGATATATTCGGTTTAGAATTTTCAAACGAACATCATCGTTCCTTTCATAAATTACGCAAAGATATATTGGATTTTAATGATGGAGAATAAAAATAGAGGAAAAGTTAAAACAAAGGGAATGTATAAGTTAATAAAGATCTTAATGTATGGTTGGCACAATTGAACAGAAACTTTGTGACGCAAGCAATTAAGCAGAATTTACCTATTTATCAATCGCTCATGATTGATTGGATAATGATACAATACATTACTCTGTTCAAAAAGTAGTGGATTGGATACAAAATCATTATAGATTGTATAATCGCCGACTTCAATAGACAGATCTTTCACAACAGTATTTAAATAAACAGTCTGTGTATCTCCTATGTGAGGATGTATTTTCTTCATCATGGAATTTTTTTGCATTTAAGATAGATAATGGAAAGCACTCCAAGCAATATCACATATAAGTATTCTGCTGTCCAATAGACAGACAGGGATGTGCTTAGATAGCTTATCGTCCATAAATAAATCTGGTAGGCTATGATGGTTACAGTCTGAAAAATGAAGGTTGTACGTGTGGCACCTGTCCCTGTGACAGCATTCATATATACATAACCAGGTAAGGCAAAGGCATAATTCAACAACGCTACTGTAAATGGCAGCTGTGCTATTTGCATTAGGCCCTCATTATCCGAGTAAATATTAAAAAGTGGATTGAAACAGATTATAGAAAGAATAATAAGTGGGAATCCCACGGCATATCCCAAACGGATAACCCGGTTACATAACGGGAAAATCTGATTCTTTTGTCCTGCTCCCAACAGATTACTTACCAATGAGCCGGTAGTTGCTGCCAATGAATTGACAATAACAAAAAACAAGGTAGATATGCTACGTATTACATTTGTCGCTGCCAGTTCCAATTCGCCTAAATGCTCAATGGCTAAGAAGAAGGCAAACCATGAGGCCACACCAATAAACGGATTGAACATGCTCCAGATAGATACACGGCAGACATGATGGAATATGTTTTTATTAAACTGCCAGTTCAGACCATAAACCTTTCTGTCCATTTTTCGTAAAACATGGATAGACAATATTATCAATGAGCATAATTCAGCAAAAGATGACGCTATTGCAGCACCTGCTATTCCCATATCGAAATAAAATATGAAAAGCCAATTACAAGGTATATTCACCAATACAGCAGTGAAGGCAGCTTTGTTCAAGGGCTTTGTAAGTGTGATACCGACCAGGAAAGACCGCAACGCAAGAAATGGGAAAGAAAACATTAATCCCCAAATGCGCCAGTCCAGATAGTCAATAACAGCAGAATAGACTTTCTCAGATGCAATCAGATTGCTCAGAATCATGGGAGATAATATTTTCGAAATAGTGCACAGTAGAACTGCTAAACCAGACAGAAAAAACAATCCCTGAAAGAATGTTCTACCTGTTTCTGAATATTGTTGCTCGCCATTACGCCGTGCAATGACAACCTGTAAACCTATACTGAATCCGAAACCGAGCATATAAATGGCGAGATACCAGATCCCAGCGAGTGCGGATGCTCCTAATTCTATTTCACCAACATGACCTAAGAAGATAGCATCAGTTATATTAATAAGTTGTTCGATAAGGATGCTCATCATAACCGGAAAGTTGATGAGCCATATGTTTTTATATGTATAATTCATTGTTCAACATGATAAAATACAACAAATCCTGTCAACTGGTGACATAACTTATTTGTAAAGTAATTATTTGATATAATGGCAAAATAAAGAAGTACAGACCTGTATTATAAGCCTGTATATTAATAGCTTGAATTGAAAATGCTATTTATTATGCGCAGCTATATGCACAATTGCCATTTCATAGGTTGAACAATCTTTGTTTTTAATATCCTATGTACAAAGGTAATAAAAATAGAAATAGATTAATGCTTTTCTGTATTTTTATAATCTTCCGTTGTCATTCCATTCTCCGTAGAGAAGTCCTTTTTGGGTATTTTCTATGAATTTGTTCAGGCGACTTTCAAAAAGTTCGGGTTGATTCTTTTTAATTTGAATCGTATCAATTCTGATTCGCCTATATAAATCAGGTAATTGGCAGAAATTGTTCCACACTACCGGGTCGGATTGTAGCCTCTGCAATATATCCTTGTCTATGATAAAACCATTAGGTGACATATCCGGTAGAACGGCTCTTCCGGCATCGGTCATCAGTCCTAAACGTTCCATTCTGCGGCATCTTTCTTTATTGAGCTCGGACCAATTGCTTTTTGGCTTTCGTAGACAAATTTTCTGGACTGTTACATCATCTGCTATTTTTTTAGTAGTACTGTCTATCCAACCGAAGCATAGGGCTTCTTCTACAGCATCGATATACCAGAAAGTATTGTTATCCGTAGGTCTTCCACGTTTTACCACTATCCAGCATTCTTTCTCTGTTTTATGGTTATGTATTAGCCATTCACGTAGTTCTGTTCTTGATTTGATATCCAATAAATTATGAATTTCCATTGTCGGCCATTTTGATTTGTATTTCAAAAATACGGAAATATCTTCAATGTTCATCGGATGACTTAAAAAGATATTCCAATAATTTCTCAATATAGTTGAGTCCTTTGCTAGGATTACATCTTTATAAATCCTCATTGGCAAAATTTTCCCATACAACAAGTGGCAGGTAAGTATACCATATTCATCATCATTGCATTATATCAGAAGCTATATTCCCAATATACACGATTCATAGAGGAGAAAGATAGTAAACAATATAGAACTATCAATCATTATCTAAAGGTAGTTTGTGATTAAAGACTATTATTGGTACAACCTATCATATAATAAACAGATCTCATATTTTAGCTTTATTATATGATAGGTTAGATTCCTCAAAATATAGTTTGTATCAGCAACCACTTCCGTCTATATTACATGACATTCCTTCTGTAATTGGTCTTGAAGTAAGTCCGGCTTCTTCTGGTATGAGTGTAACAGAACCATCCTCTAAAACAAAGCATGGAATACCTGCAGCTCCAACTTTTTTCGCTTCATTAAAAACAGGGCTGTTATCACGGATCCTTAGAAATTCCTTTAAATATTTTACATGCGAACCTATGTTTATAATCTCATATCTGTCGTCTCCCTGTATCTGCTCTTCAACATAAATACAGTCCGGACAAGTATTCATACTATAAATTTTAATCATGATGTATATTGTTATAAATTATTACTATTGTGCTGGGCATTGATAGTGAGAAACAAAAGATATATCTCAAAAGTATGAAATGTCTTTTAAATATAAAAGTGCTTATTGCTTTTTTATACAATTCTACGTTATGTGATACAATCGTTTTTGATGAATTGATGAAATGATGAGGTTATTGTTTGGATTTTGATTATGTCAATTTAGAATAAAAGTATGGTTTTAATGCATCTTAAAGAAGTTTTTTGTTAGATACTATTATCCTTTCTATACTATACTTACATTTGGAGCGATCAAGTTTATTTGTTTGCTACTTTAAGCCCTATTTTCTTGTACATTGTTATTTTGCTCTAATCTTATTTTAGATAGGTATAGTGTACAACAAAAATTCTATTTCTCGAGGTTATTCTGTTGTATAATTTTGTTGGACATTCCAGTATAAATTGTTTCAGTCGTATATGATATATTGGGGACTTTTAATAAAAAAAGCTCTAAGTCTGTATTGGTTTTCTATCTCTCTTGATATGATAAAAACGGCAGTAGCTGCTGGAGAATAACTTTTGAATTTAGCTAGTTTTAAGCCCTTCTTACGATTCTTTTTGTGTGTTGTATATATTGGTGCAGCTGATAATATTTTGATCCAAATTATGGCAAATATTCAATCTTCTGTTCTGTAAACTGCATAACAAAATTATCCAGCTTGCTGCCATTTTAAACTGTCT
>NZ_JADYTJ010000072.1 GCF_021531075.1 Bacteroides caecigallinarum | reverse complement strand
CATTTCTCAAATTATCAATATTAGACTTTCCTAAAGAAATTGATAAAAATCTTTGCGTTGTTATTGATAAGGAGTTATTTAAAAAAGCCAACATACTTACAAAGCCAGCAACAACGTTATAAATCCCATAATCCTCGAACCCCAATGAATTTAATATAATTCTGCTAGTATATAATGAAACAAGCATTGAAACAAGCATCCTTACATATAAGAGAATAGTATTCTTAGCTAACAATTTATTATTATCCATCAATGTGATTTAATTAAATATTTAACTATTCCTTAATAATCTTATTTAGAGATAGTCTTTTAGTTACACATTAAGATTTTAATCATTTATTATCGATTACAGGCTTTATTGCAACTTGCAATGAATATTTACATAAAAATCACCAATAACAACCTTTTTCTACCTTTTCGGCTCCTCTAGGGCGTTCATTTTCATTAGGTCTAATCCAATACTCATTTATGAACTTTGAATATTGTGGTTGGTCATTTATCCAGCGATTACCATATACTCCAAAGAGCATTTGTGTCCATCCAGCTAAATGTATAGCTATTTTTCCCATCCTCTTAACATGGGCCGCTAAACACATTCCATAAGCTCCACATCCAATTAATGCTATATCAAATTCTAGTTTATTAATTTCATCCTCCATGTATTTTAATGCCTCAAACCAGTCTTTATATGGCTGATTCTTTTCATCAGCAATACTCTGCACAGCTTTAATAGTAAGTAGTTCTTTAAACTCAGGAAGTACTTCTGGGTTTTCCCATATTTTATCTCGATTATGTTCATACTGATATCTGATACTTTCAGTAAAAGGATGTACTACCAAAACACGCTTCCCTTTCAGAATTCTGGTCCATGGATTTTTCCAGAGAAACGGTGCATAAAACCCTTCTAAATTAACTCTCTTTCTTACTCCCGTAAGAAACTGTTCTATATATTTTTCTTCATATATATAACTGCCTAAAACATCAATTTCTTGTATATCAGATAACATACGATTGTAGAATTCCTTCCCTAATCTTAAATCACAAGGGAAAAAGCCAGAATTCTTACATAATTGTTTTATTGTATGTTTAGAATTAAATGAAGCATTGTAGTTTAAAACATCAATAGTATAATCTTTACTCCAATTATTAATTTCATAATGATAAGCAACTATATTGGAGAGTTCAGTAGTTCCAAATTTAGAAACCATTTTACCTTTATCATTTGTTTTGTTTTGCAAAAAATTATAGATATAATCATTAGCTTCTTGATCTTTTATATCTACATATTTATCATAACCCAAAGGAAAAGGTTTCCATATAATTTTAATAGACTTTCTCGTAATAGTAATTATAAAATTGTATATGCAATTCATTGTAAACGTAATATAGAAAAATTTGTTTTAAATATATATTATTTATTTCCCCTTATACATTTCCTCATAATACCTTTGATAATCCCCTGAAGTCACATTATCCATCCACTCCTGATTATCAAGATACCATCTTACAGTTTTTTCAATACCTTCCTCAAACTGCAGGCTTGGTTCCCAGCCAAGTTCACGCTGCAACTTAGTGGAGTCAATAGCATAACGCATATCATGTCCCAAACGGTCTGTAACATATGTTATCAAATCAAGAGAATAACCTTCAGGATTTCCAAGGATTCTATCAACGGTCTTTATAAGAACCTTTATGATATCTATATTCTTCCATTCATTGAAACCACCGATATTATAAGTTTCAGCAATCTTACCGTTATGGAAAATCACATCAATAGCTCTTGCATGATCCACCACATACAGCCAGTCACGCACATTCTCACCTTTTCCGTATACAGGCAATGGCTTACGATGACGGATATTGTTGATAAATAATGGTATCAGTTTTTCAGGGAACTGATATGGACCATAGTTGTTTGAACAGTTAGTCACTATAGTCGGCATACCATATGTATCGTGATAAGCACGAACAAAGTGATCACTGCTTGCCTTTGAAGCAGAGTAGGGGCTATGCGGATTGTATTTGGTATCTTCATAGAAGAAATCCTTTCCGTATGCCAGATGATGTTCCGATGAAGATGCAGTTGTGCTGAAAGGAGGTTCTATACCTTCAGGATTAGTCATCTCCAGTGCACCGTACACTTCATCTGTAGAGATATGATAGAAACGTTTTCCTTCATATTTTTCAGGAAGAGTTTCCCAGTACAGTTTTGCAGCCTGAAGCAGTGAAAGTGTTCCCATTACGTTTGTACGTGCAAATGTGAAAGGATCTTTTATGGAACGGTCAACATGGCTTTCTGCAGCCAAATGTATAATACCGTCTATATGGTATTCTTTCATCAGTTCCTGTATCTTGTCATAATCACAAATGTCAGCCTTTACAAATACATAGTTAGGATAATTCTCAATATCCTTAAGATTTGCCAGATTACCTGCATATGTCAGTTTATCAAGATTGATAATTCTGTATTCAGGATATTTGTTCACGAACATGCGTACCACGTGACTGCCTATAAAACCGGCTCCACCGGTTATTAATATATTGCGTTTATATATTCTCATAATGATAATCTATTTTATCATTTAATCTATCTCTATAAATCCCATTCTTTTTAACTTGTGCAGGTTGTCCTGCAAAGAGACAATAATGCACATCAGCATAATTCTTGTTAAGAATAGAATTGCTTGATACAATATTATATGATCCTAATTTTGCTCCTTTAAGAACTATATTATTAAATGCTATCCAGTTATCATTTCCTATAACAATCTTATCGAATGATTTAGGCTTAATATCACTTCCTACTAACGATAATTGATGAAAATCTGTATCAGTAAAAATGCAATTCCATCCACATAAAACGTTTTCTTTAAATTCAATATAATAATAAGAGGTAATTTTTAAGGATGTTGTAGCAGTAAAATTATTCCCAAAAATAATTTTACCATTATCCCCCACTGAGATAAAAGAATTATTACCAATATTTACCCCCCCTGTAAATATATTTTACCTCCGTGGTTTTCATAAACTATACCGTTATTTGGATAAAGCGAGACATTATAAGTACCTAATCGAATCATACCAAATCGTACTGGCCCTTCAATAATTATTTTACCTTTGCATTTTAATAATTTGGGTTTATATAGTAATATTGGTAATTTTATAGCCTGATTAAAAGGTAAATAATGGAAATTAAAATATATAGTTTTAAATATCGATCTCAATATCCATCTGTTCTTCCATATTTTTTTGAGTTTTCTCATATAAAAAAAATTAATATAAGGGAACATTAATATCAAAAGGACTGTCGAAATCCTTTAACAAAGGATGCTTGGTATCCTTTTCACTAAGAATAGCCTTACCCATAGGTATACACCAGTCAATACCCAATGAATTATCAAGAATACTTATTCCACCATCCGCTTCCGGAGCATAGAAGTTATCACATTTATACTGGAAGATAGCTTCATCACTCAATACTGCAAAGCCGTGAGCAAATCCCCTTGGCACAAAGAACTGCCTGTGATTGTCTTCTGTCAGTTTTACAGCTACATGTTTACCATAAGTAGGGGAGCCCTTACGAATGTCTACAGCCACATCAAGCACTGCACCCTTGATTACCCTTACCAACTTACTCTGTGTAAAAGGTGGACGCTGGAAATGCAGTCCTCGCATCACTCCATAGCTTGACTTGCTTTCATTGTCCTGTACAAACTTTATTTCACGTACTTCCTTGCAGAAATCCCTTTCAGAGAATGATTCAAAAAAATATCCTCTAGCATCAGTGAAAATGCGTGGCTCAATTATTACCACACCTTCTATTTCAGTCTTGATTATATTCATAAGTTGTTAGTTTTATATTATTAGGTTACAAGTTGACTAGTTGACAAGTTACGAGGTTCCATCCGGATGGAACAAACGGCCAGCGAAGCTAAGGCCTTGTCAACTCGTAACTGAAACCTAGTAACTTAATCTAGGTTTGGATTCCCTGTTTCCTTCACTTCTTCAATCACCTTCAGCAGATACTGTCCGTACTGGTTCTTCAGCATCGGCTGCGCATTCTTCCTCATCTGCTCCTCATCTATCCAGCCCTTGCGATAGGCAATACCTTCCAGACACGCTATTTTCAGTCCCGTACGCTTTTCCAGCACCTCAATATATGTCGAAGCCTCGCTCAGCGAGTCATGCGTACCCGTATCCAGCCATGCGAAACCACGTCCCAGCGTCTGCACCTTCAGCTCACCGTCCTCCAGGAACTTCTGGTTCACAGTCGTTATTTCCAGCTCTCCACGTGCCGACGGCTTGATGTTCTTCGCCACTTCCACCACCTTGTTAGGATAGAAATACAGTCCCACCACAGCATAGTTCGACTTCGGACTCTCCGGCTTCTCCTCTATGCTCAGACAGTTGCCCTTCTCGTCGAATTCAGCCACACCGTAACGTTCCGGGTCGCTCACCCAGTAGCCGAACACCGTAGCCTTCTTCTCCTCTTCCGCCATGCGTACAGCCTCCTTCAGCATTCCGCTGAAACCAGCCCCGTGGAAGATGTTGTCACCCAGCACCAGACAGGCCGAGTCGTCACCTATAAACTCCTCGCCTATGATGAAAGCCTGTGCCAGTCCGTCCGGCGAAGGCTGTTCCGCATACTCGAACCTCACGCCGAACTCCGTTCCGTCGCCCAGCAGACGTTTGAACCCCGGAAGGTCATGCGGAGTCGATATAATCAGTATCTCCCGTATACCTGCCAGCATAAGCACGGAGATAGGATAATAAATCATCGGTTTGTCGAAGATAGGGAGCATCTGCTTGCTCACTCCCTTGGTGATGGGATAAAGTCTTGTTCCGCTACCACCTGCCAGTACGATTCCTTTCATTATTGGATAATTTTTTTGTTTGGGAACTACCCCCTCCGGGCACGCTTCGCGGCTACCTCCCACATCTTCCCATCCATAGAAAGTTGTACAAGATAGTCCGCAATAATCCTTAAATCGTCACAAAAGTAGTCCTTTATAACGATATTTCAAACTATATAGTGACAGATTGCGCTATAGAATATGGATTTTAACAATTATGTTTACGGATGTGTAAAAATTAAACAAGAAATGCCACCCTTGTATGGATGGCATTCCTCTTAATTATTTTGTCTTTTCCTGTATGCATTCCGTGACGTAATCATAACAGCCGTTCACAAACTCATCTATTGAACATTTCTCCTTAATAAAATAACGCATATATCCGAGTATTTCCTGCTCACGCTGCTCGGTAAAACTTACATCCGGATCGATTTCAATGCCTGCACCGATATAGTTGAGAGCTTTTCCGTTTTCTTCTTGTGTCCAGAGGTCATAAAAGGCACTTATCTCGCCCGACGTATCTCCCGGATTCATTGTATCGAACACTTTTCCGATGTTTGGCTCGCCTGTCTCATGGAAATACAATACCACTTTATCATATTTCAGTCTCTCCTTAGGACTTCCGGGAGCTTTGGCAAAAAATTTCATCGACATCAGGCTGTCTTTTAAAACAGGATTATCCAAGATTTTATTTACTATCTTCAGACTTGTCTGCTGGTCATTGGTATTGATTATTACACGTCTTGTCGCTTCTTTCGCCTCATTTAGCACAATATGAAAATAATCGCCTGCCGCGTATGCTTCTTCAAGCTTACCTCCGTTTTGGGGTATAAGAATAGCAGACAGTTTTTTCAGCTCTTCCAGACAGTCTTTTGCATAATAGGACGTTACATCTGACGTTTCGCATCCAAGCAAACTATATATATCTGCGTATATATCTGCTGCCAGTTTTGCAAGTGTTTCCCTGGTCTTTCTTTCGTTGTACTCTGTTATTGATATTGTTATCATCTTTTCTTGTTTTTAGTGAATAATTCTTGTTCTCTAATTGTGTAAGCTTACGCTGCAAATGTGGTGATAAAAAACGGGATATAGCACTGCGGTTTGTGAGTTGCCGTCACTGCTTTGTGAACAGGGGGAGATATTCACCTCCGGGGCTGAGGTACAGCTCGCCGGTTTCGCTGTCGTAGCTTATGAATATCCGTATGGCGGCACTGATGTAGTACCTGCCTGTGTGGGGGTCCGTCATGATGGGATAGGAGATGGGGCATACGCCGCAGTCCGTGGGATGATACACTATAAGTGTCATGCTGTCGGTGGTACGGATGTCGGGATGCCCGTGCATGCTACGCCATTGGGCGGACGGGATTGGGGTAGGGCTGTGCATACAGCCGGCTGCCATCATTGCGGGCAGCAAGGCGCATATCAGGATATGCGGGATTTTCTTTCTCATGTTCTCATACGGTTTTTAATGTTGTGCGAAAAAACTATTTTGTCAGTTCCACGAAACAGGAGAATACCGCCTCGCGATGTTTCTCGGTGACGTAGAACTGATGGCTGCATCCCTCAAGATGCAGAAGATTGCCACAATAGCGGTCCACCAGCAGAAGATTTACTATCTCCGAACGGCTGATACGTATGAAACTGTCCTCGGGGAGCATCTGTTCCACCTGCTGGAGCTTGAAACAGACCGTCACGGGGCGCATACCTTTCATATGGATATGGCTGTGGTTGTTGTCTGCCTCTATCCATTCTATCTCGCTGTAGCGTATCTTAACCCTGTAGTCGTTATAAATGGGTTTTACAAAGAAACCGTCCGTCACCATGCCGGATTTCTTTCGTGTACTTGTGTTTTCATTCCTCATAAGTTCATTCTGTAGCTTTATCGGGGAACAAAATTACCACTAGCTGCGGAGCTCCGAATTATAGTGTGCGAAATGCCGCTACGGGTGTGCGAACAGCAAACGGACGTACGGACAGGGGTGTTTCACAAACTTTTTTTCTGCATTTCGCCCACAGACATTTTATTTGCATGCATTGTTACGGATTCATCACCGGAAATTTATGGAATGGATAAAAGACTACATGAAGGAGGTGTCCGTTATCATTATCGGACTGTGCATAACATATTATGGCGACAGCCTGGTGGACGGATACTATGAGCGCAAGGACGACAGCGAGTATATGGAGATGCTGAAGACCGAGCTTAATGACAATATTGTGGAACTGAGGAAGATGATGAGATATTACCGCAGGGACAGGAGACTGGCAGAACTGCTGAAGACAGGGGATGCCGGAATGGCGGAGGATTCGCTGCTGAACCAGCACAGGTACTATCACTACTGGATGCTTAAGGACAACGTATTTTCCATAATGAAGGAGACGGGGACGTTCAGCAGAATGGAGAAGCACAACGTGACGGTGATATACGAGTGCTACGAATATATGAACACAGCGCTGCACATGGGGGAGGTGTACAGGGAAAGGCGCTTTGCCGAACTGCTGGAACATATGGCGAGCTACAGCGACTGCTATAACGCGGGAGAGATGAATGCCGCCGATGAAATGAAACTGATTATGAAGGACAAGAGATTCTGCGGATATTTCACAAGAACTGTTCCGCCTATGGCAGGATCGGCCGTAGGGATATGTATGTTCACGGAAACAAAAATCACGGAAGTGATTAAAATGCTGGAGGCGGACTGAAAAGCCCGCCTCCGGATGTTTAAAACAAATTACTACTCATAAAAAATCTAATATTTTGACATATTTTCTTTTACAAATTCATACCATGAACCGAAAGTTCTCAGATGCGATGTTTCTTCATATCTGGAAATCAATTCTCTCAGATATTCCGGTTTCACAACTTCTGATGTATTATTCTTGTCGTATTTTAAATTACGTTCTGCAAGCATTGCCTTTAAATATTTCAAATGAAAAGCGGCTTTATTCCATCTGTGCGGATTAATAGATTCCATATCTTCCGGATTATCTTTCTTGACATTGTAATGACGCAGATATTCAACCATATTGGCATCATTGGGGTTATCTTTGAATAAACGTCTGTTACCCAGGAACCATGTTTCCATACATACCTTATGCTCAAAAACTACAATCTGGAAGCCCTCAGGATGTATTCCTTCCTTTTCAAGGTATTCATTAAGTGTATTTTCTATGTCTGTTCTTGTCTCTTCTTCGGTATCAAGGCAAACTATGAGATAATCGTATGTACTTCCACCTCTGGAGTTTATTTCATTTATATCCTTTACGGAATTGACAACGTGCTGATAAATATGAGGTATTCCATATCCGCAAAACAGATAATATGAATCATTAGTCAAAGAAAATGCATCATCTATTCTTTGCATATTAGGAGCTATAATGGAAAGCCATGCGGGATAAACCGTCATTTCGGTCTTTTCTCCCTCTACTACAATATATGCATTCATACTTCTCCGGTACGGTAAGCATTAGTCTGAACAAGCTGCATAAACGCGTCATGCCTGGAATGTTCGCCTATCTTAAGATCATCAGCTGTCAGTACATTGATATTACTGCAATTGCGGGTCACGACTTTCCATTTGTCATACGGAATGGAATTGATGATGTAAGGATGATGGCTGGTTATGATAACCTGCAGATTCTGGTCAGTATCAAGTATCTGATCTGCAAGATGGTCTATACAGTTAACACCCAATCCGTTCTCAAACTCATCAATAAGAATAATATCACCATCCTGAGCAAGTACAAGAAAGGTTATCTGGGAAAGAGTACGGAACATTCCGGATGATATACTGTTCTGCATAATCCATGCATCAACACCTTTTTCCTTGATTTTGAGAACAGGATACATCGTATCATTAAATAGTTGCTCTAAGGAAAAATCTATGTCTTCAACATTGGCAAAGATACCGGTAAACAAATCTTTTATTCTATCAAATTGCGGCATGTTTTCCTTGCGGAGTATAAACAGTTTTTCTATAGGGCTGAGAAAACGGCTGTTGTGTATCTCCTGAAGTTCTTTGATTTCGTCTCTTTTCTTGGAAAGGAATGGAGAAATACTTATGCCGTCATTATAGTTCTTTAATTCAAATATCTGACCAAAAGCATTGAAAATCGGCTTGATTTCATCTTCCTCCTTCAATAAGGCTATGACGCTCTTGGTGGTATCAAGCTTTACAGTCTGTTTTCGGTTGAACACTATACGGTCATTTTCTCTGTGGACTATCATATTGTCTCCACGTTTTAGCGACTCGCGAATTATAGGATATTCCTGCATATCGCGCTTAAAGTAGTTGGCATTATCATCGGATATAGCGGCAAACTCTCCACTCCATTGATATATATTATCGTTATCTTCAATAGTTATATCCCATTCAAGACCATTTACTGAATTTCCTTTGGCTATATTTGAGATATCTTTGATGACACGTAAAATTAATGTCTTACCAACTCCTGATGCACCTACAAGCAAAGTGAGATAGTCGTCAAGACAAAGATTTCTGACATTCCATCCTGTAAGGTGGTTTATTATTGATATTCGTTTAATCTTCATTCTTGAAAAATTTAAAGTATACATAGAATAAAAT
>NZ_JADYTJ010000071.1 GCF_021531075.1 Bacteroides caecigallinarum | reverse complement strand
TTTTTATTCTAGTAATTTGTTATATAAAATAAGCAAGGCTTGTCTCAATTATGAATAATATCATATTGAGAAAGCCTTTCAGTCAATACATATAAAACCAAAACTGATTATTTGCTTATAGCATTTTTATATATATTTTTCTATGCGATGCATAGCCTCTATACAGTCGTCGCGTCTGCCGAAAGCTGTCAGTCGAAGGAAACCTTCACCGGAAGGGCCGAAACCAACACCGGGAGTTCCCACTACATTTGCATCATTGAGTAATTTGTCAAAGAATTGCCAGGATGAATATCCTGCAGGTGTCTTTAACCATAAATAAGGAGAATTACAACCACCATAAACGTTCATTCCCACTTTTTGCAATCCCTCACGCATAATGCGTGCATTTTCCATATAGTAGTCTATATTCGCTTTTACCTGTTCCTTTCCGTCTTCAGAATAGATAGCCTCTGCTGCACGCTGAGTCACATAGCTTGTTCCATTGAATTTTGTACATTGCCTTCTTAACCATAGTTTGTTCAACTGTATGTCTTCTCCGTTGCAGTCTTTGGCTGTTACCTCGTCCGGTATTATGGTATATCCGCAACGTACTCCTGTGAATCCTGCTGTTTTAGAGAAACTTCTGAATTCGATGGCACATTTTCTTGCTCCTTCTATTTCGTATATAGAATGTGGTACATCATCTTCACGGATGAAAGCTTCGTATGCTGCATCAAAAAAGATTATTGAATTGTTTGATATGGCATAGTCCACCCATTTCTTCAATTCTGCTTTTGTAAGTGTTGTGCCTGTCGGGTTATTGGGATAACACAGATATATGATATCTACTTGTTCCGATGGTAATGAAGGTACAAAGTTATTTTCTTCTGTACATGGCAAGTATGTAATGTCGCTCCAGCATCCGTTTTTATTTAGGATACCAGCTCTTCCTGCCATTACGTTACTGTCTACATAAACCGGATAAACGGGATCAGTAACTGCTATTCTATTGTCTTTATTGAAGATGTCACCTATGTTTCCTGTGTCACTTTTTGCACCGTCGTTTATAAAGACTTCGTGATTAGACAGTTTTATACCTCTAGGTTCAAAATCGTTCTTTATTATAGCTTCAATAAGAAAATCATAGCCTTGCTCCGGACCATATCCATGAAATGATGCCAAATGTGAGAGTTCATCTGTAGCACGATGCATTGCTTCTATACATGCTTGTGCTATTGGGCGTGTAACATCTCCTATCCCAAGGCGTATAAGATTTTTGTCGGGATGCTCATTTTTGAAAGCATTGACTTTTTTTGCAATATCCGAGAATAGATAACTTCCCGGTAGTTTTATGAAATTATCATTTATAAGTGCCATAATTTATTCGTTTACATTTATTTCTCCGTCGAATACTCTGACGGCAGGTCCTGTCATATATACGTGATTATCTGCACTGTCCCACTTTATTTGAAGTGTTCCTCCATCCATTATTATGGATGATGTTCTTCCACTTTTTCCACAGTGTGCTGCTGCCACTGCTGTGGCACAGGCTCCAGTTCCACATGCCATTGTTATACCAGAGCCGCGTTCCCACACTCTCATTCTTATATCTCCGTTTTTGAGTATCTGGGCAAATTCCACATTCACTCTGTCCGGGAATAATGGGTGTCTTTCCAATAGTGGTCCGATTTCTGAAATGTTTACTTTAGACAAATCATCAACGAATATAACAAGGTGTGGATTTCCCATTGAAACAGCTATACCGTCACTGAAACAATATCCGTCACCTAACTGTACTTTATGTATATCACTTGGTTGTCCCATGTCTACAGTAACGGTATCTACTGTATTATTATGTGTGATATGAAGTTTAAGAACCTTTATGCCTGAAAGTGTTTCCAGAGTAACCTCTGATTTAGCAGTCAATCCTTCTTCGTAAAGATATTTACCTATACACCTGCTGGCATTGCCGCACATTTTTGCTTCCGAACCATCCGCATTGAATATACGCATACTGAAATCTGCTATTTCAGAAGGACATATCAGAACAAGTCCGTCACTGCCTATTCCTGTATGCCGGCAACTCCATTCCACTGCTAATTTCTCAGGTTCCTCCAGTGGATATAATAGTGTATTTACATATATATAGTCATTGCCGGCACCGTGCATTTTTGTAAATCTGATATTCATCTTTTTAATCTTTAATTTTTAATAAGCTGCTTCGTGTACTCCTGCTACGGCGCGTCCGCTTGGGTCATTCATACCTTTGAAAGATGCGTCCCATGCAAGAGCCTCTGCTGTTGAGCAAGCAACACTTGGAATACTTGGTACTGATTTTGCTGCCGATGCACTTGGGAAGTGTTCCTCAAATATACTACGGTAATAATATTCTTCCTTATTTTGAGGAGGGTTGATAGGGAAACGTTCTGCAGCGTGTGCCATCTGTTCATCGCTTACAGCTTCTGATGTTATAGCCTTTAGTGTATCTATCCATGAATATCCTACTCCGTCCGAGAATTGTTCCTTCTGTCTCCATGCCACTTCTTGCGGAAGAAGTTCAGAGAAGGCATCGCGAACAACTTTCTTTTCTATTTCTTTTCCAGGACACATTTTAACGGCTGGATTCAGGCGCATAGCAACATCCAGAAATTCTTTGTCAAGGAATGGTACTCTTCCTTCCACTCCCCATGCAGACAGTGATTTGTTTGCTCGCAGACAGTCGTAAAGATGTAGTTTTGACAATTTGCGTACTGTTTCTTCATGAAAGGCACGTGCATCCGGTGCTTTATGGAAATACAGATAACCACCGAATACCTCATCGGCACCTTCACCGCTAAGTACCATCTTTATTCCCATTGACTTTATGACTCTGGCCAACAGATACATTGGCGTAGATGCTCTGACAGTTGTAACGTCGTAAGTCTCGATGTAGTATATAACGTCACGTATGGCATCAAGACCTTCCTGTATAGTATAGTTTATTTCATGATGAACAGTTCCTATGTGATCTGCCACAAGGCGAGCCTTTTCCAAATCAGGAGCACCTTTCAGACCTACAGCAAAAGAGTGTAGTTGTGGCCACCATGCATCTTGCTTGCCATCTGTTTCTACTCTCTTATCTGCAAATAATTTTGCTACGGCAGATATTACCGACGAATCAAGTCCTCCGGAAAGTAATACACCGTAAGGTACATCACTCATAAGCTGTCTTTTTACGGCATCTTCCAGTGCTTTGCGTACGTCTTCTACCTGAGTCTTATATGCTTCATCAGCAGATAGATCCGTATATCTGTCTTTTACTGTCTCATATTCACACCAGTCACGTTTGTACCACTTGTGCATTTTACCTTCCTTGCTCCAATAATAGTGTCCAGGCAGGAATGGCTCATATTCGTCGCACAATCCCTCTAATGCTTTCAATTCACTGGCACAATATACCTTACCGTCTGCATCATGGCCTATGTACAATGGAATTACACCTATCGGATCACGGGCTATCAGAAACTCGTCACGTTCTTCATCATACAGAGCAAAAGCGAATATTCCGCTTAGTTTCTCTATGAAGTCTATTCCATATTGGCGATAAAGTGCAAGTATTACTTCACAGTCACTTCCTGTCTGGAACTCATATTTGCCTGCAAATTCCGCTCTGATATCACGATGATTGTATATTTCACCGTTTACCGCCAGTATTTGTTTTCTGTCAGGCGAAAATAATGGTTGTCCACCACTCTGCGGATCAACTATTGATAATCGTTCGTGTGCCAGGATGGCTGAACCGCCGCAATAAATACCACTCCAGTCCGGTCCGCGGTGACGTATGCGTTTCGCCATAGTGAGAGCCTTTTGTCTTAGCTCAGGCGATTGTTGCTTTATATTGAAGATACATGCTATACCACACATAAGTTTGAGTTTTTAAGTTTGTTTTTAGGTGATAAGTTAACGAGTTGACAAGGTTTTAGTTTCGCCGACCGGTAGTTCAGTCCGGATGTAAACCTTGTCAACTTGTAACTGTAGTCTCGTAACCTTTTAAGAAAACATTTTATCTATCTCGTTTGCTGCATGTCTTCCCGCAGCTATACATTTTACTACGAGTGAAGGACCAGTAGCTGCATCACCTGCCACTACTGCATTCTTCGGCAGTTCCGGCATTTGAGGTTTCAGGAAGCCCATAGCCAAGAGAACCAAATCTGCTTTAATGGTTTCTTTTTTACCTGTAGGTCTCATCGTAGGACGTCCTCCGTCTGTTGCAGGTATCCATTCTACCTCTTCCACTTCAACGCCTGTTACTTTACCATTCTTGCCGATGAATTTATTTGAATTCAGACACCAGCGGCGTGTACATCCTTCCTCGTGGCTTGAACTTGTTTTCAGAACCACAGGCCATTGTGGCCACGGAGTAGCAGGGTTGTGTCCTACTGGAGGTTTAGGCATAATTTCAATCTGTGTTACATCAAGAGCTCCTTGTCTGTGTGATGTTCCTATACAGTCACTACCTGTATCACCACCACCGATAACAAGCACATGTTTTCCGCGTGCTGTAATCTTTTCTTTTTCCGGAATTTCCTGTCCTGCAAGGACTCTGTTTTGTTGAGCAAGCATTTCCATTGCAAAATGTATACCCGAGAGTTCACGTCCCGGTATTGCCAGGTCACGAGCTTGTGGTGTACCTGTACAGATGGCATATGCATCGAACCCTCCAGGTAGATTTCCCAAATCTATTTCTGCGTTAGTTTTGAAAACTATACCTTCGGATTCCATTATTTGTAATCTGCGGTCTATAATGTTTTTGCTCAGCTTGAAGTTTGGAATTCCATATCTCAACAAACCACCGGCCATTTCATCGCGTTCGAATACTGTTACTTCATATCCGCGACGGTTCAACTGGTTTGCAGCAGCCAGCCCTGCAGGACCTGAACCTATAACGGCTACCTTTTTGCCATTCTTCTCATATTTCTTCGGTACTATATATCCTTCGCGGAATGCAGCTTCAATAACAGCTGCCTCATCTTCACGGATAGTAACAGGCGAATCAATACTAAGTTTCAGTACACATGACTTTTCGCATAGTGCCGGGCAAATTCTTCCTGTGAATTCAGGAAAATCATTTGTAGCACTTAGTATTTCATAAGCTTTACGCCAGTCTCCCTTGCATAATGCATCCTGGAATTCCGGAGGTCTGTTGCCTAACGGACATGCCCAATGGCAGAATGGAACTCCACAGTCCATACATCTGCTGGCTTGCAATTTACGTTCACTCGTGTTAAGTGTCTGTTCCACTTCACTGTAATCGGCAATACGTTCGTGTATAGGACGATAGCCGGCCTCTTGACGAGGTATATTTAGAAATGCTTTAGGATTTCCCATGTTGGTCAATTAAGAATTAATAATTAATAATTAAAAATTAAGAGTGATGTCATCTACTCATTCTTAATTCTTAATTATTAATTGTTCATTATTCATTATTAATAGTCTCTCTGTACTTCTGCAATTTTCTGTTGCAGTTTTTTCATCTGTTCCTCTGCCAGAACACGTTTGTATTCTATTGGAGTAACCTGAATGAATTCGTCAATATGTTCCTGCCATTCGTCGAGGATAGTTCTTGCCAGTTTGGAACCGGTATACTTCCAATGACGTTCTATAAGTTCTTTCAATTCCTTACGAGATGCAGAGTCTTCCAGCAGATTAAGTTCTACCATTTCCATATTGCAGAAGTAGTCGAATTTGTGTTCCGGATCCCATACATAAGCTATACCTCCACTCATACCGGCTGCAAAGTTTCTTCCTGTATCACCTAGAACTACCACGCGTCCTCCTGTCATATATTCACAACAGTGGTCTCCCACACCTTCTACTACAGCTATTGCACCAGAGTTTCTCACGGCAAATCTTTCGCCAACACGACCGTTGATATAAACTTCACCTTTAGTAGCACCATACATCAGAGTATTTCCTGCAATTGTGTTCTTTGATGCATCAAACAATGAACCGGATGGTGGTAACAGGCATATACGTCCACCGCTAATACCTTTTCCTACATAGTCGTTGGCTTCACCTTCCAGGCGGAATGTTATACCAGAAGTAAGGAATGCACCAAAACTTTGTCCTGCAGAACCTTTGAATTTGACATTTATTGTACTGTCTGGCAGTCCTTCATGTCCATATCTTCTGGCCACTTCTCCTGCTAGCATTGCTCCAGCCGAACGGTCTGTGTTGGAAATAGTATATTCCAGTTCAATAGGTTTCTTATTCTCCAAAGCCTCTTTTGCAGCTGCAATCATTGCTCTGTCTTTTATTCCTAGAAGATCCAGAGGTTTGTCTGCCGAGTGGTGTATATCTGCACTGCTGTCTATCTTATGCAGTATTCTGCCAAAATCCAGACCTTTCATCTTATCTTTTCTTTCACAGTTGTCTGCCTGGATTAGGTCAGTGCGTCCCACTATATCTTCCAGTTTTGTGAATCCCATTTCTGCCAGATATTCCCTGACTTCTTCTGCCAGGAATCTGAAGTAGTTCACCACATATTTGTAATGTCCGCGGAAATGTTCACGCAATTTTTCATCCTGAGTAGCTACACCCACCGGACACAAGTTGGTATGACATTTTCTCATCATCACACATCCCAGAACTATCAGTACAGAAGTTCCGAAAGCAAATTCTTCGGCACCAAGCAATGCCATGCTTATAATGTCGCGTCCTGTTTTAAGCTGTCCGTCTGTCTGTAAGCGTACCTGACCTCTCAGACCGTTCAGTACCAGTGTCTGTTGAGTCTCGCTCAAACCAATCTCTGGTGGAATTCCGGCATATCTCATTGATGATGCTGGAGATGCACCTGTACCACCTTCGGCACCTGAAATCACAATAAGGTCGGCTTTAGCCTTTGCTACACCGGCTGCGATAGTTCCCACACCGCTCTCTGCTACAAGCTTTACACTTATTGCGGCACGTGGGTTAACGTTTTTCAAGTCGTATATCAGCTGTGCGAGGTCCTCGATAGAATAAATATCATGATGAGGTGGAGGCGAAATAAGCGAAATACCAGGAATAGAATGACGTGTACGTGCAATCACTTCATCTACCTTAAATCCCGGCAATTGTCCACCTTCTCCTGGTTTTGCGCCCTGTGCCACTTTAATCTGAATTTCTTCTGCATTAACCAGATATTCAGTTGTTACTCCGAAACGTCCTGAAGCAATTTGTTTTGTCTTGCTGCACAGGCTGATATCCTCATTGTCGCTGTCTGAATGATATACAGACGAGAAACGGCTGCTGTCTTCACCACCTTCTCCAGTATTGCTTCTTGCACCAAGCTTGTTCATTGCCAAAGCCAGGGCTTCGTGTGCTTCCTTACTGATAGCACCGAACGACATGGCTCCTGTAACAAAGTGCTTTACAATTTCCTCAACCGGCTCTACCTGATCAATGCTGATAGGGTTCTTACGGAAACTGAAGAAGTCGCGCAGGAATATCGGATTTTCCTTTTCATCAGCCTTTTTAGTGAACTCCTTGAATTTCTTATAGCTGCCGGTACGTGTCGCAAGTTGTAGCAGACTTATGGTGTCTGGATTCCATGCATGCTGTTCACCATCCTTTCTGTATGAGAACAGACCTATATGGCTCAATAATGAACCAGCCTCATCTTCTGATATAGCAATGCCTGAGCGATGGAAACGCAGATAGTCATTGGCGATATCACCCATACACGCACCACCTATAGTTGATACATCTGTACCAAAATATCTTTTCATTATTTCTGAGTTCAGCCCTACAGCTTCGAAAAGTTTTGCTCCTCTGTATGAACGGATAGTGCTGATACCCATTTTACTCATAACCTTGTATAGACCTTTGCAGAGAGCCTTGATATAGTTCTTTTCTGCTGTGTTATAGTCAAGCTGTACATCTCCTTTCTTCACCAGTCCGTCTATTACTGCAAATGCCATATATGGGCATATTGCACTTGCACCATATCCCAGCAACAGTGCGGCATGCATAACTTCGCGTGCTTCGCCGCTTTCCACTATCAATGCTGTCTGTACACGTTTCTGTACTGAAATCAGATGATGGTGCACTGCACTTACAGCCATTAACGAAGGTACTGCTGCATACTGTGCATCTACATATCTGTCGGACAATACTATATAGTTAGCACCTGCATCTACAGCTTCTTCAGCACTCTTACACAGATTTTCTATAGCCTGTCTCAATCCTTCTTCACCTTCATCTGCCTTGAACACCATTTTCAGTTTCACAGTGCTGAAACCTTTATATCTGATATTGCAAAGTATGTCAAGCTGTGTGTTAGTAAGTACAGGGTGAGGCAGACGTACCATTTTGCAATGACTTGCACTAGGGCTAAGTATATTGCTTCCCACTGCCCCGATATATTCAGTGAGCGACATTACCAATTCTTCGCGAATAGGGTCGATGGCAGGGTTGGTGACCTGAGCAAACTGCTGGCGGAAATAATTGAAAACTGACTGAGGCTTTTCGCTCAATACTGCAAGTGGGGTATCATTACCCATCGAAGCAGTAGGTTCTGCACCAGTAGCACACATTGGCGTAAGTGTACGTTCCACGTCTTCGCGTGTGTATCCGAAAATACGTAACTTTCTGCCTGCGTCTTTCACGGAATTTTCAACCTTACGTCCGCTTCTTAGAGTGTCAAGTTCTATCCTGTTGGCAGCCAGCCATTCTGTATAAGGCAGAGCAGAAGCCAAGTCTTCCTTAACCTCTTTATCATAGAATATTTTGCCTTCCTGAGTATCAATTAATAATATCTTTCCAGGTTGAAGTCGTCCTTTGGCTTCTATCTCATCCGGATTAAAACCTATAGTACCGGTTTCGCTGGCAACTACCATTGTACCGCTTTTTGTAACCAGCCATCTTGCAGGACGCAATCCGTTTCTGTCAAGCATACCTCCTGCGTATCTTCCGTCGCTGAAAAGCAATGCAGCAGGGCCGTCCCAAGGTTCCATCAGGATGGAATGGTATTCGTAGAAATCTTTCAGCTTCTGGCTGATAGGATTCTTTTCGTTTATTGATTCCGGCACCATCATTGCAAGTGCGTGTGGCAGGCTTAGTCCTGACATTACGAAGAACTCCAGCACATTATCCATTGATGCACTGTCGCTCATACCAGCCTGAATTATAGGGCGTATTCTAGAGATGTCGCCCAATTTTTCTGACGACAACACACTTTCCCTAGCTTCCATCCAGGCACGGTTACCTCTGATAGTGTTTATTTCACCGTTGTGTGCCATCATACGGAAAGGCTGAGCCAGACTCCATGTAGGGAAGGTATTGGTACTGAAACGTGAGTGAACCAATGCCAAAGCACTAGTGAAATATGGTTGTGTAAGGTCTGCATAGTATTCACGCAATTGTGTTGACGTGAGCATACCCTTATACACCATGTTTTTGCTAGATAGTGAAACTATATAAAAGTCTTTGTGTTGTATTCTATTTTCAATTTTCTTTCTGATTATATACAGCTTTTTCTCCAGCTCGGTTTCATCTGTTCCGGCTGTCACAAAAATCTGTTTTACGTCAGGTTCTGTAGCTTGCGCGTCTTTGCCCAAAATATCTGAGTTTACAGGAACTGTGCGTACGTGCATCAGTGTCATTCCTTCTCTTTCAATCTCTTCGATCATTACACTCATGATGTCCTGCTGGATATCTTTATCCTTAGGCATAAACACAAGTCCTGTACCATATTTACCTTTCTCAGGTACAGGAATACCCTGTAATAAAATGAATTCATGCGGTATCTGAACCATGATACCCGCACCATCACCTGTCTTGCTGTCGGCACCTTCTGCTCCACGATGTTTCATATTTTCCAATACTTTCAGGGCAGAGTCTATCAGTTCGTGCGACTTGGCTCCGTGCAGGTTTACTATCATTCCTACACCGCAGGCGTCATGCTCGTTAGCTGGATTATATAATCCTTGTAGAGCGTTTTTTCTGATAAAATGATTCTCTTTCATTGTGTTTTGGTTTCTTTATGTATTGAATTCTCGTTTGATTGTATTATTTTGTACTGCAAAAGTATTAATTTATGCTTTTTATGAACGTAGTTATGCTTTATTTTTGAAAAAAAAGATAGCAGGCTTTATAAGTTGCTTATAAATCCTCGTAAAATACTTGTAGAATATATCATTATGAAGTTAAAATATCCTCAAATGGTTTTAATTTTCAATACGGCTTAAATGAAAATGAAAAAAAATATATTGTATAACATATCTGTAACTCTTAAAATACTTATTTTTGTATTGAATGGTGCGACAAGAAGTCGTACAAGTAATTGTTCAGCATGATGTCTGAACCTGTTGTTCCGTCAACAGTAGCCTAAAGAGGCGTGCTTTACGAGTAATTGTTTGGTGCGAAGCCCTCTTGACAATATGG
>NZ_JADYTJ010000070.1 GCF_021531075.1 Bacteroides caecigallinarum | reverse complement strand
AGCCGATTATACTACTTGAAAGCATGGAGATAGGGATAATACGGAAATATAGAAATCATACTCTATGAAAAATGAGAAACCGATGATTATATAACGAAAAGAGGATGCATCATTTTGACACACCCTCATGTTTTTTTGTATATTCTTCGAACACTATTCATGAGAATATTTCATTTAATATTAATCAAAAGAAAACAATGACAGAAATCATAATTTGTCAGTACAATAAAGACATTTTTCGGCCAAATTGTCAGTTTTTGTCCGTGCCAAAACATTTTTTCACTGTGGCACACGGTTTGTTTATAATACAGCGTAACGCAAAAGTTACAGAAATAACTTAATTAGATAATAATAAAAAACAGATAAAATTATGGGAAAGATTATTGGTATTGACTTAGGTACAACAAACTCATGTGTAGCAGTGTTCGAAGGTAACGAACCAGTTGTAATCGCTAACAGCGAAGGTAAGCGTACTACTCCATCAGTAGTTGGTTTCGTTGACGGCGGCGAACGTAAAATCGGTGATCCTGCAAAACGTCAGGCAATCACAAACCCTACTCGTACAGTTTACTCAATCAAACGTTTCATGGGTGAAACTTACGATCAGGTGGCAAAAGAAATTGAACGCGTTCCATATAAAGTTGTTCGTGGCGAAAACAACACTCCACGTGTTGACATCGACGGACGTCTTTACACTCCACAGGAAATCTCAGCTATGATTCTTCAGAAAATGAAGAAAACAGCAGAAGACTACCTTGGCCAGGAAGTTACAGAAGCTGTCATCACAGTTCCGGCATACTTCTCAGACTCACAGCGTCAGGCTACAAAAGAAGCCGGCCAGATTGCAGGTCTTGACGTAAAACGTATCGTAAACGAACCGACAGCAGCAGCACTTGCATACGGTGTTGACAAGTCAAACAAGGATATGAAGGTTGCAGTGTTCGACCTTGGTGGTGGTACATTCGATATCTCAATCCTTGAATTCGGTGGCGGTGTGTTCGAAGTACTTTCTACAAACGGTGATACTCACCTTGGTGGTGATGACTTCGACCAGGTAATCATCGACTGGTTGGTTCAGGAATTCAAGAACGACGAAGGTGCTGACTTGACTCAGGACCCAATGGCAATGCAGCGTCTGAAAGAAGCAGCAGAAAAGGCAAAAATCGAATTGTCATCTTCTACTTCTACAGAAATCAACTTGCCTTACATCATGCCGGTAGCCGGTGTTCCAAAGCACTTGGTTAAGACTTTGAGCCGTGCTAAGTTCGAACAGTTGGCACACAACTTGATTCAGGCTTGTCTTGAACCATGTAAGAAAGCCATGAGCGACGCAGGTTTGAGCAACTCAGATATCGACGAAGTAATCCTTGTAGGTGGTTCTTCACGTATCCCTGCAGTTCAGAAACTCGTAGAAGACTTCTTCGGTAAAGTTCCTTCTAAGGGTGTTAATCCGGACGAAGTAGTTGCAGTAGGTGCAGCAGTTCAGGGTGCCGTATTGACAGACGAAATCAAGGGTGTTGTTCTTCTTGACGTAACTCCATTGTCAATGGGTATCGAAACAATGGGTGGTGTGATGACAAAACTTATCGACGCAAACACTACTATCCCTTGCAAGAAGAGCGAAGTGTTCTCTACAGCAGCCGACAACCAGACAGAAGTTACAATCCACGTACTTCAGGGTGAACGTCCTATGGCAGCACAGAACAAATCAATCGGTCAGTTCAACCTGACAGGTATCGCTCCAGCTCGTCGTGGTGTTCCTCAGATTGAAGTAACATTCGATATCGACGCAAACGGTATCTTGAAAGTATCTGCCAAGGATAAGGCTACAGGTAAGGAACAGGCTATCCGTATCGAAGCTTCATCTGGTTTGAGCAAGGAAGAAATCGACCGTATGAAGGCTGAAGCTGAAGCAAATGCAGAAGCAGATAAGAAAGAAAAAGAACGTATCGACAAGTTGAACCAGGCTGACAGCTTGATCTTCTCTACAGAAAATCAGTTGAAAGATCTTGGTGACAAACTTCCGGCAGACAAGAAAGCTCCTATCGAAGCTGCTCTTCAAAAACTGAAAGACGCTCACAAGGCACAGGATTTGGCTGGTATCGACGCAGCAAGCGCAGAACTCCAGTCAGCTTTCCAGGCAGCAAGCGCTGAAATGTATGCTCAGTCAGGCGCACAGAGCGGTGCTCAGGCAGGTCCTAACGCTGGTCAGGCAAACAATGGTAACGCTAATGACAAGAGCGACGTACAGGATGCTGATTTTGAGGAAGTTAAGTAATCTAACAAAGTAATATATAAGACAAGCGTGTAATCCGATGGATTACACGCTTGTCTTGTTTCTATAATAATCTTTCAAAGCTTTCACAACTTCTAAATCAGCTGGAAGCCAATTTAGACTATCAAGTTCATTAAGTCCCAACCATCTAGCACTTTTATGTTCAATCAACTGTAGTTTCCCATAAGATATCTCACAATCAAAACAATGCATAACTAATTCAAATTGTGGATAAGTATGATAGACTGTACATATTCTCTTAATTACACTAATAGTACAACTAAGCTCTTCTCTGATTTCTCTAATAATAGCATCCTCCAGATTCTCACCACTTTCTACTTTACCTCCGGGAAATTCCCACAATCCCTCAAAGTCGCCATACCCCTTTTGAGTAGCCAATATTTGCTTGTTATCGCAAATTACTGCTGCCACAACTTCTATTGTTTTCATAATTAGAATGTATAAATTTCTTTTTTTATGGGTATCCTGAAAACATGTTATAGTGCACTACCCCATAGTAAACACCATATGGTCATCAGTGCTCTCCTGCTCATTATAACAGAATCCTTCCCATTCAAACGACTTCATCTGTTCCGGATTCTCTACCCGATTTTTCAAAAGAAAGCGAGTCATTTCTCCACGACACATTTTTGCATAAATCACTACTGTGGAAAGCTTGCCGTTTTTATAAACATAGAAATCGGGGGTTACCACACGGACTTCTTTACATACACGTTTCCAGTCGAAAAGATCTTTCATTTCGCTACTTGCAAGATTTACCAGAATTCCACCATTTTTCTTTATCTCTGCTATAAAGAAATCTGTAAGAACAGGCTTCCAATAATCAAACATTGATATATTACCTCTTTCAGGAAGCTTTACATCTCCCTCCAGACGATAATTTTTTATTACGTCAAGCGGACGAAGCAGTCCGTAAAGAAAAGACGTTATAAGAAGATGATCCTGAGCGTATCTGAAATCTTCCTCCGTAAAGTCTTTTACTGCAATACGCTTGAACACCATACCTGTGTACGACAGTATGGCAGGCAATCCTGTATTCTCCTCAGAAAAGAAGTTATGATATCTGAAATAGTTTTCCGCTGCAAGTTTTGTATTAATCTTCAATAACTTTCCCAATTCATCACTACTGAAACGGGAAATATCCATTACATTTTGTACAGCCTGATCATAAAAATGCGGTTTACTGATGAAAGGGACATTCTTTGTGCTATGCGACGTCATAGTCTTGGCACACGATATATATATTTTCATAAGCAGATTTGTATTATTTCATTTAACCTATACACAAAAATACATTTAAGTATCATATTTTGTTATCATATATGTAAGTTTATTACAATTAAAAGACCTTATAACTAAAACAGCTAAAGAAAACAAGACTCGAACATTGTCCTTAAAGGATTTTTTATTGTTATAATATAAAAAAATGTTTTTTTTATGTACTTTTGCGTTATTCGTATTAATTACAGAAATCACATAACTATGATAATAAAACTATATAATAAGAATAACAATATTGACACCCTTCAATCTATTGCAGATGTTCTGAACGATGGAGGAATAATCATTTATCCTACTGACACCATGTATGCCATAGGATGCCATGCTCTGAAGGAACGCCCTATAGAACGTATCTGCAAACTAAAAAAAATTGATCCTCGTAAACATCACCTGTCCATTATTTGTTATGATTTAAGCAACATCAGTGAATATGCAAAGGTAAGCAACAATACCTTCAAGCTTATGAAGCGAAACTTACCAGGTCCGTTCACCTTTATCCTAAAGGCAGACAGCAGACTCCCGAAAATATTCAGAAACAGAAAAGAAGTAGGAATAAGGGTTCCGGACAATGACATCATCAGAGAAATATGCAAGATGATAGATGCACCTATTCTGTCGACGACATTACCTCTGGAAGAAGGAGAAGACCTGGAATACATTACTGACCCTGAACTTATACACGAAAAATTCGGTAGAGAAGCCGATATCGTAATAGATGGAGGTATAGGAGGAATTGAACCTTCTACCGTTGTAAATTGTTGTGAAGACGAGGCTGAAATCGTACGCCAAGGTAAAGGAATACTTGATGAATAAATTTTTAACTATAAATATATTATGCTACTTACATTACTAAACATCGCATCAAGCGTTACATCAAAAATCAACGTTGAAGCTGTATTGGACAAACTGGTCAGCTGGGGAATTGAAACAGGAAAAAACATTATCGGGGCAATAATTATTTATGTCGTCGGACGTTTCCTTATCAAACAATTAGGCAAACTTCTTAACAAGTTTCTGGAGAAACGCAAACTTGAAGTCAGTGTCAAGACTTTCCTGAAGAGTCTTCTTAGCATTACTCTTAACCTGATTCTTGCATTTGCGGTAATTGCCCGCCTTGGTGTAGAAACAACAAGTTTCGCAGCAATCCTTGCCTCTGCCGGTGTTGCCATAGGTATGGCTTTGTCAGGAAATCTGTCAAACTTTGCCGGAGGGCTTATCATTCTAGTATTCAAACCTTTCAAAGTAGGTGATTTTATTGACGGTCCGGGTGCCAGCGGTACAGTAAAGGAGATACAGATATTCCATACTATTCTTGCCACTGTAGACAATAAGATAATATATGTGCCAAACGGTGCCATGAGCAGTAATGTAGTAGTGAACTACAGCAAGCAGGACACCCGCCGTGCAGAATGGGTTATCGGAGTTGAATATGGTGAGGACTACGAAAAAGTAAAAGCTGTAATCGAACGTTTAATCAACGAGGATGAAAGAATACTTAAAGACCCGGCACCGTTCATCGGACTCGGAGCTTTATCGGCAAGCAGCGTTGATATAAAAGTACGTGCCTGGGCCTCAACAGCCAATTACTGGGATGTATATTTTGATTTCAACAAGAAGGTTTACGAAACATTCAATAAAGAAGGTATCGGATTCCCGTTCCCACAACTCACAGTTCATCAGGCAAAGGACTGATACCATTCCCGTGGAATTTAAAAAAGGTAGAAACGCACAACATTCAGCGTTTCTACCTTTTTTATTATCCCAATACATTTCCCAAATACAGGAAAAGCATACTTATCAATACCAACAGTAAATCTACCGCCTTGCTCTTCAGATTCTTTTCGCGGAACACCATTGCTCCGAACAGGAAAGAAACCACAACACTGCTTCGTCTCACCATCGACACAATGGAAATCATTGAATCTTCCATCGACAATGCATAAAAATACACAAAATCGGCAGCCGAAAGGAATATCGAAATCAATATAATGCACCAGTCCCAACGGAAAGGAGTACCATGCTTGCGTCTCGGCCACCACAGGAAGAGTATCACACCTCCCATCAGGAACAGCTGATAGATATTATACCACGCCTGAACCACCATATTGTTGAACTGCCCCATAAGATATTTGTCATAAAGTCCGCTTATTGCTCCCAGAACTGCTGCAAGTACAACAAACCAAACCCAACGGTCATGCTTGAAATCAATACCCTCCTTCTTGCCCGAACGACTCAAAAGGAAGAAAGATATAATGGCAAGCAGAACACCTATCCACTGATACAGATTCAATCGTTCACCAAAAATAAGAAGTGCACCCACGAGTGTCATTACAGGGCGAGTAGCATTGATAGGTCCTACTATGGTGAGCGGCAGATGTTTCATTCCGAAGTATCCGAACACCCATGAGCCAAGCACAATAAACGACTTAAGAATTATAAATTTATGAACTTCCCAACCTGCGTCCGGCACATAAAACAAAGAGCCATCCAGCACTTCTGGACTGAAATGCGAAATCAGTATAAACGGAATAAAGATAAGACTCGAAAACAATGTATTCAGTCCTAATACAGGAAGAACGGCATTATTTGCCAACGATTTCTTCTTGAATACATCATAAAAGCCCAGCAACGCAGCCGAGCAAAACGCTAAGAGTAACCACATATTTTAGTTTTTAAGTTCTTGAGTTTTTAGTTTATGAGTTTGGTATAAAAGCAAATCTTTTACAGGAACAAATCTTCCGGATAACCTATATCTACCAGGAACAGGGCATGAGCCGGAACAGAAGTTCCCGCACTGCAACGGTTCTTATCCTCAATAACCTTACGGAAACCGTCAACAGACAGTTTCCCGCGTCCCACTTCCACCAGTGTACCCACCACAGCACGTACCATGTTACGCAGAAATCTGTCAGCCTGAATAGTAAACACCCATTCGTCTTCTCCGCACTGAGTCCACTCGGCATGCATTATCTTGCAGTTATTAGTCTTCACATCCGTATGAAGCTTACTGAAACTTGTGAAATCTATATAATCGAAAAGCACTGCAGCAGCCTCATTCATCTTTTCTATATCAAGCTTTTGGAATAACCTCCATGAATAATGGCGTGCAAACGGGTCTTTACGCGTGGTGATATAATACTTATACGTACGGTATGTTGCATCAAAACGTGCATGCGCATCTTCTTTCACATGCTTCACACTATATACAGATATATCCTGTGGCAGCAGACGGTTCAGCTTGTCCGCCACCAACGCACAATCCAGTTCGCGGTCAATGTCGAAATGTGCAACCATCAATCTGGCATGCACCCCTGCATCCGTACGCCCTGCCCCTACCACTTCTATGCTTTCATCCCTAAGAAATGTAGCCAAAGCCTTATTCAGAGTTTCCTGCACACTGTCGCCATTTGGCTGGATCTGCCATCCGTGATAGTTGGTACCGTCGTAGGCAAGGTAAATAAAATATCTATTCATTCTGTTATTTTCTTGCAGTGATATGGAAACATCCCTGTTTCAGTTCATATTTTACGTAACATCTTTCCTCTTTCTTCAAATCGCGAAGCACCTCTGCCAGAACAAGTTTCAGTGTATCTGCACGCACATCCTGCATAGGTCGTCCGTCAGGGTCTTCAACTTTAGTAAACCTCTTCCAACTGATGTCGAAAGTTGTTCCGTAGAAATGGCATGAGTTCATAGATGCATTAACATTTGTACGTCTCAGGCGCTTCACATCCTCTTTGGTACGTGTCACAGAAGTTACTATAACCTTATTGGGATTAAGTCCCTTACTTTCAAGCGAATCCAGAAAGTTTTCACCTATAGATTCAAGCAGGGCACTTGCCGTAGGAACAAGATAAGGAATGGAGTGCGTCAGCGAGTCCATGTCGTAATATTCACACGGCTCTATTTTCACCAGTTTATTCTTCAGATGTTCAGCCTCTTCACGCGATGCAACCGGAGATATACCTATAGCCTTTGCCGACTTCAATTGTACGGCATTCAGGTCACCGAACGAACGTTTGTAACTCACCACCCCTTTTATATTACGTGGATTATTCATTTTCATACTCTTGTCTCCGCACGACGAAAGTGCAGCGACAATAATGGTCAATGCACAAAAAACACCAAATAAATTCTTCATTCTGTCATATTTATATTTTCGGCGCAAAATTAACAATAATGCACGACATAGAAAAAGTACATAACGGTAAATATTCGGAATTCCGGCTATTACCAAAAGTTATAAGCCATAAAATAAGATGAAAAACAACATATTAGCAAAAGCATTATCTTTGCAGCCGAAAACAAGAAACCATAATATTAAACAAGAACGATATGTTTACAAAAGAAAACCGCGCCAATACCATACACGGTATTTTGCTTATCGCATTATTCTCTTTCGCTGCATTCTACATTGCAGAAATTCCTTTCGTAAAAAATCTGTCATTCAGTCCTCTTATTGTAGGTATCATCCTTGGTATGCTGTATGCCAACAGTCTGAGAAACAAACTGCCTGAAACATGGGTGCCGGGAATCAAGTTCTGTACCAAACAGATACTTCGTGCAGGTATCGTACTATACGGTTTCCGCCTTACACTAACACAGGTGGCAGCAGTAGGAATACCGGCAGTAGTGATAGACACAATCATAGTGGCAGGAACCATCTTCCTGGGAATATGGCTGGGCAAACTGCTGAAAATGGACGCCGATACATCTTTGATGACAGCCACAGGTAGTGCCATCTGTGGTGCAGCAGCCGTACTTGGAGCAGAGCCGGTAGTGAAATGCGAAGGTCACAAAACAGCCATTGCAGTATCTACAGTGGTTATCTTCGGAACAATATCAATGTTCCTCTACCCTATCATGTACCGTTCAGGAATGCTCGATGCACTTGGAGATACAGGTGTGGCTATATACACAGGAAGTACACTTCACGAAGTAGCTCACGTGGCAGGAGCCGGAAACGCAATGGACCCTACTGACGCACTTGGTATAGCAGGTACAGCCACAATCACTAAAATGATTCGTGTGATGATGCTCGCTCCCGTACTTGTGATAATGGGTATTGCACTTTCAGGACGCAAATCCAAAGATGCAAACGGCAAAGCTCAGAAAAGCAAAATCACAATTCCTTGGTTTGCATTTGGTTTCATCGGAATAATCTGTCTGAACTCACTTCTGCAATACTTGCTTGGTGTAGACAGCGTAAAGGAAATTCCTCTGAACGGAGCGATAGAATACATCGATACATTCATGCTTACTATGGCAATGACAGCACTTGGAACTGATACAAGCATGGACAAGTTCAAACAGGCTGGTGCAAAACCATTCGTCCTTGCCGGATTACTCTACATCTGGCTTGTAGGCGGTGGATATCTGATTACAAAATATCTGGTTCCTATGTTAGGATAATAACATTGCTAAATATATAAAAGACATCAACTCCCGGCATGGAAAAGATACCACGCTGGGAGTTGATGTTTTTTATAACCGAATCCTATTTTATCATTTACACAATTTTATAGAAGTATCTTTCCCACAGATAAATTAAATATTTTTTTTCTTTATAACAATTACAATCCTATCATCATCTATATCTCTATTAAGAATTAAACTTATATTCTTATCTTTTTTATCCATAAAAATACGATATAATTCATCAGTTCTTTCATCAGCAGATTTTATAAATTTTCTATTAATAAACGAATCAAAAATCGCATTAAAAAAATCATCACATCTACCTTTTAGTTTTTCTTGCAAATTAATATCAAGCATCAAACTAGTCGGAGATATATTATTATAACTATATCCACTCAATACTTCCTCATAATATCCATCCCCCCAATAATTTGAACGCCATACTTTTTTATACTGAGGAACTATTAGTTTTTCATTATAACAAGCTACCAATTTTACCTCATAATTTTCATTACACAATAAATCTTGTTCTAAGATATCCGTATATTTTAAGTCTTCTGATTTGTATTCTTTATCATATGCATCTGCAAAAGCACCAGGTGTTACGATATATGAGACTTTATCAACACACTCATCTTTGATTAGAGAAGAAATTTTCTCTGCTTCAGCACATAAATCCACATAATCACTTTCATGCCAATATTCATAAAAATTCCAATTATTTGCCATTCCTAATTCTTGAGGTATTATTTTTTCTGGAAAATAAATTGAATAATAAGTATTTCTGTCAACTTCATTTCCTTTCTTATCTATAAGTATCCATTCTTTATTATCACAAGCATAAGTATAACTATTGTCACCAACAAAAGGAATAATCATGTCATAGCAAGCTCTTAAAATAAATTCTCCACTATAAGTTAATAAGCCATATTTATCATTATCCCTATATACCAACAAATCATCACACTGAATCAATCCTTGATATTTAGCCCTTATCGTTATATCTCCTTTTTTATCAATTAACCCATATTCACCATTTGAATTCATGAAGACCGCATAGCCATTAACAAAATTATATGCCCTATAAAACTTTGAACTTTCCTTTATAACTTTTTCACCTTTTAAGTTCATATAACCAAAAGCCATTTCATCTTCTACAGAATAAGGGAACATATCATCAGAAGGCAAAGCCCAAAATCTTATCTTCTTATCTAATTTTAAAACATTTTCTCCTTTTTCATTTATAAAGAAACTATCGCCGTCTTTGGCAACGGCAGCATATTCCCCACAAAAAATTAATACATCTTCATAAATTGGAGGTAATATAACCTTACCACTCGTGTCTATAAACCCATAATTACCGGATGATATTTTAAAAGCTGCTTTACCATTATGAAATTCAGTAGCAGCCGTAATAATTTCACCTTTATAATCTTTAAGTTCAAAAGCAATATCCCCATATTTATTTATGTACTTTACCGGTTCACCTTTTTCAACTACGGGAGCCAATCCCGAATGAAAATCCCCTACTGATATGTATTCGCTTCCAATTTTCTTAAAATGTTTATTAGCTGCATATATCTCATACAAGCCTTCCTCATTTTTCACATGAAACATACCATCCATTACAGAAGATGGTCTATTTTGAAATTCTTCATCTATCAAAATATTTCCTTTAAAATCAATCAATCCCCAACGTCCGTCCTTTGAATTTTGAAAAGGGACATGACTAATTAAGTCTTCGCCTTGAACAATACCATTACCCTTACATCCAAATAATAT
>NZ_JADYTJ010000006.1 GCF_021531075.1 Bacteroides caecigallinarum | reverse complement strand
GGCAGCAGAACCACCACCTAAGGAGGTAATAAGCTCATAAGAGGGGCTTGTCTGATATGAAAATAACTCCCAACTTATCTATTTCAGCAAGTTGGGAGGGAATTCACGTCTTTAGCGGACAGTAATAATAATATATCTGTTTTCTGTGATTTAATTCTTATTTTAGTGCCAAAAATTGAATAAAACAGAATATTTATCTTATGAGTAATGTAGAGAAATTAGATAAGGTAGATTTGCAGATACTTCGTACTTTGCAGGAGAATGCACGATTGACAACCAAAGAACTTGCCGCCAAGGTGAGTCTGTCATCAACTCCTGTTTTTGAACGTTTGAAACGTCTGGAAGCAGGCGGGTACATCAAGAAATATATTGCGGTGCTTGATGCAGAGAAACTTAATCAGGGTTTTATTGTCTTCTGTAAGGTAAAGATGCAGCATCTCAATTATGATATAGCCCGTAGCTTTTCCAATATTATAGCGGAGATTCCTGAAGTGACGGAATGTTATAATATTTCAGGCAGTTTTGATTATCTTCTGAAGATACATGCTCCTGATATGAAATATTACCAGGGATTTATACTGAATGTACTTGGCAGGATAGATACCCTTGCATCATTGGAGAGTGTGTTCGTTATGGATGTGATAAAGCACGATTATGGAATACATATATAAAATTAAGGCCGAATCCCTTTCGGGGTTCAGCCTTAAAATCTTTATCGTAAGAGGTATGAATTATTTCTTACCTTCCAACTGTTCTTTCAATGCAGCAAGAGCATCGATGTCACCAAGAGTTGTAGAAGCAGCCTGATTCTGAATCATTGGAGCTTCTTCTTTCTTAGATGATTTCTTTGCAGCTTTCTTTTCTGCCTTTTCTTCAGCCTTAGCAGCGTCTTCGAATACACGGCTGTGTGACAAGATGATACGCTTAGCTTCCTTGTTGAATTCGATAACCTTGAATGGAAGTTTTTCGTCAAGCTGAGCCTGAGAACCGTCTTCTTTTACAAGGTGTTTTGGAGTAGCGAAACCTTCAACGCCGTAAGGCAATGAAACTACTGCACCTTTGTCCAAAAGTTCGATGATTGTACCTTCGTGGATAGAACCTACAGTGAATACAGTTTCGAATACATCCCATGGATTTTCTTCCAACTGCTTGTGACCAAGGCTCAAGCGGCGGTTTTCTTTGTCGATTTCCAATACCTGAACTTCGATTTCAGCACCAATCTGAGTGAATTCTGATGGGTGTTTGATTTTCTTAGTCCAAGAAAGGTCAGAGATGTGGATCAATCCGTCAACACCTTCTTCGATTTCTACGAATACACCGAAGTTAGTGAAGTTACGTACTTTTGCGATGTGCTTAGTACCTACAGCATATTTTTCTTCGATGTTTTCCCATGGATCAGCTTTCAACTGCTTGATACCAAGTGACATCTTACGTTCTTCGCGGTCAAGAGTCAAGATAACAGCTTCTACTTCGTCACCTACCTTCATGAAGTCCTGAGCTGAACGCAAGTGCTGTGACCAAGACATTTCAGAAACGTGGATCAAACCTTCTACACCTGGAGCGATTTCGATGAATGCTCCGTAGTCAGCCATAACAACTACTTTACCCTTAACGTGATCACCAACTTTCAAGTTTGGATCAAGAGCATCCCATGGATGTGGAGTAAGCTGTTTCAAACCAAGAGCGATACGTTTCTTGTCATCATCGAAGTCAAGGATAACAACGTTCAACTTCTGATCCAAAGAAACAACCTCGCGTGGATCGCTTACACGGCCCCAAGACAAGTCTGTGATGTGGATCAAACCATCTACGCCACCCAAGTCGATGAATACACCGTAAGATGTGATATTTTTAACAGTACCTTCAAGTACCTGACCTTTTTCAAGTTTACCTATGATTTCTTTCTTCTGCTGTTCAAGTTCAGCTTCGATAAGAGCTTTGTGAGATACAACTACGTTCTTGAATTCCTGGTTGATCTTAACAACTTTGAATTCCATAGTCTTACCTACGAATACGTCATAGTCGCGGATAGGCTTAACGTCGATCTGAGAACCTGGCAAGAATGCTTCGATTCCGAATACGTCAACAATCATACCACCCTTAGTGCGGCACTTAACGTAACCCTTAATGATTTCTTCGTTTTCAAGAGCAGCGTTAACACGATCCCAAGAACGAGTAGCACGTGCTTTCTTGTGAGACAAGATCAACTGACCTTTTTTGTCCTCCTGATTTTCGATATATACTTCTACAGTATCACCTACTTTCAGGTCTGGGTTGTAACGGAATTCATTCAAAGGAATGATACCGTCTGATTTGTAGCCAATGTTAACTACAACTTCGCGTTTGTTCATTGCGATTACAGTACCATCAACAACCTCACGGTCATTTACTTTGTTAAGAGTACTGTCGTAAGCTTTTTCAAGTTCTTCCTTGCTTACATTTGTTAGTGTGTCACCACTTTCATACGCATCCCAGTTGAAATCTTCAATAGGAGCAATGTTCTTTAAGTTTTCCATTAAAATAAAAAATTGTTTTTAAATAATTAATTGTGTTAGACTTTATGTTGTTTATCTAAATCGGCCGCAAAGATATTAAGTTCTGTCCATATATGCAACATTTTGTCCGCTTTTATGCTGAAAAATAGAAGATTATATGTAAAAAAATAAAAGGAGGCAAGTGTAAACTCACCCCCTTTAAAGTCAATATGTATAATTATCAGTCTTCAAGCGAATAATCAATAGTGGTTACAACTCTTACTTTCTTGATGTAAGGAGTATTGGCGTCACGGTCTGTTATGCTGAATTGTCCTTGGTATGCATTTCTGATTTTTCCAAGTTTACTGTCAGAATCTTCGGCAAATTTTTCTGCTGCCTGTCTTGCGTTTTTTGTGGCTTCCTCAATCATCTGTGGTTTGATTTTGTTGAGTCCGGTATATTCATATTGTACGCTGTATCTGTAATCGCCCGATGTGATTGCAACGCCTTGTTTTAAAAGTTCTCCCTGACTGCTGATAAGCTCTCTGATGAGATTTACTTTGTCTGAGGTAACGGTTATTACAGATGTCACATTATATCTGTATGAACTTTCCTGGTTATTGTATCTCTCTGCTTTCATGTCTATTATTTCAGGAGCATCTATGCTTATCTCTTTTTCCTCTATTCCCTTTCCTTTAAGGAATTGGGTTATGGTTTTGTTGGATTTGTTTATTTGTTCGTAAAGTCCTACTAGGTCGTTTCCTATACTTTTGTAAACCAGAGGCCATGTAACTTTGTCTGCTTCAACTTCCATTTCTGCAAGCCCTTTAACGTTCACGCTACGGTCTTTGTTGGCAAAACTGCTTATACCGCGTTCGATGAATACTCCCAGTAGAAGCAATCCTATTGCTATGACTACTGCTTCAAATCTTAAATTCTTCATAATATTATTGGTTTATTTTAGTGTGAAAATCTTTTAGTCCCCATATCGGTTCTTTCATGAACACTCCTGTTCTCAGACCGAGTGATATCGCTGCTTTCTTGACTTCTTCCTGAAAAAACCATGCGATAGAGCCTGCAAACGATATGTCGAGTGTAGTGTCATATCCCATTATGTTGCGTTTGAAAAATTCCGTAAAACAGTCATTCAGAAATGTTTCGACATTCGGGTCTTTTCTTACCTTATATATATAAGGTGTTATGGAAGCAAGGAAACGGTTGGCTTGAGGCTCTCTGTACACCTTATTTAATATATCCGCTGTTGTAAGAGCATATTCTTCCAGAAGTCCGGTTTTAAGATACTCAGGCAGTTGGTTCTTCAAACAGTCTGATATAAATCTTTTTCCCAGGTATGCTCCACTACCTTCGTCCCCAAGGATATATCCCAATGGAGAAACGTTGGCGGTTATTCTTTCTCCGTCATACATGCATGAGTTTGAGCCTGTACCTAATATACATGCTATTCCCGGTTTGTTTCCGCATAATGCCCTTGCTGCTCCGGTGAGGTCTGTTTCCGCCTCAACTGTAGCTTCAGGGAAAACTTCTTTCAGTATATTACTGATTTTTATAGCCGGTTGTGGCAAGCATCCTGCACCGTAAAAATGGACCTCAGTGATATTGTGTATGCATATATTCTCTCTTTCCATTTTGGGTAAAAGGGAAGAGTTGATTATGTTGTGTATGTAGTCTTCAGTCTGGTGGAATGGGTTAATTCCTTCTGTTCCGATTAACTTGGAACTGCTTTCTGAAACAACCATCCAGTCTGTTTTTGTTGCTCCGCTGTCTGCTATCAGTATCATGTCTCTTTTTCTTTCTGTTATACGCAAATTTAATCTATTATTATTTCATTACCAAACTATAGTCTTTTTTATTCAATAAATATACATATAAAAGAATGGAGTATCTGATTATAGCAAGACTGTAATCAAGTGTATTTTGTGTTGAAGTGTAACTGTTTGTTTAATCCGTTTCCATACCTTCCGGAAGAGCTGGAAGAATAATCTCATTAGTAAGTTTAATCCATGCTTTGCGTAGGTCCTTCCAGTGATAAAAAGGGAAACAGTCTGTTTCAATCCCTGTCAGATGTATTTCCTTCTCATTTAGCAGTGGTTTAACTAAAATATCCTTGTTGCCTTTCTTACGGAAGAAGATAAGCTGTATATTTCCACACATCGGAATCATTCGGTATGTCTGATAGTATTGGGGTATAGAGTCCCAGTCGGCTGTAGCGTGGTTGAACTCATCTATATTCATAAGAGCCACCAGTGGAGCCAGGTTTGTATCGTGTCCGAATCTCAATGTCGCACAAGGTTTCTTTGAGACAAGAGCTGTATCGGCTGTCTCTACTATATTCCTTAGCAGATTTCGTGCAAGGTTAGGCATCTTGCCACCGCTTAGAGGTGATGGTCCCTGCTCGTAATACCATTCGAAATTATTCAGTTGCCACAAGTCGAAGAGTTCTTTTTCATTGAATAGAAACGAGAGGTCAGGCATATTGTCTGAACTCTGGCTTATGCCGTGGTATTCAAACAAGTCGCATTCCAGTTTTTCCGGATTTTTGATATTTGAAATATATTCCGGTTTGAACAGCACTTTCATAATACGTTCAGGGTGAACGAAACGTTTTTCAGCTTCCGCAAATACTGAATCAGCATTATGCTGGCAACTGTCTGAGTATATAGGATTTTTGTATTTTATGTAATATGCGTCATGCTGGCTAGCATCCGTAGTGATATTAAGTTTCGGATTTAATCCTTTCAGTTCTATGCAGGCAGCAACCATTGAAAGAAAAGCACGTGTCTTGTAGGTTGAACGGGCATCCACGTGTACCACGTCTGCAAATATCTCCGGATAGTTTTCATACATTCTTCTTGCGAGTTCACGATGTTGGCGCGCACCTTTTGGTGTCAGTTCTCCATATCTGTTTTCTGCGGCTTTGGCCAGTTGTCTGAGAATTTTCAGTGTTTTTTCTCCATTTGCGGTCAATCCGTTTTTTTTCAAGGCATTTTCCATTACAGTCAGAGCCGGTTCGTACTTGTCTTTTCCTGTAAGATAGCGTGAGCCGTGTCTGGCATAAGTGCTGATATAGCAAGGTACATATCCTTCCGGTGCCTGAGTAATTGGGGTAGAAGGTACTTTATAAGCCATATACTTGCCTGTAGCCAATTTAGGATTTTCTCTTATTTCCACTTCTGCACGTGTCTGTGCATTAACATTCTGCATTCCAACTGCCGCAATGCAGATATAAAACAAATTTTTTACCTTATTCATATATATGTCAATCTTGTTACAGCGCAAAATTAGCATATACATACGGGTTGTTGTATGCTTTTTGTCCATTGATATGTTAGCGCAATGTGTAATGTAATACGTCTGTAATGTTTCTGTAATAATTCCAATGGCTTTATGAAATAAAAAAGAGACCCGCACTTGAGTAAGTACAGGTCTCGATTTATTCTTGTAATTCTATAAAGGATTAATATCCGAAGATATCTTTCTGTGACAGTTTTGTTATCTTACCGTATTTTTCCAGTGATTTCATGTCGAGGTCTTTCTCATGACCAAGAACACAGTATGTGTATTTGCGGTCTTTTACCCATTTCTGCTGGAAGTCTTTTACATCTTTGAGTGTCAATGTCTGTGCCTTCTGGAACAAATCTTTTCTTGGATCTTCGCTTATGCCTTTATCCTGAAGATCGATGTATTCCCAAAGGACATCCATGCCGGTAATTCTTTCAGTACGCAAACGGCTAATGGTTCCTTCCTGAGCCAGTTTGAATGCTTTTTCAGATTCCGGCATATTGTTGATTATCTCGTCGAAAGCCTCCATAGCGTCTATCATCTTGTCGTTCTGAGTAGCGATGAACGAACGGAAGATGTAAGGATATTCCTTATATGAAGGTGATGTTATGAATGCATATGAAGAGTATGCAAGGCTTCTTGCTTCGCGCATTTCCTGGAATACTATTGAGTTCATTCCGCCGCTGAAGTATTCGTTGTACATGCTTACTGTAGGCTGCAGGGCTGCGTCGTACTGTTTTTCGAAATTAGATATACCTGTGAAATAGATTTGTTTTGCGTCATATTCTGCAAAGTAAACCTTATTTTCGTTTGTAGGCTGATACTGATAGTCGTATGCAGGTACATCAACAAGCTGTTCAGGAACATTGTGATACTGGTTTATAATAGAAGTAACCTCTTCCTGAGTTGCAGGACCATAATACATTATACGGTGCTTGTAGCTGTTGAATTTATGTATGCAGTCAACCAGTTTCTGTGGGTCCATTTCTGTCAGTTCTTTCTCGGAAAGGATATTCTTAGATGGAGAATTTTCTCCATACATTGCATAATTTAGCAATTGTGAGAAGTTTGATGACTGGTTAAGTTTTGCATCCGCGCGTTTTTTCAGAATGTCAGCCGCATAATTCTTGTATGCGTCTGCGTCAACTTGAGCGTCAGCAAGTATCTCTTCGAACAACTGCATAGCCTGAGGCATGTTTTCCTGAAGACCTGACAACATAACGTATGTGCGTTTCATTCCCGGATGTACGCTGAACGAGCATGCCAGACGGTAGAATTCCTTGTTGATTTCTGCAAGCGATTTTTTTGAAGTACCGAGATATTCCATGTATGAGAATGCAGTGCTCAGAGCCTTGTCGTTCTGGCTGCCCATATCGAACACGTATGTTATCTGGAACAGGTCGTTCATGTCATTCTTCTTGTAAAGCACTTCGATATCAGATTTAGCATTGAATTTCTGCATATCCTTCTCAAAGTCGAGGAATACAGGTTCGATAGGAGTAACCTTGCTTGCCTGGATTTCTTTCAGGAATGAGCTTACGCTGTCGCGGTTCATGACGATAGGAGTGATAGACGGTTTGTCCATCTTCTTTTCGTTAGTGTCTTTACCCATGCGTTTGTAAACCAAGGCATAGTTGTCTGCAAAGTATTTGTTTGCGAAGTCTACAACCTGCTGCTTGTTTACCTTGCTCATCTTGTCTATGAAGTTTACTACGTCGCTCCACTGGTCGCCGTCAACGAAAGCCGATACAAACATATCAGCTCTGCTTTCATTGCTTTCAAACTGTTTCATATAGTAAAGCTTGTAGTTGTTGATTGTAGCCTGAAGCAGTTCCTCGTCGAATTCACCTTTGCGCAGTTTTTCAACCTCAGCCAGCATAAGGTCCTTGACTTCGTCCAATGTCTGTCCCTGTTTTGGCTGACCGCTTATCATATAAGTATAGTAGTCCGACAAACCGAGTGAACCTGCGAAACATCCCAAAACTTTCTGCTGCTGATTCAGGTTTACGTCAAGCAGACCTGCCTGTCCGTTGTAAAGAATAGAGCTGATTAATGCAGAGATAACATCATCATCAACTGTAGTAGGCATTCTCCAAGCCAAGGCTACGCTTTCAGCGTCAAGACCCATAACTTCCTTTACAACAGGTTCCTTGATAGGCGATTCCTTAGGCTGCGGACGTTCAGGCAAGTTTGGATTAGGCTTCATCTCGCCGAAATATTTGTTGATTATTTCGATAGTTTCATCCGGATTCAAGTCACCAGACATACAGATAGCCATATTATTAGGCACATACCATGTATTGAAATAATTCTTGATATTTGTGATAGAAGGATTCTTCAGATGGTCTTGCGAGCCGAGTACAGTCTGTGTTCCGTAAGGATAGTCAGGATAAAGAGCGCTCAGCAATGTTTCATAAACCTTTCTGAAGTCTTTTGTAAGCGACATGTTCTTTTCCTCATAAACAGTTTCCAGCTCAGTGTGGAATCCTCTGATTGTAGCATTCTGGAATCTGTCTGCCTGTATTTTTGCCCAATTGTCTATTTCGTTCGACGGTATATCTTCCACATACACCGTCTGGTCATAGCTTGTATAGGCATTTGTTCCGTTGGCACCGATAGCTGCCATCAGCTTGTCATATTCGTTAGGAATAGCTATTTTTGAAGCTTCGTATGACACACTGTCTATCTGGTGATAGATAGCTTTTCTTTCAGCTTCGTCTGTAGTCTTTCTGTAAACCTCGAACAGGCGTTCTATTTCGTCCAGCATAGGTTTTTCCTTGCTGAAGTCCGTAGTACCGAATTTCTCTGTACCCTTGAACATCAGGTGCTCGAAATAGTGAGCAAGACCGGTGGTTTCGGCAGGGTCATTCTTTCCACCTACTCTTACAGCTATGTAAGTTTGGATACGTGGTGTTTCCTTGTTCACTGTAAGGTAAACCTTCAATCCGTTGTCAAGTGTGTAGATGCGTGTCTGCATCGGGTCGTTAGGTACGGTTTCGTACTTAAACTTAGAGCCGTTTCCGCATGCTGTCATCAATACCATCAGTACGGCAGCTCCGATAAATTTCTTTGATTTGTTCATACTTATGTTGTTTGTAATATAATGCGAAGATACACAATGTTTTTCTAAAAAATATGCCATATAGCAGAATTTTTATCTTTGTGTATATCTGTTTTTGCTAAAGCAATGATAAGCGGTACAAAAAAAGTGTAAACTACAATAAAATGTAATTTACACTGATATTGAATTTAGAAGTTTCAATCAATGACATCCGCAGCAACCGCCACCGCAGTCATCATCGTGGTCGCCGCATCCGCCGCCACAACCGCTACATCCGCCACCGCATCCACTCATTGAGTTCACGATGTCCTGAACTTCCTTGTTTGTAGCTTCACGCATTTCCAGAATAGAACCTTCGAAAATCAGGTCCTTGCCTGCGTGAGGGTGATTCAAGTCGATAGTTACAGTGCTGTCAGTTATTTCGCCCACGTTGGCATAGAACTGGTTTCCTTCGCCGTCGTTCAGCATGATGATGTTTCCTTCGAACACGTTATCCTCGTCAAACTTTCCGTCAGGACCACAGAATGCAGATTTAGGAAGAGTCTTGATGCCTTCAGGATCTACCTCGCCGTATGCTTCTGCACAAGGGATTGTAAAGTTGAAGTTGTCTCCTTTTGCAAGTGCTGTTATTTCTTTTTCAAATCTCTCAAGTGTATATCCTATACCTGTGATGAACTGGAAAGGATGTTCTGCAGGAGCTTCCTCTATCAATTCTTTTTCGCCGTCTATCATAGCATAAAGTTTATATGCTACGGTGATGTACTTATTTTCCATAATCTAAATATATGTATTAAAATCCGGACACAAAGGTAGTAAAAAAGCTTTTAATTTTAGTCAGATATGTACTTAGGTTTTTAGGATATTCATATTTTTGTAAAAAAACTGATTTTCTGATGCAACATTTCATGTAGTTGTTCCGTCTTTCGCATAGAATGCGCATCAAAGATTATGTATAACACTTAAAAATTAGTCAGTGATGAAAAAATATTTATTTATAGTTATGTTGTTTTCTGCCCAGATGCTATGTGCGGTAAATGCAAATTCTATTATAAACGAGTTTAAGGATGCCAAAAAAGCAGAGTATGTGAGTGTGCCGTGGATAATGATGAAACTCGGACACATGTTTATGGATAAAGAAGACAAGAATGATATAGCCAGACGTCTTAACAGTGTGCGGGTGCTCGATCTGGAAGAATGCAGTGAACGGGTAAAAGCCAGGTTTACAAAACGAGTTTCCTCGCTCAACGGGCACGGATACGAAATACTTGTAAGAACCAAGGATCAGGATGGCAGTGTACAGATACTTGTCAAAGAAAAGAAGGACATAATAAAGGAACTTCTGATATTGTGTGGTGGTAAGGACGATTGTGCCTTGATACAGATTAAAGGGAATATCAGACAGGAAGATATAGATGGATTAGTGAAACAGGAAACGGAGAAACGAAATGGACGCAAATGAATTTAAGTCACTCTTCATTCCGTACCATGCAAAACTCTACAGAACGGCTTATTCCATACTCCGGAATGTACAGGATGCCGAGGATATAGTGCAGGAGGCTTATCTGAAGTTATGGAACAAGCGGGAAGAACTGGATGTGGCTGTCTGCCGTGAAGCATATTGCGTCACTCTGGTGAAGAACCTCTGTATGGATTTTATAAGGAGTAATCGCAGTACACTTGAAGATGTGATAGACGATGAACGGTTATGTCTGCCTGCCGATGATATTGGTACAGAACAGGAGAAGAAGGAAGAGAACGGCAGACTGAGGAAGATGATAAGCGAACTGCCCGATGTTCAGAAAAAAGTCATGTGGCTGAGGGATGTGAATGAATGTTCGTTCGAGGAGATAGGCAAGGCTACCGGTTTAAATCAGGTAAATATACGTGCCACACTCTCCAAGGCCAGAAAGAGAATAAGAGAACAATTTATTAAATTTAAAGGATAAGATATGAACACAGATACAATCAGACATTTGCTTGAAAAATTCTACAACGGCGAGACTGATGCTGATGAAGAGAAAATTTTGGAAAATTATTTTCTGGACTCTGATGTAGAAACAGAGTTCTCTACGGATAAGGAAGTGTTCCTTCATCTTTCTTCCGTGAAAAAAGACAGCGATTTCACAGTTCCGGAAGGTATGCAGAGACGTATATCCGACAATATAGACATGTGGGAAAAACAAAGCAAGGCGAATAAACCGCGATATTATACCTTATATAAATATGTGTCGGGAATAGCCGCTGCCGTAGTTATACTGATAGGTATAAGTTTATTTATGCCAAATAATCAGGATGAAGGTGCGGCGATGAAAGATACGTTCGACAATCCTCAGGAAGCATATATGGCTACGGAGAATGCCTTGCAACTTTTTGCTGAGGCTTTAAACAAAGGTAATGCCAAGATGGAGAAAGCAAAAGAAGTTACAGTTAGTGTAAAAGAAAAAATTGACGATATAACAAACTTAAGAAAATGAAAACAAGATTATTTATTATAGTAAGTGTTATGCTAGCAGCATTGTCTGTTAATGCACAAAACCGTTTTGAGAAAATAGCAGAAATGGAAGGAGTGACATCCGTATACGTGTCTCCTAAAATGTTTGGTATGATGAATGGTTCGAATACCGGTGATATAAATATTGATAAGGTGGCAAAGAAACTTACCGGGTTGCAAATCCTTTCGTCCGAGAACAGTGAGGCTTCAGCATTTTTGCGTAAGGAAACATCATTTATAAATACCTCTAACGGATATGAGGAATTGCTACGCATAAAAGATGAAGGAGAACGCGTCTTTATCTATATGAAAGAAAAGAATGATATAAATGAGTATGTCCTTTTGGTCGATGAGGGTAAGGAATTTACAGTGATAATCCTTGAAGGAAGACTCACTATGGATGAAATTCAAGGTCTGGTAAATCAGTAGTTCGTAGAACATCTTTGTTATTGCTTTTTAGACTCTTTATTATTACATATTCCTGTAAATATCTTTTACCAGCTTACATGCCGTTTCAAGGCTTATCGTCCCGGTATTCAGCATAAGGTTATAATGATGAGGCTCTCCCCATTTACCACCAGTGTAATATTCGTAGTGATGTATACGGTTGCGGTTTATGCGGCGTATTTCCGACTCTGCATTCTCGCGCTTTATACCATATTCGCTGACACATCGTGAAACGGCGTTTTCAATATCAGAATAGCAGAACACCTTTAAAACTTTCGGATAATCTTTCAGTATGAAATCAGCACATCTGCCCACGATGATACACGGTTCTTTCTCAGCCAGTTCCTGAATAATCTTACTTTCAGCCACGAACAGAACGTCGTCCGATGAAAGGCTCCCTTCCAGTGGTTGTTCGCTGTTTTTCGACATGATACATTTCAGCCAGAATGACGGAATGGACTGCTCGTTTCTGGCAATGAAACTTTCGTCCATACCGCTGCGTTTGGCTGCCATTCCGATGAATTCTTTATCATACAACTTTATTCCAAGTTCTTTCGAAAGCATCTCGCCAAGCAGATGTCCGCCGCTGCCATATTCACGGGCAATGGTGATAATGACATTTTTGTTGTCTTTAACATCTGCTGTCTTTTCGTTGTTAGCAGGAATAATCCATTTGTCGAGAAACCTGTAATATGGACTGACGAAATGAACTATCGGACCTACTATCAGGGCTGCAACTACAGTACCTTCGCGCACTCCGTACACACCCGACATGAATATCAGCGACAGCAGACATGCCAAGGCTACTAGAGTGACATCGAATCCGAGTTTTATATATCCGAACTCACCCCGGAAACGCTTTGTTATGACCTTTACGAAGTATTCGCCGGACATCATGGCTGCATTGGCCTTTACTTCGAGTGCAATACCCACTGCCAATATTACGCAACCTATCAGCAGAGCTATAATCATGCTTGGATATGTGGCGGGATTGAGCCAGAACAATACATAGTGCATACATATATCTATGAATATTCCGAAACAGAAAGATATCGGTATCTGCAGAAGGAACATACGCAGATCTTCTTTCAGGTCCTGACGCGTCATCATAAAAGGTTCTAGAACGACGAACAGTATGTTCAGCATGATAGTCCATTCACCGATAGTGAAAGGAGTGAACATACTTAGAACGTATGTTACGCTGGTGATGGGCGATGTGCCCAAGGCTGCTCTGGTGATAAATGCTATTCCCAGTGCGTTGACAAACAGTGCCACGCAGAACAGGAGATAGCGTCTTAGAAGAAATTTATTCATAATTGTATTTGTCATTTGTAAAACAGCTGTAAAGTTCAGCCTAAAATCTATAATGACAGATATAAAAGAACAACTTATTTTGGTTTAAAACGAAACAAAAGGTATCTTTGCTGTAAAAATTCAGATTATGGATGTCTCTATATATGAAGTTATGAAATCACTTGGAGTAACAGTAGGAAATACCTGCTGTTGTGATATCGATATGCATTCCGGTGATTATGGCGGAATTATATTTGAAAGGGGATTTTTCTTTCTTCTCGTCATAAACGGAACAGCAAAGCTTTCCGATATTTATGGCAATTATGGCCTTAACAGTGGAAATCTGGTCGTTCTGACACCGAGCACCACAAGCTCAATCGAACACTTTGATGCTGATTTTTCGCTAAAAATCATATATATAGTACCTTCGTATTTTGACTGCCTTCCTGACGGGCAGCCGCTGTATAATCAGGTGGCGAGGTATCTTGGCAATTATCGTCTCCCGGTGTTTATCCTTGAAAGTGACAGGTTTTCTTATTTGAAACAAACTATGGCGCTTTTTGGTGACAGGCTGAACATTATGAATGTATATCACGATGGAATAATACGAAACCTGTGTAATTTCTTCCTTTTACAAATGGCTGATGCATTGTGTGTAGAAAACAATGATACTACGGTTTTTGTGAAACGTGAAAATGAAATCTTCCGTAATTTCAAAAAACTTCTGGTAGAGAATTATCGCAAACATCATTCCATAGGTTTTTATGCAGACAGTTTGAACATTACGACTACCTATCTCTCGCGAGTGGTTAAGAGTGTCACAGGCAGTACTGTCTGCTTTCATATATCGAAGATGCTTTGTTCTGACGCACGCCGTCTGCTTGAATGTACTGATATGGATATAAAGGAGATTTCGGACATGCTTGGTTTCTCCGACCAGTCCGTCTTCGGAAAGTTCTTTATGCGTAAGACAGGAGTCTCGCCTCTGAAATTCCGTATGAAGAACGATTTACAGAGGCGGGATAAATAGAGTTTTTTTATTCGCTTAATGAAATTGTAACCGTTACATCGCCGTTACCAAGAATTCTAATCAGCTCATCGCCTGAAGTATTGTCTATTTTCCCAAGTGGAGTCAGCGAGTATGTGTTCGGAGCATAATAAATCACGAAATACTGCCCCAGGTAGAGAATCAGGTCACCAGGTTGTGTGGTAAGCCTTTCGTTGCATTGTGGCAGGGTAGTTCCTATAGGGCCGACTTTCTCCATTCCGGCATAGTCATTCATGTTTATGGTCAGAGGTCCTCCTTTGAGCAGATTTACTAAAGCTCTAGTAGATACATTGTCTTTTAGTGTGGCTGTGAGTGTCGTTCCGTTAACTTCGATTTTAATTGTTGAATTGCTCATACTTTCTTCAGTGTTATTTGAGTTATCGTCGTTTGTGTTTTCTCCGTTTTGTTCTTGGTTACTGTTTTCATTTGAAACTTCGTTGTTTGTATTACTTCCTGATGGTATTTCCGGTTCAGTACTGCACGCCATTGCAAACATGGAGTAGATGCAAATCAAAAATAGTAATCTTGCTTTTTTCATAATCATAGTCTTTATCATTTTGTACTGATACAAAGGTATTGACTTTGTAATTAAGGCTTTATATACAGATTACTGATGATTGTACCAGAATTACGGTTTCTCTTTTATTTGCTTACATATAATCATTTAGTATCTTTGTAACATCATGGAAATACGTAAGATAGAAACAAATAAGAAGAAATATTTAGATTTGCTATTATTGGCAGATGAACAGGAGTCAATGATTGACCTTTATTTGGAGAGAGGCGATATGTTTGTTATGTTTAATACAGATTTAGAGCCTATTTCTTCCGCAGTTGTGACTGATGAAGGTGATAATGTATGTGAACTTAAAAGTTTGGCAGTCTCTCCACAATATCAACGAAAAGGTTACGGAAAGCAAATGATGGATTTCTTGTGTAAACGTTATGCAGACAGATTCAAATATATGATAGTCGGTACAGGAGAGAGTGCAGAGACTATGTCTTTTTATAAAGACTGTGGGTTCAAGTATTCTCATATTGTTCCTGATTTCTTTACTGCCAATTATGATCATCCTATTGTAGAAAACGGGATAACATTAAAGGATATGGTATATTTAAGAAAAGAATTGTCTGTATGAAAGGTCTGATATTGATGAATACGGGCGTTCGTTCCCAAAAATAAAAATGAAGTTATATGAGTAATTTAATGTTACTTTTCCCAATATTCTTTATGATACATGAATTTGAGGAAATAATAATGGTTGAGAAATGGATGGGGAAATATTGTACTGATTTATATAGGCGTTTCCCTTTTTTGTCACATCGTATAACTATGCTGACAGAAATTGATACACGAAGTTTCTCAATAATAGTGGCAGAAGAATTTCTGATAGTATCTGTACTTACCATAATAAGCGTTATGACAGGTAATGTTATTTTTTGGTATTGTGGCTTGTCCGCATTCAGTATTCACCTGTTAATCCATTTATTGCAATTTATTATTTGGGGTAAATATATCCCTGCAATTGTATCTACTGTTGTATGTGCGCCATACTGTATTTGGTCACTTTATGAAACATATCATATTTTGACCTCAGTAGAGTTTATTGCGTATTCCGTAGTAGGTTTCATCTTTGGTGGTATAAATCTGTTTTGTATGCATAAATTACTTAGACGTTATGGTAAAAGGTAAACTTATACAAAAATATCTGCCAGCAGATTATGCTGATTGTTTTCACAAAACCTTTTTCATTTTGTAGTTCGTCAGTTTCAAACGGTTTGCCTGCTGTTTTTGCTCGCATTCCACAACATATCCTTTGTGCTCAAAGAATGGACGTGCAGTTTTGCTAACTTCCAATGTAATCTCTATTACTTCATATTGTCTTGCTATTTTTTCAACTTCAGAAAGAAGCAGAGTCGCTACACCTTTACCTTGCCAGTCCTTATGTACAAACATGGAATGCATATAACCGTTCTTGTTCATTGAAGAATATCCAATCAGGTTGTCCTGTTTGTCGAACGCTCCTATAAATTGATTATTAAATAGGATTTCTTTCCAGTGTTTTATGTCATCACCGCATGAAGCCCAATCTTCCACTTCCTCTTTTGTATAGTCTTTAATATTGACGTTTAATACAGTGGAACGAAATAGATTCTGCATATCATAGAGGTCTTTTTCTTCAAGTGGGCGAATTCTATAGTTTATTTGTCTATCCATGGTTTTACTTTTTATTATAATCATCTTTGGTAAGTAATGTAAAATGTTCGGTACGTTCGTCACCTAAAGGAGAAATTTTCCCTTCTTCTGTATGGTGATATTTGAAACCGCATTTATCCATAACTCTGCGTGATTTCGTATTTCCGTCATAATATCCACACCATACTCTTTTTATATCAAGTTCATCAAAGCAACGTTTCAAAAGACGGTTTACAGCTTCCGGTATTAGTCCTTGTCCCCAGTAAGGAACACCAATCCAATAACCTATTTCCGCATCACCTTCCTGAATATCCGCACTATGTACACCGTTACCGAACATGATTCCTACACTGCCTATTGGTTCGTTTGTTTCTTTCAATACTACAGCGTATGTTTCAGGAGCAGATAAAATTTCTCGTATTACATCTTTACTGTTTTCAACTGATGTATGTGGTGGCCATCCTGCAATAGGTCCAATAGCAGGATCTTTGGCATATTTATAAAGCGATTTTGCATCGGCTTCAATCCACGGACGGAGAATAAGTCTTTGAGTTTCCATGAAATATTTTGTCATATATTTATTCTTTTTTGTAAGATTGTTAATCATCTTATTCAGATTGGTCTCATTCTCTTCATCTGATAATGTAGGATCTTTCATGAAACGGGTGCAAGGTAATTCCGGACAGTCTCCACAGTTTTCACGTTTTTGTTCCTTACAGCATTTCCATATTGGACAAACTTCATCACCTGTGTATTGAAGCCAAAATACTTTGCCTTTTATTTTGCGGCATCCCTTGCAGTCTTTTGGGAAAGATGGACACTCTACACATTTTGCACCGCATGGGGAAGGATGGAAATATTCATCTTTCCAGTACCACCATTTACATTTATCGGTATCCGGTTTTTCCGTATTGATGTAATATTCTAATGCACGGTACAGGTAAAGCTGGCAGCGGTCTATAGTGTAACCAAGTAAACAGCACTCTTCCAGGTATAAATCGTCTGCTTTTTTACCTTTTAATGATTCGGTGGTGGTGTAGCCCATGGCTTTAAGACCCTTTTCTGTTTTTGGTCCTACATTAGGAATCTTATGGAAAGGATTAACATTATTTCTTGAACTTTTCTTTTTTACTTTTTTCTCTTTTGGCAATGGTAATACCTTTTCCAATGTACTTATCACATCAATCAAAGGGTGTTTGTGCTCTACGTCCATAATATAGTGTTCCTTTGCACCGTTGTATGGGATGCCGGCTTCACTGTCTTGCATTAAGTTGGCAATCGAAGGGTGCTTCTTAACGTAAGCTATATTGTCACATACAAGTATTATAGGCTTTTCGTTGAGGTAAATCATATAATCGCCAAACATCTTGCGATAGCGTACAGTTCCAATTCCTTTTATTTGGGAACATATAAACTCTATGAAGTCAATGTTGCTTGCCATGTATCTATATCATTTATTATATTATTATTAGTTATAAAGACTCAATAAATTCAGCCCTGTTCTTGCAACTGAATACATACGTCTTTCTGTCTGTACGAATAAGGATTAATTCATTGACATTGGTTGCATACATAGTGTAATTACCTAATTTTTTATTTTTGAATTTTCCTAAATATCCAAATAGGCCACCGCTGCCGAATATTCTAATTGAAAAAGCTGTTTCTGAGTTTGGTATGGCTTTTATTGCTATAATATCCTTTATAGGTATATTAATATCGCCAAACAGTCTGTGTAAAATTATTTTATCATTTCCAATAGTTAACCGTATCGGCATATAGCCAAATCCACCTATAATGGTAGCTATAAAAACAACTATGAGCGTGTATTTGAGCCAAAGCATTGATGACGGAAAATCATCTGTCCAGATAAAATATGTTGATGCAACCAGAATAATAACTGTTATGGCTGTTATGACCGTAACGCCCATACTCCATGTACATGGGAAAGAAATTCTGTCGTTTTTCATAATGATATGTATTGGAAATATTATTGTTTATAATCTAATGAACCAAAACAAATATAACTAAAACAGTTGTAATTATTATAATCAGTAATAGATTTTTTATGAAATAAAGAATTTATCCGTGATATTCGGTTATTATTTCACTAGCCCATTCAATCAATATGTGGCTTCGTTTGGTAAAGTCGTTTTCTTGAAAATCTGCAGATGCTATATTCAGTATAGTACGGTCTTTATCTGTGACATGTTCTGACAGGAGTTTCATTGAACTGATGTAAGAGCCTGTATCAAGAAAATGTTTCATGCGTACGGTGAAACGTGCAGCTTTATAGAGTCCGACTAAGGTGTTTATATCTTTTGCATGAAGAAAATTATGGGAACAGGCATGATACAGGTTACAGGCTCCGGTCAAAACGGAGCGGCGTATGTCGTCATCGCTAGATGTTTTTTGCAGATAATCTAATGAGCCGATTATGGGCTTCGTATCAAGAACCAGTTGAAGGAGATCTGATTTTTCCCAGTTAATCAGTTCTCTTTCTCCGGATACGAATCCGCATATCATGTCATGTTCATCGAAAGAGTCAAGCATTGACTGATAATTCTGTAAGTCCTTAAAATTTACTTCGTCAAGAATTATTACCACATCTATGTCGCTGTCGGCTGTCTGTTCGCCTCGTCCGTAACTGCCTTGCAGTCCGAAAAACTTAATTCTGTTGCCGAATAGTGAGATAAGTCTCTCTTGAAAAACTTTCAGCCAGAATGTTATGTCGAAGTTGTTTTCATTCATATCGTTTGTTTATTCTTGATATTATTGTCGGTGCAAGCATTGTTGTTAGGACTACCAATATCCATAAATTTCCGGATAACGGATTATACGCTGCTATGAGTTCTTTCATAGGTACACCTGTTCCAATGCCTGATGTAAACTCAAAAAGGATAGTGAGTATCATCCATATTATGCCGGTTATATAACTCTCTTTATTATTGAGAGTGACTAACCGGGGTAGGAGCAGCCATGTGATAAGCAATATTAAGATACAGAGCAGGATACCGCTTATGGCTGTAGCTAGTGCGGTATCCAAATATTTGATTAAAACATACTCTCTGAAGCCACCATTAAGTATTGCTGCCGGTATGAAACATAACCATACCAAGAAGGACTTGAGATATTTCATATATTTTTTGCTCTTATGCGACATATTGGCTCTAAATCATGCTAAATGTTTTTCTGGTTGTTATACTTTATTGTTGTTTATCAGCCGAATATCTCGCGTAATTCTTTATTGCTTAGTTTGCCTATCCAGCTTTCGCCGCTCGAAACTGTCATGTCAGCCAGATGCTTTTTCTGTTGTATCATGTCATTGATACGTTCCTCGAATGTGTCTTTGGTGATAAAGCGGTGAACCATGACATTGCTCTTTTGGCCTATACGGTAGGCACGGTCGGTAGCCTGTGCTTCAACAGCAGGGTTCCACCAAAGGTCGTAATGGATTACATGGGTTGCGGCTGTCAGGTTTAGTCCTGTTCCCGCTGCCTTAAGCGAAAGGATGAAAACCTTGTCTGTGCGGTTGTTCTGGAAGCGGTCAATCATTGTCTGACGTTCTTTAATACTGCATCCACCATGATAGAACAGTGGTTTTTCTCCTGTCCTTTCGGTTATGAAGTCCACTAACATATCACCCATCTCTCGATATTGCGTAAAGACAAGCACCTTTTCGCCGCCATCTACAATCCCTTCTATTCTGTCGAGTAGCATTTCTGTCTTGCCTGACAATTCAGACCTCCGGTCACCGTTTTTAAGGAATTGTGCCGGATGATTGCATATTTGTTTAAGCGCCATAATCATCTGGAGGATGAGTCCTTGTCGTTTGAACAAAGATTCGTTGTCTGTTGTAGGTATTCCCTCTATTTCGTTCATGGCAGCTTCCAGGGTCTTTTCGTAGAGAGCGGCCTGTTCAGGTTTGAGCGAAGCATATACATTAAGTTCTATCTTGTCAGGCAGGTCGGAAATGATATTCTTGTCTGTCTTCATTCTTCGCATCATGAACGGAGCTGTTACTTTTCTGAAGCGCTTGGCACAATCGCCGTCATTCCAAAGCTGGATAGGGTTCGTATAGTTTTCCTTGAAGGCTTTAAACGTATCCAGATAGCCTTTGTTGGCATAATCCATTATGCTCCAGAATTCTGTAAGCCTGTTTTCTACCGGAGTACCACTCAGAGCTATGTGAGTTGTGGCAGGAATTGACTTCACAGCCTTACTCTGTGCCGTATCGTTGTTCTTTATGTTTTGTGCTTCGTCAATTAGCATTATAGTCCATTGTCTTTTTTTAAGTTTGGCATTGTCAGAGCGCAGAACTCCATATGTAGTTAACAGAATATCTGATTTAAAGCTCTTCAAATCTCTGCCAGTACCGTGATAGACGAATGTTGACAACGACGGAGCGAATCGGCTTATCTCCATTTGCCAGTTCGTGAGCAGACCCGTAGGTACAACTATGATGACTTTGCCTTCCTTCAATGCTCCCTCTTCTTTCAGTTTCAGAATAAGAGTTATAGCCTGCAGTGTCTTACCCAATCCCATGTCATCGGCAAGCACGGAACCGAAGCCTATGCGCATATTGCGGTACATCCATGAGAATCCACGTTCCTGGTACGGACGCAGTTGTGCGTTAAGTTTCCGTGGAAGGGCAATGTTCTCCTGTTCGGTCAATTCCTTGATAAGTTGTCGCACATCGTCTGTAAGGCGTATAGGTGCAGAGTTGTATTCCTCTGTAAGGGCGGCCTGCAGCAACTGTGCCGGAGTGAGTTTATCCATCTTGTGGAAAGCGTCATGAAGCTTTTCCAGAGTTTCTGCATCGGTATAGATATATTTCTGCTTGAATTTTATCAGTCCTCCGGCATTCTTCTGCAGTTTCATGAACTCTTCCATCGACACTATCTCATTGCCAAGTGCCACTTCCCAGTCGAAGGTGAACAAATCGGCAAGGCTCAGGAAGCCTTTCTCACTTCCGGATTTCTTTTTCAGCAACAATGATGCTTTCGGACGTATGAGTTGCTGAAGCGATTTAGGCATGAAAACCTTGAAATCAAGAATCTTTACAGCAGGTATTATTTCGAGTATTACGGGCAGGAATGTCTTTTCGGTGTAGTGTAAAGCTTGTTTTGCTCCATTAGCAATATATCCGTTGAGGTCTTTCATCATTCCTGCCAGCAGGGTGAAGCTTCTCAGAATGGTGAAGCGTTCGTGCTCATATTCGGGTTGTGAGAGTACATCGGACAGTGCTGTGACTTCCTTTTCCGGTTTGCGTGTGTTTTCCACGCCAACGGTAATGTCGAAACCGCCATCGGTACTTTCTTCTACATAGAGAACAGGTCGGTAGTCTGATTCGATGAGCGAGTATGATGCTATCCATGATTTTATTCCGCCCGGCGTTTCTTTTTCTCCTACACCGCTGAAGGGAAGGTGGCTCTCCTTGAAGAAAAATTCCTCTACAGGCAATTTCAGGCTGTCGGCCGTAAGTCTGTTTATGAGTTTTCCTAGGAAGAACGACACAATCCACTCTCCCTTGTTGTAAATAAATTTTCCTGTTTTACGTTCCACCGGTCTGAATTCAAGCAGTTTGTCGGGAATAATATCTTCAAGCATATCCATTAGTTGTCTTACCTGGCTGTCGATATAAGCCGGAATCCACCTGATGGCATACTCTTTACTTGAAAGCTGAAGTATCTGTGGTGCTACAGCTCCTTTCGACAGCAGATGCAGTGAACATATCAGAGCCTGGTTCAGAGCTATGACCGAAGGATGATAGTCGGGCAGAAAGTCAGGGTTTATATTTAGCAGAGCCAGAGGCAATGAACCGTCGTCAAAAAAGTCCGTTATCGGTTCCTGTCCCTCATAGCTGATGTTCATTACTTTCCATTTCAGATTGCTGTCAAACTGTAATGAAAATTCTCTATCGGCTTTAATCTCCTTGCCTGATATGATGTCCGTTTGAGGGAAAAGTCCCGAAGCGTCAAGCCTCCTTGAGAAGAATCGTTGTACATTCTTCTTTGCTCGCATTATTTCAGTCGAGTATTTTTCTTTGAAATCCCCTGTAGTGGAGAAAGGAGGGTTTTCTGCCAGGAGCATGAGCAAGGCTTCCGACTTGTCTGTCAGTTTTGAGAAGTCTATTCTTTTGAACACAGGTTCCCCATGGCTCACTTCCCTAGAGCCTTTTGTTCTTACCACCTCCTTTATGTTCTGTACTGATATATCATTGCTGGTCTCTTCGATAGATATTCCGCGTTTCTTAAGCTCTTCCATAATATCTACATTGTGCATACTGAACACAATGAATGGATTATTGTCAATCTCGCGGCTGAACATGTAGATTACGGCAGCAAGGTGTTTGCATGGCACGGCCCAGTCCGGACAGTTGCATTGCATTTTCAGGTCGGTCCATTTTTCAGGGAAAATCTTGAGTCCGCAGCTTCTGGCTATTGACATGATTTCCGGAGCCATCTCCCTGTTCATCAAACGTGATATAATGCCCGGATACTTGATTAATTCATTCATCAGCGCGTCAATCTGTTCCGGGAAGAAAGGAGGAATGATGATATTGACCTTATATGGTGTTATCCTGCTTCCTGACACTTTTGCAGTGATGATATTCTCTTTCAGTTTTATGTCTATAACGTTTCCTTTGCGTGCGTATGTAGCTCCGCGAGGGATACGGTTGTCATAGTCTATATGAGTAAGCGAGCGGAGCCATTCGCTGCCCCACCATGTTTTTCCGAATTGTTCTGCCATGTTACTATATCTTATCAGAGTACTGTTTAAATAGTATTTAAATGGTATTTAAACGCTGTTTTGGATTATACTTCTTAGCTTTTATGGTAAGTGTATGCAATTTATTTTTGTCTGTGGCATACAGTTCCTGTAGCCTGATAAGTAGGCATAACCAGAACTTCTGCTATCTGTACATGAGCAGGGGCTGATGCTGCGTAATAAACCACATCGGCTATGTCGTCACCTGTAAGTGGTTTCAGCCCATCGTAAACGGCATCTGCCTTGTTTTTGTCTCCACGGAAACGGATAACGGAGAAGTTGGTCTCAACCATTCCCGGCTTGATGTTGGTTACTCTCAGAGGAGTGTCAACAAGGTCTATACGTAGTCCGTCCGACAGTGCTTTTACCGCAGCCTTGGTTGCGCAGTAAACGCTGCCGCCCGCGTATGCCGCATCGCCTGCAATGGAACCTATATTAATAATGTGTCCGCATCCGCGTTCCACCATACCCGGAACAATCATGCGTGTCATTGCCAGTAGTCCTTTGATGTTGGTGTCTATCACTACGTCCCATTCGTCCAATGAACCTTCGTGTTCTTTATCAATGCCCAAAACCAGACCGGCATTGTTTATCAGAACATCTATATTCTTCCATTCTCCTTGCAGAGAGTCTATGGCATTACGCATTTCTTCACGGTTTCTAACATCGAATGGAAGAGTTACGACTTCTGTTCCTGTCTTTTCAAGTTCCTGTTTCAGACTTTCCAGTTTTTCAGTATTTCGTCCGTTCAGTATAAGTCTGCTTCCCATGGCCGCGAATTTTCTTGCGCAGCCTTCACCTATGCCGCTTGTGGCACCGGTGATTAAGATTGTTTTTCCTTTCATTATTATATTATGTTTGAATTGTTGTCTTTTAGAATCTCTCATTATTCGGCCTCTCGTTCACAAACTCCCGGGCTTCTCCATTTTCAGTTTCGCGCCACAGTATTTGCAGTATAAGGCCTCGAAATCGTGCCCGTCGCGGTTGCAGCGTGAGCATTTCCGCTTTTCCAGTTTTTTATGCTCGCTCACCATTGTAGCTGAAACTATACCTGTAGGCACTGCTATTGAGGATTATGTCGAACAGCTTTCCTTTTTTCGTATCCGATTCAAACACAATAGAATATATCTTTTCTTTCAGTTCATCGTTATGAAGGAAGTCATGCCAACGCTGATGTATTCTTGAAATGAATTTCATGCTTATGTTTATATTTTTTTAGTAAGGAACAAAGTTAATAATAAATCATAATGTTTTTGTGATAATATATCAGAAATATAATGTTTTGATATAATTACAGTAACACGTTCGTGTCACGCTCGTCGCACGTTCGTGTTACTCTCGTCGCACGATTGTGTTACACGCGTTGCACGAACGTGTTACGCTATCTATGTCTGGACTGCGATATTTCAATCTCATCCTTTTTACGAGAGGGAATTTAGATTGTGACTTGCGCTCTTTATGTAATAATATGTAGCAAATTTACCGTTTTCTCTGATAAATGATATTTTTCTTCAAAAAAAACTATCATTTTATTTGTTTGTTCCGAAAATCCCTTTACCTTTGCAATCGTAATAACAAAAATAACAGAAAAAGTATGAAAGCAACTAACATTATCATTAACCTGGCAGTCCTGCATATTATTCGCGTCGTGGTCCTGGAACCAAGAGGTGAGGAAGGTTCATGTATGTAGTTGCATATATATGATATTGATGAAAGCCTTTCTCACATGTGTATGAGAAAGGCTTTTTGATTAAATAAGGAGAGATAAAAATGAAAAATGAGTTACGCAGTTCGATGAGTACACAAGGCCGACGTATGGCCGGTGCAAGAGCATTATGGGTGGCAAATGGAATGAAAAAGGAAATGATGGGCAAACCTATCATTGCTATTGTGAATTCATTTACACAGTTCGTTCCTGGACACACACATTTGCATGAGATAGGTCAGCAGGTGAAAGAGGAAATAGAGAAGTTAGGATGTTTTGCCGCTGAGTTCAACACTATCGCGATAGACGACGGTATAGCAATGGGACACGACGGAATGCTCTATTCGCTGCCATCAAGAGATATCATTGCCGACAGTGTGGAATATATGGTGAACGCTCATAAGGCTGATGCTATGGTCTGCATTTCAAACTGCGACAAGATCACTCCGGGTATGCTTATGGCTTCCATGCGACTGAATATTCCTACGGTGTTTGTGTCAGGCGGTCCGATGGAAGCAGGAGAGTGGGGCGGTCAGCATCTTGACCTTATTGATGCGATGATTAAGTCGGCCGACCCGACAGTGAGCGATGAGGATGTAGCGCAGATAGAAAGACATGCATGTCCGGGATGCGGATGCTGCTCGGGTATGTTTACTGCAAACTCAATGAACTGTCTGAACGAGGCTATCGGTCTGGCTCTTCCGGGCAACGGAACTATAGTCGCAACTCACGAAAACCGTAAGCAGTTGTTCAAGGATGCTGCGGCTCTCATCGTAAAAAATGCTTATAAATATTATCAGGACGGCGACGAAAGCGTATTGCCGAGAAGCATTGCTACACGTCAGGCTTTCCTTAATGCAATGACACTTGATATCGCCATGGGCGGTTCTACAAATACCGTTCTTCACCTGCTGGCAATAGCACATGAAGCGGAAGTGGATTTCACAATGGACGATATCGACATGTTGTCACGCCGTGTGCCTTGTCTTTGCAAGGTTGCTCCTAACACTCAGAAATATCATATCCAGGATGTGAACAGAGCCGGAGGTATCATGAATATTCTGGCGCAGCTGAACAAGGGCGGTCTGCTCGATACATCAGTTTCGCGTGTGGACGGTATGACATTGGCCGAGGCTATTGCTAAATATGATATTTCTGCTGAAAAAGTTGATGCAGAAGCAAAAAGAATATATACAAGTGCTCCGGGAGGAAAGTTTTCTATCAAACTTGGCTCGCAGGGCAATTATTATAAGGAACTCGATACAGACCGTGCCACAGGATGTATCCGCGATTTGGAACATGCCTATAGCAAGGACGGCGGACTGGCAGTGCTGAAAGGTAATATCGCACAGGATGGTTGTGTAGTGAAGACTGCCGGCGTGGACGAAAGTATCTGGAAGTTCTCGGGACCTGCAAAGGTGTTCGATTCTCAGGAATCGGCTTGCGAAGGTATCCTTGGCGGAAAGGTTGTAAGCGGCGATGTGGTAGTAATCACTCACGAGGGACCTAAGGGTGGTCCGGGTATGCAGGAGATGCTTTATCCTACATCGTATATCAAATCTAAACATCTCGGTAAGGAATGTGCACTGATTACCGACGGACGTTTCAGTGGCGGTACATCTGGATTGAGTATCGGACATATATCTCCTGAAGCGGCTGCCGGAGGAAATATCGGCAAGATTGTGGATGGTGATATTATCGAAATAGATATACCGAACCGCAGTATCAATGTGAAACTTTCGGATGAAGAACTTGCCGCACGTCCGATGACTCCTGTCACTCGCGACCGCAAGGTGTCTAAGGCACTCAAGGCTTACGCAAGCATGGTAAGTTCGGCTGATAAAGGTGGAGTAAGAATTGTTGACTAAAAAGCATATACATATGAAAGAGAAAATATCAGGTGGTGAAGCATTGATGCGCTCGCTTGAGCATCAGGGAGTAAAGACTATCTTCGGTTATCCCGGAGGAGCGATAATGCCTGTATTCGATGCTTTATATGATCATAGAGATAAACTTAACCATATATTGGTACGTCACGAACAGGGTGCTGCACATGCCGCACAGGGATTTGCCAGAGTTTCCGGTGAAGTGGGTGTATGTCTGGTGACAAGTGGCCCGGGAGCGACAAATACCATAACAGGTGTAGCTGATGCAATGATAGACAGTACACCTATAGTGGTGATAGCAGGACAGGTAGGAGCAGGTCTTCTCGGCACTGACGCCTTTCAGGAGGTTGACCTAGTTGGTATCACACAGCCTATTTCAAAATGGAGCTATCAGATACGCCGTGCAGAGGATGTGGCTTGGGCTGTGGCAAGAGCTTTCTATATTGCCCGTTCAGGACGTCCGGGACCTGTGGTACTCGACTTTGCGAAGAATGCCCAAATAGAAATGACGGATTACGAACCGGTAGATGTTGATTTCATTCGCAGCTATGATCCTGATCCGGAAACAGAGCCTAAGGCTTTGGCAGAGGCTGTCAGATTTATCAATGAGTCTCAAAAACCTTTGGTTCTCGTAGGGCAGGGCGTTGAATTAGGTAATGCTCAGGAAGAGTTGCTTAAGTTTGTAGAAAAAGCTGATATTCCTTGTGGATGCACATTGTTGGGACTTTCGGCAATGCCTTCGGAACATCCTCTGAACAAGGGAATGCTGGGAATGCACGGAAATCTCGGTCCAAATGTAAAGACCAACGAATGTGATGTGCTTATTGCAGTCGGTATGCGTTTCGACGACCGTGTGACAGGAAAACTTGAAACATACGCCAAACAGGCAAAGGTGATACACCTTGATGTTGATCCTTCGGAGATAGGCAAGAATGTACCTGTACATGTTCCGGTGCTTGGTGACTGCAAACGTACTTTAGGTCTGCTTACAGAACTTATCCAGCCTAATAAACATACTGCATGGATTGAGAGTTTCAGCCAGTACGAGCAACAGGAATTCGACAAGGTAATAAAACGCGAGGTTTATCCTGAAAATGGTCCGATAAATATGGGTGAGGTAGTAAACGCTGTCAGTGAGGCTACAAACCATGAAGCGATATTGGTAACAGACGTTGGTCAGAATCAGATGATGGCATGCCGATACTTCAAGTTTACTAAGAGTAGAAGCGTAGTTACTTCAGGCGGTATGGGAACAATGGGATTCTGTATCCCGGCAGCCATAGGAGCTACATTCGGTCGTCCGGACCGTACTGTATGTGCGATAATGGGCGACGGTGGTCTGCAGATGACAATGCAGGAACTCGGTACTATCATGGAACAGAAAGCTCCGGTTAAGATGATTCTGATGAATAACAACTATCTGGGAAATGTACGTCAGTGGCAGGCAATGTTCTTCAACAGAAGATATTCGTTCACTCCGATGATGAATCCTGACTATATGCAGATAGCATCGGCGTATGGTATTCCTTCAAGAAGAATTATTGAGCGTGAAGAGCTTAAAGACGGAATAGAGGAGATGCTTGCAACAGACGGTCCGTTCCTTCTTGAAGTATGCGTAGTGGAAGAAGGTAATGTATTGCCGATGACTCCTCCGGGAAGCTCGGTTAACTATATGATGATGGATTTGGATTGCTAACGAGTAGGAGGATTAAAAATGGAAAATAAGACATTATATACTATCATAGTTCATTCGGAAAATATAGCCGGTTTGCTTAATCAGGTGACTGCCGTTTTTACACGCCGACAGATTAACATCGAAAGCCTTAACGTGTCGGCTTCCTCTATTGCAGGAGTACACAAATATACAATCACTTGCTGGACAACTGCAGATATTGTGGAGAAGGTTGTACGCCAGATAGAGAAGAAAATGGATGTCATTCAGGCACACTATTTTACAGATAAGGAAATCTTTCAGCGCGAGGTGGCTATGTACAAGGTATCTACACCGGAGTTTCAGAACAATCCTGAGGCATCGAAGGTAGTCAGAAGATTTAATGCACATATTGTTGAAGTAAATCCGGTGTTCTCTATAATAGAGATGGTTGGTATGAGCGATGAGATAACATTCCTGTACGAGGATTTGAAAAGGCTTAATTGCGTTCTTCAGTTTGTACGTTCTGGAAGAATTGCTGTATCTACCAGTTGTTTTGAGCGTGTGAACGAGTATCTTGCTCACCGTGAGGAAAGATATAAAAAAGGACTTTAAAACATTTCTTGTTATGGGAGAAGAAAATAAAGTTGGCACATATAACTTTGTCGCAGAACCATTTCATGTTGACTTTACAGGAAAGTTGACGATGGGAGTTTTGGGTAATCATCTGCTTAACTGTGCCGGTTTTCATGCCACAGAACGTGGCTTTGGCATTGCCGAACTGAATGAAAGCCATTTTACGTGGGTGCTATCCCGTCTGGCTATAGAGATGGAAGAATTCCCAATGCAGTATGAGAAATTCAGTGTACAGACATGGGTGGAGAATGTTTACCGCCTGTTTACCGACCGAAACTTCTCTATTCTCGACAAGGATGGAAAACCTATCGGTTATGCGCGTTCAATATGGGCGATGATAGATCTTAAAACACGTAAGCCGGCCGATTTGCTTACACTGCACGGTGGCAGTATCGTTGACTATATATGCCAGAAGGAATGTCCAATCGAGAAGCCAGGAAGAATAAAGGTTGCTTCGGTAGAGCCTGTAGGTGAATATGTGGCAAAATACAGCGATATAGACTGCAACGGACATGTGAACAGTATAAAATACATAGAGCATATACTTGACTTGTTTCATATGGATGTCTTCCGCGAAAAAATGATACATCGTTTTGAGATGGCGTATGTTGCGGAAAGTTATTTCGGCGATAAGCTGACCTTCTATCGTGAACAGATTTCGGATAATGAGTACGACATAGAAGTGAAGAAGAACGATAGTGAGGTGGTAGTAAGAAGCAAAGTGATATTTAAGAATTAAAAATTAATAATTAAGAATGAGTTGATGGTTGTTAGTTATTGGTAACTGACCGGAAGGAAACCTGGTCAACTTGTCAACTCGTAACTAACCTATAAACTTACAAACTTAAGAACTTATAAACTTATAAACTTAAAAACTTATAAAAAACATGGCACAATTAAATTTTGGCGGTGTGATGGAAAATGTAATCACCCGCGATGAATTTCCATTGGAAAAAGCACGTGAAATCTTGAAAAACGAAACAATTGCAGTTATAGGATATGGAGTACAGGGACCAGGTCAGTCATTGAACCTTCGCGACAACGGATTCAATGTCATCGTAGGTCAGCGTCCGGGCAAAACATACGAAAAAGCTATCGCTGACGGCTGGGTACCAGGAGAAACATTGTTCGGTATCGAGGAAGCTTGTCAGAAGGCTACTATCGTAATGTGTCTTTTGTCTGATGCGGCTGTAATGTCTGTATGGCCTAAAATCAAACAATATCTTACTCCTGGCAAGGCATTGTATTTCTCACATGGTTTCGCTATTACTTGGAACGACCGTACAGGTGTGGTTCCTCCTGCTGACATCGATGTTATCATGGTTGCTCCTAAAGGATCAGGTACTTCATTGCGTACAATGTTCCTCGAAGGCCGCGGCTTGAACTCATCATACGCTATTTATCAGGATGTAACAGGTAAGGCATTCGACAGAACTATCGCTCTTGGTATCGGTATCGGTTCAGGATATTTGTTCGAAACTACATTCCAGCGTGAAGCTACTTCTGACCTTACAGGTGAACGTGGTTCATTGATGGGTGCTATTCAGGGATTGCTTCTTGCACAGTACGAAGTATTGCGTGAAAACGGACATACTCCTTCTGAAGCATTCAACGAAACTGTAGAAGAGCTTACTCAGTCATTGATGCCATTGTTCGCTAAGAACGGTATGGACTGGATGTACGCAAACTGTTCTACTACAGCTCAGCGTGGTGCTCTTGACTGGATGGGCCCGTTCCACGATGCTATCAAACCTGTAGTTCAGAAATTGTATCAGAGCGTTAAGAGCGGTAACGAAGCTCAGATTTCTATCGACTCTAACTCTAAGCCTGACTATCGTGAAAAACTTGAAGCAGAATTGAAAGCTTTGCGTGAAAGCGAAATGTGGCAGACTGCTGTTACAGTACGTAAACTTCGTCCTGAAAACAACTGATAATTTATTATAAGAGAATCTTTATTCCCTCTTTGTGGCTTACTGTTGCAGAGAGGGAATTTTTTTGTAATGGATTTTTATGTCATTTTATGTTTTGTGGATTTTTCTACAGATTCTAATCCTCCAGCAGATAAGTCTATACTGTATTCCTTTCCATTTGGAGTGCGCAGGGTACACGACTTATGCCTGGTATCTACTTTATAGATCATTTGTCGGTTGAGAAGCAGATTTCTTCCGGCTCTTATGAAATGTTCTTCGCCCAGTCGGGTTTCGATGACACCAAGACGTTCTAAGATGATTTCCTCGCCTGTTGTTAGGGTGGCATTCGAATAATTACCGCTGGCACGCACAAATACGATTTCTTTTTTCCCTATGAACAATGTGCCGTTCAACGTTCGGAATGGGAATTTGTCTGAATCAGGTCTTGCCGGTACGTATGGTAAGGCATTGTGTTCGTCACGTTCTTTGATGCGCTGTATTGCTTTTGCCAGTTCGGACACTTCAACCGGTTTAAGAAGGTAGTCGGCAGCAGCCAGTCGGATAGCCTGGAGCAGATACTCCGAGTTGTTGTAAGCTGTGGTGAAGATGATATGTGGCAGTGGCATGGCTTCTTTCAGTTCACACAGAAGTTGCAGCGTGGTGGAACCTTGCAGCTGAATGTCAAGGAATAGTATGTCCGGCCGGTGGCGCAGTATGGCTTTCAATGCCGAATTGTAATCTTCGCAACATTCTACTATATCAATATCCGGGTGGTAATCTTCAAGTTTTCTGATGAGGGACAAGCGTGGAAGCCGTTCGTCTTCTACGATTATGGCACGGTATTTTTTCATGTGCAGGTTTGATTAGAAATAATTATAATTATAGGGAATGTATAACTCAAAACGAGTGCCGCAGCCATTCCCGTCTGTATCTTTCAGGTCTGTCACTGTTTGTACAATATGCTCGGCGTTACGCTGGTTGTAAAGTTCAATTTGTTGTTCCATGATATTTAATCCTTGCTTGGTGGATGTGCCGGAGAGGATGGCGGCAGCTTCACGTCCTACACCATCATCGGTGACTGATACACAGATGCCTCCAGTTCTGGCTTTTACTTCAATGAGGAGGTGTCCGCGACCACGTTTGTTGCGCAGACCATGTTTTACTGCGTTTTCGCAGTATGTGTGCAACATCATGTTAGGTACTTGTACAGAGGTATCCGCTTTCGGATCTATGCATATATCGTAAGCCAGGTTATCCCCATAGCGTAACTGCTCAAGTGTTAGGTATAGGCTGGCGTATTCAAGTTCTTTCGCAAGTGAGCGTGATGGCTTATCCACGTCCATCAGTAAAGTGTTGGTAAAACGAGAGTATAAGGCGAGGTATTTGTTGGCTTCCTCCACAGAATGGTTCAATATGAAATATTCTATACCTGCCAGCACGTTAGAGTTGAAGTGTGGAATAGACTTTAGTCGGATGGACTTCAACAGCAGATTGTTCAGCATGGTTTCACGTTTCAGTCTTTGCGTCTGTTTCTGTTCGTGGCGCTTGTAATAATGGAAGGTCAATGCCCATATACCACCGGCTATCAGCAGTCCTGATATAATCCAAAACCATGGTTGTTGCCATAAAGCCGGACGCAGATGTAAGTCGATGTATATTGCAGGTGAGGCGATTGCACCTATCGAAGCCTCCACTTCCAGCCTATAACGGCCTGGCAGAAGGTTGTTGAATTGTACTTCGCGGGCACTTTGCGGCTCGGACCATTGTTTCTGGAGTCCTTTCAGCCGATACCGGTAATATACGTTGCCCGTAGCCGAATGGGACACTGCTATGAAAGAAAAGCGCAGGTGACGCATAGGATAGGAGAGCGTTATCTGCCTGGAGGATATTGGCAAGGATTGCCAGTCAACATTGTCGGCAGATGCTTCTATTGAGACCATTTCCAGATTTGGTACGGTATATTGGTATGTCAGGTCGCGGGAGCGGAATGAAACAGTCCGGTCAACACAAGGTATCCATATTGTTCCGTCATCCGCTTCGGCTATATGAGCCACAAGCGGTTCGATACCGGTAAAACCGTTGTAGCGGTTGAAGAACATTGTTTGCAGAAGTCTGTTATCGGTGATGTACAGTCCGTTTACCACTGCCACAATGAGATAGTTGTCTTTTGTTTGGCAGATAGAGCGAATAGGACTTTCGTAATCATGAATCATGATTGCAGAGTCATTGCGTACGGTATATAGTTTCTCGCCCGAAGCAATTAGTATTTCACCTTGTAGTGTAGTAGTCATGGTGGTACATGGAATCCCTTCTTCAGGCTGGTGAATGGCGACCTGTTTGTTTCCGCTTATCCGCACAGGACCGTATGCGGTGCCCACATACAAGTTGCCATATCCATCCGGACAGGCACAGAATATGTCACGCAGTCCTTTGTGGGTATTTAGAATGTGTCCATGACGGTCTGTGACGAACAATTCCTGTTTGGTAGCGACGAGCAGGCTGTCACCATATCCGGCAAGGAAACGGTAGTTTAGGTATGGTAGGTTAAGCCATTGTCTGCGAGTATCTTCATAAGCCAGTACATCACCTTGACCAAGCAGGTAGATGGTTTGTCCTATACGGGCGGTGTATGGCAGGAAGTAGTTGTCTTTGCTATTTGGGTAGTGAACAGGATGTAGTTCCTTAGCTGTGTTACCCTCAAGCAGTTTGCCGTTTAGTGTGCCGCATATTAAATGTCCTTCAGAGGTGATACCTATGGAGCGGAGGATGTCGTTACGGTCGGTTAAAGTGTGGTTCATGAAGTTCAGTCGGAAGAAGTTGTACACACCTTGATAAGTGGCAAGCCAGATGTTGCCTTCGCGGTCGATGTACATCTGCCTGATGAGGTTTATGCCATCTACAAGCTGCTCTACTTTATTTTTAGTGGGGTTGAAACGGTAGAGGTTATGTGCGTCGTGCAGGTAGATGTTTCCTTGTCTGTCGGCACAGGCTCCGATGCCGTAGTCGGGTGCGAGAAAGTGGAAAGGTATTATCCGTTGTGTCGAAGCCCCGTGGCAGGAATACACACCATCTGCGGCGAAGAGGTAAAGCATATTGTCAGTCCGAAGCAGCGAGTAGCCTTGTGGGACAAGAAGGGCAGGCAGCTGCGTGCCATCTGCTTTGACACGGTAAGTGCGTTCTGCGGTAGGTATATAGAAGATACCGTCTGTTGTGTCGGCAAACACACGTCGGCAGGCATCCATTTCGTCGAGCAGTGGAGAGCGCAGCACGGTTTCTGTATCTTCAGCGGTGGGGCGGCAAATTTCACGTTCTTGTTCCTGCTCGTTTTCCAGCAGGAGGTAGTCCGGTGGTAATGATGATGAATTAAGGTTGTTGAGTAACATCCCTCGGTTGTTTAGCGGACTGGTGTCAGTCAGTCCGTTTTCTCCGGCGAGGTGCTTGCGACGGAAACCTAAGGCTGTGACACCAAGTGAGTCCTCATGAAAGGCTACTATGTTTTCCGGTCTTCCCCCCTTGAGATATGGCACGAACTCGAAACCGTCATAGCGTACAAATCCTGCAAGGGTACCTATCCAGATGTACCCCATCTTGTCCTGGTGGATGCACTCTGTGAGCATCTGGGGCAAGCCGTCCTGCGTGGTGTAGCGGCGGAAAGAGTATCCCGAAGTAACGGTTACACTTACATGCGTTGCGCATAGTGCGGACATCGGGAGCAGCAGTCCCAGTAAGAAAGACATTTTAGCTAATAGGTGGCATATATATTTCTTTTGTGTCATGTGTTTTCTATAAGGTTTCTTTGTTGCAAATATATTCCTTTTCGTTTACTTATCCAATGTGTTAACAGGATAAAAGAGAAAAACAATGGTTCGTGTCTCCTGCCGTGCCGTTCATGTAAGCAGTGTCTATGTTCGTGTAAAGCAGGTTTATAACCTATTGCAAGTAAGTATATTAAATCTTATCTTTAAAGAGAAACGAAGTGTGTTCCTATTGTATTAACCTAATATTATAGTTATGAAAACGAAAATCTTCTACTTGGCAATGTACATTTTAGCGGTCCTCCCACTGATTACGGCGTGCGAAAGTGACGAACCGCCCGCTATCGACGAACCGACCGAGCAGACGCAACTCGCCACTCCGGTCGTCACAGTGAATGTGGACGGGGACGCAAAGACCATCATCGCCTCGTGGCAGGCGGTGGAGAATGCGGACAACTACTATTACAAGATTTCCGGCGACGAAACCCTGTACGAAACCGGGAAAACGCGCCTCGAACTCCAACCGTACAGTAAATTCGAGGGAGGCAGCCACTCCATCACGGTGCAGGCAGTCAGCAACGCCCAGCCCGATTTGTTCAGCCCTTCGGAGTGGGGCAAGGCTGACTTCACCGTCGGAAGCGCGAAGCTGCAGACACCCGAAGCACTGAATGCCGATGTGAATAAGGAAAGCTGCACCGTGACCGTCTCGTGGGCACCCGTCACGAATGCCGTTTCCTACCTCTACAAGATAGACGACGGGAAGGAAGTGCCCGTTGACGAACCCGGAATCAGCTTCAGCCTCTTCGACTACGCTCCGGGCGAGCACAGCGTGAGCGTCAAGGCACTGGCTGAAGGAGATGCTCCGACCGGACGCAGCGCAAGCGTCAAGGCAGTAACAGCGGTGGCATCGTCCGACTGGAGCGAGGTGTACACCTTCACCATCACCGACGAGCCGCTGCCCGGCGTGCTGGGCAACAAGCCGCTCGACCATGCACGCTTGGGCGACTTCTACCTCAACGACGGCTCCCTGCTGCGTGGCGACAGCGAGCTGAGCGCGGAACTGGCGGATGCCTGCATCGGCATTGTCTTCTACGCCGGAAGGCATGAGACCGACCGCTCCGACTATACCCGACCGCTCACCGCAGGCGGCCCCGTGCTGGGCGGTACCGTCCACGGCTATGTCGTATCGCTGACGCCTGTACCGACCCGATGGCATTTCTGTAAAGATAGAACTTATGATGTATGGGGTTATTGGGTCTACTCAAGCCGTTACAGAGTGTGCAACGCCACAAGCTACCAGGATCCATGGGGTTTTGGAAGCCCGGTATTGGCCGCCGACTATGAAACGCGACAAATGCATAATGCAATGTATATGGGTACCAGTAATAGCGAGGAAGATTTCAATGGCTATTACAACTGCATGGCTATGCTGGAATATCTGAAAGGCATGGGTTGTTGTCTTTGCCCACCCCTGGAAGTTGCCATCAACTATGGTAAAGAGAGCATTGGATGGATAAATTGGGATGACGGTTTAGTTGGTTATCATGAGCACCTTTGGGTAAAAAAAGATGAAGACTTTGATGAATGGCAACTTTCGCTCGCTGCTCCTCAGAATAGCAGCGGATGGTTCCTGCCATCTTACGGGCAAATAGCTTACGCCGCTGCTGGCTATCATTTGGGTCGTGACGATGTCTGGAAATTTATGGATGGACAATTCGAGAAAGTCAGGAACGCGACCACGAATGAAGGTTTGAAAGTCGAAGACAGAATACGTGCGGTTGAAAGGTATATTGATGATGATATTGATAGATGGATGGAAACTCCTTGGAGGGACTATAAAATTACCACCTCATCAGAAGAGATGAACGGCAGTGAGTCTTCCTTGCGCGAGTATCTTTATACTGGAGTACCGGGTGCGAGTAAGAATATGGTACGTCCTGTCCTGGCTTTCTGATTCTTGATTTCCCAAATTACAATAAATACCAACAGCATGAACATGTATCCCATACTATTGTTGACTGCCTGTCTCTCCGCCGGGGGCGGAAGTGCTTATCAATGAATATAACTTATAAAAGGTATGACATTATGAAAACGAAAATCTTCTACTTGGCAATGTACATTTTAGCGGTCCTCCCGCTGATGACGGCGTGCGAAAAGGAGGAACAGCCCTCCATCGGCCAGACGCAGCTTGCGACTCCGGTGGTTGCAGTTAAAATCGATGTTTACGCAAAGACCATCATCGTGTCATGGCAGGCGGTGGAGAATGCGGATAACTACCACTACAAGATTTCCGGCGACGAAATCTTGCACGGCACTCGGGAGACGAGCCTCGAACTCCTCCCTTTCAGTCAATTCTTGGAAGGCAACCATTCCATTATGGTTCAGGCTGTCAACACGTACGATCCGGAACAATTCATCGCATCGGAGTGGTGCAAGGTGGACTTCTCGGTTGAAAGCACGAAGCTTCGAGTGCCGGAGTCACTGAATTGCGATGTGGATAAGGAGAACTGCAGCGTTAACGTGTCGTGGACGCCTGTCGAGAATGCGTTTTCCTATCTTTATAAGATAGACGACGGCGAAGAAATAGCCGCTGCCGGCACCGAGGTCAGCTTCAGCCTGTTCGATTACACCCCGGGTGAACACTGCATGAGCGTCAGAGCCCTGGCCGAGGAAATGTCGCCCGATCACCTTGCTTCCGACTGGAGCGAGGCGTACTTCACCATCACCGACGAGCCTCTGCCCGGCATGCTGGGCAACAAGCCGCTCGACCATGCACGCTTGGGCGACTTCTACCTCAACGACGGCTCACTGGTGCGTGCCGACAGCAAATTGAGCGAGGGACAGGCTAATGCCTGCATCGGCATCGTGTTCTATTCCGGAAGACACGAGACCGACCAGTCCGACTATACCCAACCGCTCACCGCAGGCGGCCCCGTGCTGGGCAACACCGTCCACGGCTATGTCATGTCGCTGACGTATGTACCGACCCAGGCAGGAAGCAATTCAAATAAAAACGTTGTAGAGTTTAGTCATTGCAATGCCGTGAGAGCGGACGGAAGTCCTGACGGTGACAAGCGAAGTAAGCATCTTTATACGTGTAGGGGTACTTGCAGAAGCAGAGACGATTTCAACGGCTATTACAACTGCATGGCTATACTTAACTATGCTGCTACAGTTAATTGTTGCATTTTTCCGGCCCTGCATGTTGCCATCAACTATGGTAAAAGGGGATATAGAGTTGAGTACATAACTGAGAATGGATATGATTTTTGGAATTTAGTAGATGCCGGAGACGTTTACGACTGGCAACTTTCGCTCGCTGCTCCTCAGAATAGCAGCGGATGGTTCCTGCCATCTTACGGACAACTGTATTATTTCTATCCTAAAGATAGTTACAGTCCTTTGGTTCCCGCTGACAGGACATTTGTGAGAGGACAAATCGAAAAAGTCAAGAATGCGACCACACGAGAAGAATTGAAAGAACATATAGATCCACAGTATTATTCTTTTGCTATACATTCCTATTATTCCTCATCTGAGTTTATAAGGAATGATGGATATGGAGATTGTTATGTAGTAAACATTTACGGAGATGGATATTATGGTTACGGATGTTTAAACTATGTACGTCCTGTTCTGGCTTTCTAATTATTAATCTCCCCAAATATGATAAATATCAACAGCATGAACACTTCGGGGTGGAGGTGCTTATCAATGAATTAACTTATAAAAGGTATGACATTATGAAAACGAAAATCTTCTACTTGGCAATGTACATTTTAGCGGTCCTCCCGCTGATGACGGCGTGCGAAAGTGACGACCCGACCGCTATCGACGAACCGACCGAGCAGACGCAACTCGCCACTCCGGTCGTCACAGTGAATGTGGATATGAACGCAAAGACCATCATCGCCTCGTGGCAGGCGGTGGAGAATGCGGACAACTACCATTACAAGATTTCCGGCGACGAAACCCTGTACGAAACCGGGGAGACGCGCCTCGAACTCCAGCCGTACAGTAAATTCGAGGGAGGCAGCCACTCCATCACGGTGCAGGCAGTCAGTACCGCACAGCCCGATTTGTTCAGCCCTTCGGAGTGGGGCAAGGCAGACTTCACCGTGGAAAGCGCGAAGCTGCAGACACCCGAAGCACTGAATGCCGATGTGAATAAGGAAAGCTGCACCGTGACCGTTTCGTGGGCACCCGTCACGAATGCCGTTTCCTATCTCTACAAGATAGACGACGGGAAGGAAGTGCCCGTTTCCGAACCCGGAATCAGCTTCAGCCTCTTCGACTACGCTCCGGGCGAACACAGCGTGAGTGTCAAGGCACTGGCTGAAGGCGATGCTCCGACCGGACGCAGCGCGAGCGTCAAGGCGGTGACAGCGGTGGCATCGTCCGACTGGAGCGAGGTGTACACCTTCACCATCACCGACGAACCGCTGCCCGGCGTGCTGGGCAACAAACCGCTCGACCATGCACGCTTGGGCGACTTTTACCTCAACGACGGCTCCCTGCTGCGTGGCGACAGCGAGCTGAGCGCGGAACTGGCGGATGCCTGCATCGGCATCGTGTTCTATGCCGGAAGGCATGAGACCGACCAGTCCGACTATACCCGACCGCTCACCGCAGGCGGCCCCGTGCTGGGCAGCACCGTCCACGGCTATGTCGTATCGCTGACGCATGTACCGAACCAATGTCATGTTACCTATGATCCGGAAGATGAGCCCTTAATTAGTGAATGGTGGAACTACGCCCGGTGGTGCAACGCCTTAAGGGAAGACAAAAATTTTGGTTTGACAAGAGACAGTGGCACGCGAAAAGAGCATGAGGGAGCATATATGGGTACCATCGATAGCGAGGATGATTTCAACGGCTATTACAACTGCATGGCTATGCTGGAATATATAGCCGCTACAAACCATGCTTGTTGTGAATACCCTGCCTTGACACTTGCCATCAACTATGGTAAAAAGAGTTTTGGATGGAAAGATACATATCATGGTGAAACAGGGTATCATCAAGACCTTTTGGTCAAAATAGATATCGGAGACGTTTACGACTGGCAACTTTCGCTCGCTGCTCCTCAGAATAGCAGCGGATGGTTCCTGCCATCTTATGGACAAATAGCTTACGCCGCTGCTGGATATAATGATGATGAATGGGGTATGGTCATAATGAGTGTCTGGAAATTTATGGATGGACAATTCGAGAAAGTCAAGAACGCGACCACGCGAGAGGATTTGAAAGAATATATACGTGCGGTTCGTAGATATGTTTCTCAGGAAACTATAAATGACCCAAATGATCCGGCTTGGAATGACAGACAAATATGGGAATATCGTCAAATCTACACCTCAACTGAAGCGAAGGGCTATCGGTATTATCAGCGCAAATATGGAGATAGAGGTTCCAAAGGCAATTATGTGCGTCCTGTCCTGGCTTTCTGATTCTTGTTCTCCCAAATTATAAATAACAACAGCATGAACATGTATCCCATACTATTGTTGACTGCCTGTCTCACCGCCGGGTGCGGAGGGGCAGGAGGAAGCGAAAGCGCTGCCGAGGGGACGACCCCGGCAGGGACGGACGAGCGCAAGCCCACCGCAACGGTGTACAACGAGACAAGGACGGTCAGCCTGAAGGATCCCTATATGCAGAACGCCCAGGTGCTCACCATCGAGTGCCTGCCCGGCTGGCAGCTGGTGGGGAGGGTGGACTTGGAGGACTTCCAGCAGGCGAACGGGTCGGTCAACACCCAAATCAAGGGGAGCGACGGGGCGAGGAAGCTGGGCTTCTACTCCGAGGCGATCCGCTCTTACTACGACGAGAACGACGGTGTGGCTACCGGACAACGCCACCCCCTGCTGCGCAGCATGAAGCGGCCCTACACCACCGCCGAAGACTACCTGCAATACGTGGTAAGGACGCAGTTTCCCCATGCACGCTCCATCGAACTGAAGGATGTGCAGACTTACGACAAGCTGCCGGACGCGATGAGACAATACGCTGACAAATACGGCCAAATACTCCTGCGGAATTTCCAACAGGGTCTGGCCAACTCGGTGATGGGCAGCAGCTTCGCCAACATACTCGGAGCCAAGGCGGATGCGGCGGCCATCGGCTGTGTCATCAAGCTGGAGAACGGCGAGGAGCTGTATCACATGGCAACCGCCTTCTTCTTTATCCTCGACGTGCGGATGCCCTACGGCACGATGCGCACCATCGACCGCCGCATGTGGAACGTGCTTGAGCTGACCACCTACACGGCTGCCGATGAAAAGAGTCTGGACACGGCGGGCGGTGAAGCCTCGCGCATGAAGGCGTCGATTCGGGTCAACCCGCAGTACATGCAGGCCATCGCCGCCATACAGCAGGCGGGCATCGAGCGAATCAAGCAGAATGTGCGGGCGGGCATCATCCGCAACCAGCAGCAGGCTGCCCGCATCAGCGAGCAGCTCCGGCAGAATGCCGCCGAAATCAGCGACATACAGAAGTCCATGTACGAGAGCACCAGTGCCATGCAAGACCGCGTGACGCAACTGCACAGCGAGGCCATACGGGGCGTGAACCCATACGTGAGCAGCGACGGCACGGTGGTGGACATTCCCATCGGCAGCGGCACGCAGGTGTGGAGCACTTCGGATGCGGGTACCATCCTGTCGTCGGACAGCTACTTCTTCAATCCCAACATCGGGTCAACCATCGAGTACCAGCAGATGCAACTGCTGCGCTGACGGCATGGAAGCGGATGACACTTGTTTAACCCTTAAATAATAACGAATTATGAGACGAATGATTATGTGGGCCATCGGCCTGTTAGTGATGGTATCGGCAGCCAATGCCCAGTTGAAAAAAGGAGACCTCCTCGTTGGTGGAAACATCGGTTTGACGTTGGACATCGGTAGTACGGAAGTTGTAAGCGGATGGGGAGTAGTTAGAAGCAGTACGGACGTAGATGTGACATTTTCTCTTTCTCCGGGTGTCAACTATATGCTTACTGACAATTGGTATGTAGGTGGAGAATTAGGATTGTCAGTTGCACCTGGTGGAGCAAGCATATTTGCCATAGGGCCTTGTGGAGGTTATTACGTTCCGTTCAACAAGACGATTGGAATGATGAATACTCTAAGTATGGGGTTCGGAGTAGCCGAAAATGCATTTGCTTTCTCATTTGGATATACACCTGGACTGCTTATTTCCCTTTCCAGTAAGACATATCTTACTACGTCACTTGGGGCATTGGGATATAACTCCGGACAGAAATCCTTCTCCATTAATTTGCTGAGGGGAGCTTCGTTAGGATTTGTCTATGTGTTCTGATTATGAAAGCCAATTCATTTCCCTCGATATAATCAAACCTGTAGTTCAGGAATAGTATTAAGGTGTAAAGAGCGGTAACAAAGCCTCGATTTCTATCTTTTCAATTCCTCTCTGTTGCGGTTTTTCCGTCATGGAGAGGATTTTTTATAGAAAATAAATTTTATTATTGTCTGAATGTATAATATGTCGTGCTTTTGACTAATTTTGTTGACGATGATTTCAATCTTGGTATTAACATAAAAATTATACGGATATGAATAACGAATTTTTGGAGATTATAAAGACTCGTCGCAGTTGCCGTCAGTATAAGGCTGAGCAGATTACTGACGAAGAATTGAAAGCAGTGTTGGAAGCCGGTACATACGCGCCTACATCAAGAGGCATGCAGTCGCCTTACATTGTAGCTGTGCAGAATGATGATATAAGAAAGAAATTGGCTGGAATGAATGCCCGTGTGATGGGGGTTACCACTAACCCATATTATGATGCACCTACATACGTCCTAGTATTTACTCCTGCAAATGCCAATAATCCTATACAGGATGGTAGTTGCGTATTGGAGAATATGATGCTTGCTGCCCACGCAATAGGGCTTGCAAGTTGTTGGATTCATAGGGAAAGGGAAATGTTTTCTACGGATGAAGGAAAGAAACTGATGGAAAGTTTCGGATTGCCTGAAGGACTTGTTGGAATTGGAGCTCTTGCCTTAGGATATCCTGCAAAATCGGCTGATGCTCCTAAGCCCCGTAAAGTGGATTACTACAGGGTTATAAAGTGATACACTATAAGATATAATAAAAGCCATGGCTGAATCAATGTCTGATTATGCCATGGCTTTGTTGTTTTTATAAATTAACGTCAGCCATCTCGCCTCCTTTTTTCGCTCTGTATGTATCTTTAGGTTCTATAAATGATGTAAACTCAACTTGTATATATTCACTGGTCTTCGTGAATTCAATTTCACCAATTTTTTCTCCTTTGCTATTTTTTATAACATCTGATGGAATTTTAGTGAATGTTCCGTTCCATTCTACGATTGGAACATTTAATCTTGAATTTGCTGCTGCCCAATCTTCATACGTACAATTAAAGGTATATCCGGAACTATTCTTTGATATTGTTATTTTTGTTTCTCCTGTATCTTCTGAACCACCGATATATAAACCTGTTATATCATCGTCTTCTGTTACTTCTTCTGTGCTACAACCTACAAAGCCTGCTGCCATGGCCAAACATAACACTAAATAAAAAGCTCTGCTTTTGATTGATTCGATTAATGTTCTTGTTTTCATAAGATTTGTGTTTTTAACTGTTATCATGATACAAAATTAAGTTATATATATGAACAAAAAAAGAGACTGCCGGGGAAAATTGCAGTCTCTTGTTCTTTAGGGACAAACTCTTTTGTCTCTCTGACTTACTTACTTTCACAAGCTTGAAGTCAGGATATATAAATCTATTACTATGAAAAACATGCGAATATAACCATATTCCGTGATATATGCATTATAAAAGCTCGGAAAACTGCCTTAAATTAACAGTAATTATATCAAAATGTTATTTCTTACACAAATCTTTATAATCACAGTACTGACATTTTTCTTCAATTTCTGTTTGAGAGAAACTTGTTTCAGGATTGAAAATTTCCTCTAAAAGAATGTTAAGATCTTCACGGAATTCATCTTCATGGATGCTGAAATCATCTACGTCTTCTCTTTTTCTGGCCTCTCCCATCTGTACTACTGGTGAGTAGCTTTCCGATGCCGCCTTGTGTATATATAGCAGAGAAGGAGCAACCTTTAACGGATTGTTTTTCTCTCTCAGTTTCTTGCAGACGATTGATGCGTACATAAATGTCTGGAATATGTAGTTAGATCTTTTCTTGTCTTGGATGAACAGTGACTTTACGTCAGGTGGACACTGTGCGTCACCGCCAGTTTTGTAGTCCACTATTCGCAAAGTATTGTCTTTAGTATCCATACGGTCTATTATACCACCAATTCTGGATTTGATTACGCCTTTCGGAGTTTTGATATCAATTTCTTCATCTACGAATTTCTCTGAAGCAGTAAATGTGAAAGGAGCATATCTCAGGTCATTTCTTAACAGCTGTTTTATGTATCTCAGAATTACTGCAGAGTTTATGAGCTGCAATCCGTTGTACTCGGGGCGTTCTGTCAGAGGTATATTGAAGAACAGTTCCTTGAAACCGTTGTCAACATATTCCTGGAGTTTTACATCGTTTTGCAAAAGCTTTTCAAGAGAGTTGCAATCTATCACTTTTCCGTGTGCGGTAAGGTCCTTGTAGATATGTTCGGCGGCGTAATGGAATATACTTCCGAATTTGGCTGAATCTATCTCTGCACTTACTTCGTCAGGTGCGGTCAGCAATGCTACATATTTGTAATAAAATTTCAGATTGCAGTCTATGTATGTATTGAGTGCAGAAGGTGACAGAATAGCCTTTTTGTTTACTCTCGTATCGAAAACACTTTGCATTCGCTTCATTATCTCCGGAGTCTTCTTGATTTCAATCTTTTCGGTACCCTGTGGTGATTGGGCGGCCTCCAGTCTTTCACGTTTGATGTCGAATCCCCATTCAATTAGGAACTGAAGCATGAAGCGTGACATCTCTCCCCGGTTTATTCCGTCGCTTGATGTGTTGAAAAGAAGGGTTACCTTTTCGGCTCTTTGCAGCAGTCTGTAGAAGTAATATGCAAAAACGGCTATCTTATGGTCTATAGTAGTCATGCCGAATGCCTTTCTGATATTGTATGGGATAAACGAGGCATCGCTTCCACTTTTAGGCAGTTGTCCTTCGTTTACGGAAAGCATTACTATGTTTCTGAAGTCAAGATTTCGGGTTTCGAGTACTCCCATCACCTGCATACCTATTGCCGGCTCACCGTGGAACGGAATGTTGGCCGACTGTATGACGCGTGAGAGTAGGCGCTTGAATGTACTTTGGCTCACATCAAGGTCGCCTTCATCAATCAGAGAACTGAATCGGTTTACCATGGTATATGCTTTGAACAACGCTTCGCGATACAGTTGGTCAAGAGCTGTATCCATAGTAGCTGATTTCTTCTGATATATGGCTGCTACCTGTTTCAGTATTGTAGAAATCATCTGACAGATAGCATGGTTGCTGTTGCAAGGCGTGAATATGGTTTCTGTAGTTTCGTCCTTTTTCAGTTCCGAAGGAAGAGGGTAGAAGCGGTTGTCGTGGATAAGAGATTTCTCCAACTTCTCTGCTTCCTCGCTCAGGAGTTGTGTGTATGGATGTTTAAGAACACTCAAGACTTCGGCAAACAGGAACCTGCCGTTTGACGGATTGTAACCTGAAGTGTGAAGTTCAATAAGCGAGTTGATAAAGCTGCAAGCAGGAGTCTGCGACAATGGAAATCCCATTGTTATATTGATATGACGTATATTTTCTGGCAGAGAATGCAGTACAGGTTGTAGTAAAGATTCGTTACATAATACTACGGCTGTCTCCTTTTCTTCTTCCGTAAGGTTTGTTCTTATCCATTGCGGAAGATACCTTGCCTGACCATTTTCGGTAGGCGATTCAATATATGTAATATCTTTATGGGAGTTCAGATTGTTGAATACAGATGGTGGAAGTTCCGATGGAAAATCCCTTAGGTTGCGCTTTATGAATTCACCTGCCTCGTGAGGGTGCTTGTTGAGATAGAAATTGTCGTAATCCCAATAGAACATAGCCTTTCCAGCCTTATCAAGTTTCTTGAACAGAGTATGTTCCACCTTATTCAGCACGTTGAATCCCACGAAGACATATCTATCGTAAGGGAGTTTGTCAATATCCATAGATTCTGTTACTTCTCTGTACATCATACCCTCGTAAGCTATGCCCTGTTCGCAAAGTACGGCCTTGAATTCGGTATATATTTCTCCTAGTACGTCCCATATGTTGATAAATCGTTGTTTCAATTCTGTAACCTTGTCGATGGAGAAATTCTTGAAGAACTGGCTCAATGCTTCTTTCTGTCCTTCTTCCAGAAATTCGTACCCATTGTCGTTAAGTTCGTTCAGATCCTTGATATTGCGGAACATGGCTTCAGTGTCCACCATATTCTTGTCCGCATCGTCAAAGTCGCTTATAAGAAGTTCACCCCAGAAGTAGAAGTCGTCTAGCGATTCCTTGCTGCCGGTTATGTTTACAAACACCTTATAGAGTTCACATACAAGTTTTACGGGGTCACCAATCTGTAGGTCTGATACCTTGCGGAACAGTTCGCCTATACTTATATATGCGGGCGACCATATAGGTCTGTCAGTTTCCGATGCCAGATATTCATTGAAGAACAGTCCTGCTCTCTTGTTCGGGAAGACAATGGCCGTACGGGCAAAGTCGCCGTTTGTCTTCGTATATAAATCGTGAGCTACAAGCTTTAGAAAAGTTTCCATTTCTTTTTAAATAAATCGTTACACATTCTCAAGTTCTCCGGAATAGACATACCATATATATCCTTTTATGTCAGTATATCCCATTTCCGATAGCAGGGACATATACTCTCTGACTTGTGTGGAGTATTCCGGCTTTTTCTTTCCGAACTTGAAATCTACCACAACTACATCTTTTCCCTTCATCATAACGCGGTCCGGTCGTCTGGTCTGCATCTTTCCCTGTTCATCATTATAGATTATGGAACATTCGTTATACAATGTCCATTCTCCACTATACCAGTCCTTCACTTCATCAAGGTTTAATGCTTTTTCTGCTATCTCATATATCTCTTGGGCTTTCTCTGCCGATTCTATTACACCTTCAAACAGAAGTCTTTCTATGGCGGCAGTCAAATCTTCCTTCGTATCGATAGATGCAAAAAGAGTATGTAGCAGCTGTCCCTGTCTGATATATTGCGAACGAAGATTTTCTTCCTCATCCTCATCGCCTCTGATGAAATCGGCAGAACGGTTGGACTGCTTAAAGTCAATCTCCGTTTCAAGTGATTCAATCTTTACGTTTACAGCGTCAGGTATGGCTACAAGTCTGTTTGTGGAATCTGATTTTTTCTTTTCGCCGCTAATACAGATTTCTCCGTATTCATATACGATAGGTTCGTCGTTTTCTTCCTTATTCTCTTCGTCTTCCTCATCAAGTTCAGGCATGTTGCATGTCATTTTTATTTCTTTCATGCAGTCCATTGATTCTCTCAGCAATTTTGATACGGTATCTTTCTGCTCGTCCTTGCACCACACTATCAGGTTCTTGCATGCACGTGTGAATGCAACATAGAGCAGGTTCAGATTATCTACCCACAGTTGCAGACGTTCTTCTCTGTAGCTGTCGCTGAAATATGATTCTGCCATGGCAGATGAATAGTTCACAGGAGTAAGGTCAAGTTCGCAGAACGGTTCCTTGTCGGCATCCGCTTCGTTTATCCGGCACCACAACATGTGGTTATATGTCTCATTCTCCATCTTCCAGTCACAGAACGGTAGTAACACGGTGTGATATTCCAGGCCTTTCGATTTGTGGATTGAAAGGATTCTGATACCTGATATTTCGCCCGACGGGATAGTCTTTGCGTAAAGAGTATCGTTCCAGTATGTCAGGAATGAGGTCAGTTCCGAAGAGTTGTTCTGCATATATTCAGTCACCGCATCATAGAAGGCACAGAGATAGGCATCCTGTTCTTCTATCATATCCATACGGAAAATCACGAACAGTTTCTCAAGAAGCTCATACAACGGCATAAGACTCATCTCCGGCAGCATAAGACGGAACTCGGCAGGTAGATAATCCTCAACGCTATTCAGAAGTACAGTGTTGTAATCCACGTCCTTTTTGAGGATTTCCTTCTGATAAGCTACAGCCAGTCTTGCACAGGCTATTCTGTCAGTAGGTTCGGATATATACCTCAGTCCGTCGATGAGCATACACACCGCAAGCGAAGCGTCAAGCCGGAAAGCCTCGTCCGAAACAACGCGGTATGGAGTATTCTTGTCGAAGTAATCGGCTATGGCAGGTATGCTTTTGTTCTTTCTCACCAGGATGGCAATGTCATTCACTCTGACACCTTTCTTGACTAGTGAGTCAACCTCCTCTGCCAGCAGTTCCATAGTGGTATCTGTGTATGGATATTCCTCGCTGTTTTTCAGGAATGATAGTTTGATATATCCTTTCTTAGTATCCTTTGATGTTTTCTGGCGGACATCGTTGTACGCGTCAAGCAGTTGTGTACAGTCTTCGCCCTCATCAGCCTTGTATCTTTCGTTCAGAACCTTACAGGCAGATGTAAATATATCATTGTTGAATGCTATGATGTTAGCCTCACTTCGCCAGTTTGTATCCAGCGTTTTCGAATTCAGGCGGAAACTTCTGTCCTTGTCCAGTCCGGCTAGAATCTTCCAGTCGCCGTTTCTCCAGCGGTAGATACTTTGCTTTATATCGCCCACTATCATACTGCCTTCCTTCTGTGAGAGACTCTCTTCAAGCAGAAGATGGAAGTTTTCCCATTGCATACGTGATGTGTCCTGAAACTCGTCTATCATCACGGTGTCTATTGTAGTACCTATTTTCTCATATACGAAAGAGGCGTCACCTTCTCTGATGATACTGTGGAGCAGCGCATTGGTATCCGAAAGGAGGAAACGGTTATGATTAAGGTTCTGTTCCCTTACCTCGCTGTCTATACGCATGAGCAATTGCAGATTGTTGAGATATCGGAGCGACATGTCGCACGAGTTCAGCACCTTGTTGCTTGACATCCTTGTGTTCTCCGCGTCATTAAGTACCTGTATCAGCACTTGGTTTGCAAGTGAGATAATGGTATCCTTGTATGGCGAAGTCTTGGTAGTCCAGTTTTCCGCACCTTCCAGGCATTTTTCTACTGTGGAATTTCGTACATCATTACTCAGTTTCCCCGATGCTATCTTGTTGAAATAGCTTCCTATGCCGCGAGCACCGTTTTTCAAGTCGGCAGGTGTAAGCCCGTTGGCATTCAGAATTTCCTGAAAGTGTTCGTTGAATCCTTTCATTGTGTCAAGTATGGATTCGCGTTTTTCCTGGAGTTTTTTCCTGTATTGCGGAATAAACTTAGTGTCCTTCAGCTTCTCACGTAATGCCACGCCTTTTTCTATATATGCCTCGTCAAAGATATTGCGACCGAAACCTTTAATTTCGGAAGATACATTCCATCTTTTGTCGTCGGCTATTCTTTCTTCTATATATTCAAGCAGCCAGTAGAGGGTAGGCGACATGCGGTCCAGTTTCTCAATCATACTATCTACGGCATCACTCAACACATCGCCGTTATTCAGTTCTATGGTCATATTGGCGCCGAGCTCAAGCTCGCGTGCAAGATTCCTCATCACCGACTGGAAGAATGAGTCGATAGTCTCTATTCTGAAACGGCTGTAGTCGTGGATTATATTCTTCAGTGCAGTGTCAGCAGCTTTCCTTATTTCGTCAACGCTTTTATTTGAGGTCTTCATTATCTCTTTCAGATAGCCGTCCGAGGATTTAAGTGAAGTGGCGATACCGTACAGCTGACTGAGGATTCTTTCCTTCATCTCTGTAGTAGCCTTGTTGGTGAAAGTAACTGCCAGAATACGTCTGTATGAGTAGGGATCTTCTATCAGTTGCCTGATATATTGCACAGCCAGGGTGAAAGTCTTTCCCGAGCCTGCCGAAGCCTTATATACTAATAGTCTTGGGTCCTGTTCCATATAGAATGGTTATTGTTGTAAAATTTTTTCAGCTATTTCCATATATCTTATTATGTCCGTAGTGAGTTCCTTGACATACTCTCTCGAACGTTTATGTCCGAGGCGAACCACTATGGCATTCTTCGAAGGTATGGCTATGATATATTGTCCCAGCATACCTCTGAAGTACGGACATTTCTCTCCTTTGTAGTCCATAATCCATGTCTGGTAGCCATAATATGAAAGCGGGTCTTTGCCCCACTGGTCTTTCAGATATGATGCCGGTGTCATGGCCTCTTCAATATATTCCTTGCTGACAAGTTGCCTTCCGTTCCAGTTTCCTTTGTTCAGCATCAGACGTCCGAATCTTGCGGCATCCCTTGCTGTAGTATGGAAGCAGCAGAATGATTTTTCATCACCGTTCTTCTTGTCGAGTAGCCAGAAAGCATCCTGTCCTGCCATCATCGGTTGCCAGAGCTTCTTCTCTGCATATTGGCTGATGGTTTCGCCAGTTGCCGCTTCAAGAACAAATGACAGCAGCTGTGTCTCACCGCTTCTGTAGGAATACTGAACTCCCGGAGTATCTACTATATCAAGGCCCATGATTAGTTCGTAGAGGTCGTTGCCGTAATATCCGTGCGTGGTTACAGAGAAAAGTGAAGCGTAGGCTTCGTCCCAGTCCATTCCGGCGCTCATTGTAAGCAGGTTTCTGATTGTGATGTCCTTTTGCCTTCCACGGTTATATTCAGGGATATATTTCACTACCTTATCGTCCACACTGCCTATTTTACCCTCGTCTATGGCTATTCCCACAAGTAGTCCCACTATGCTTTTAGTGGCAGAAAACAGGTTTGAAGTCAGAGTGTCGTTCCATCCTCCGCGATAAGTCTCGTACAGAATACTGTCATTTTTTATTACCAAGAAAGATACCGTTTTCATATCGTCTATGTACGCCGAATCCTCCTTTGAGAGCTGGAAAGAATTGTAATCCTCCGAGACAGCCCATTCCCAACAGGAATCGGGCGCATGAACAGTGGCATGTTCGAAAATACCTAGGTCGTCAATAGTGGGAAACCAGTGGATCAGTGCCTTTTTGGCATAGAAAGGCAGGCACAGATACGCTATAATTATGGCAATAGGTATCGCTATGAGAATTTTTTTCCCTGTTTTCATAATTTTTTTTGTTTATGATCGAACAAAAGCTATAGTTCCTCTGTTATATATTTTGAAAGTTATACAAAAGCTTAATATTCTTGTTTGGTTTTATGTTGGAGTTATGTTTTTAATTCCTCATTGATTAAAAGTCCGTCAGTGTTTGTGAAAATGCTGACGGATTTTCTTTTTGGTTATGCATTAATTTTAAATGGTGTTTAAACGGTATTTAAATACTGTTTAAATGATATTTAAACTCCATGATTGTGTAACTCTTCGCAATAAAATCTATTCCTGCGAAAGAATATCCATATACTCCTCGTACGATATATATCTTCCTCCCATTGATTTCAGATGCGGAGTCTCAAACTGGCAGTCTATCATCAGTCCGCCTCGTTCTTCAAGAAACCGTGCCAGATATATAAGTGCAAGCTTCGAAGCATTTGGTACGAGCGAGAACATACTTTCGCCGAAGAAACATCTTCCCAAAGCTACACCATAAAGTCCACCCACCAGTTTATCATCCTCCCATACTTCTACACTTGCGGCAAACTGCTGTTCGTGCAGTCTGATATAGGCTTCCGTCATCTCCGGACCAAGCCATGCACCTTCCTCGTCCTCGCGCAACTTTCCGCAGTGGCGTATCACATCCTCAAATGCTTCGTTGATGCTTATTCTGTATTTGTCTTTGTTTATCAATGTACGCATGGAGTGCGACACATGTATCTCCGAAGGAAAGATTACGAATCTTTGCATCGGACACCACCATTCTATGACCTGTCTCTTGAAGGCATACCACGGGAAAATCCCGTAAGAGTATGCCAGCAGCAGTCTGTCTATGGACAAATCACCACCTATGGCAAGTAACCCGTCCGGCTCCCCCAAATGAGGATCCGGAAAGGCTAGTCTTTTACTTAACTTGAATACCATGCCTTATCACTTTTTCAGGGTTATGGCAGGGATGTTATTCTCTATGTTTACTATGGCATGACCCCCGTTCTTAAGTTTGCCGAAAAGCATTTCCTTTACGAACAGCGGTTTCAGGTGATGGCCTATCACTCTGTCCATTTCGCGGGCACCGTATTCCTTTGTTATACTCTTTTTTAGCAGCCATTCCTTGGCATCGGCACCCATTTCCATAGTAACCTTGTTTGCCTCAAGTTTCGCACTGAATTCCCTCAGTTTCTTTTCTAGGATTAGTTGAGCCATGTTGCTGTCCATATCGTTGAACACCACAGTGGCAGAGAGTCTGTTCAGGAACTCCGGCTTGAATGTCTTCTTAACCTGTTTCAGCATCGAATCGCCGGCTGTGGCCTGTCCCTTGAATCCTATCGAAGCCTGATGTGCATATTGTGCTCCCGCATTCGATGTCATGATCAGTATAAGATGACGGCAGTCTGATTTGCGTCCCTTGTTGTCGGTCAGCACGGCATAGTCCATCACCTGCAGCAGTATGTTGAATATATCCGGATGAGCCTTTTCTATCTCGTCTAGCAGCAGAACGCAGTTCGGAGTTTTGCGTATGGCGTCTGTCAGGAGTCCTCCTTCTTCGTAGCCCACATATCCCGCAGGCGAGCCGATAAGCTTCGCAACAGTATGTTTCTCCGAATACTCACTCATGTCGAACCGTACCAGACCGATACCGAGTTCAGCGGCAAGAACCTTTGCTATTTCAGTCTTACCCACGCCGGTAGGACCCACAAACAGAAGGCTCGCTATAGGCTTGTTGTCGTCATTCAGTCCGGCTTTCGACATCATTACAGCTTCCGTCACCTGAGTGATGGCCTGGTCCTGACCGTAGATAAGTGCTTTCATTTTGGCCGGCAGATGTTCCAGTTCCGTATTGTCTTCCTTGGCAGTGATGGATTCTATCTTGCACATTCTGGCAAGGATATCCGAAATAAGCTCTTTTGTAACGATATTTTTATCTTTTCCGTCGTTGTGGATTTCCCTGTATGCACCGGCCTCGTCTATCAGGTCGATAGCCTTGTCTGGCAGGAACTTGTCCTTGATATATTTGTCGCTCATGCTTACGGCATACTCTATCACTCCTTTACGGTACTTCACGTTGTGGAATGTTTCGTATCCCTTAATAAGTCCCTTTATAATCTTTATGGTATCGTCTATGCTTGGCTCCAGTATGTCTATTTGCTGGAAGCGTCTTACCATACCCTTGCTTCCGGCAAAGTATTTATTGTATTCTTCATAAGTGGTTGACCCAATGAATTTTATGTTTCCTCCTTCAAGGTACGGTTTAAGCATGTTCGATGCGTCAAGCGAGCCGTCGCTGGTCCTTCCTGCACCTATAAGATTATGGATTTCGTCAATGTAGATGATGGCTTTGCCCTCTTTCTCTGCTCCAAGCATAATACCCTTCAGCCTTTTTTCAAATTCTCCGCGGTACTGTGTCCCGGCAATGATGCCACCAAGATCGAGTTCGTATATGCGATAGCCTTGCAGTTTTTCGGGCACGTTGCCTTTCTCTATTCTTTCTGCCAGACCATAGATAAGAGAAGTCTTTCCCACACCCGATTCGCCTATATGCAGAGGATTGTTCTTTTCCTTGCGGCACAGAACTCTGATAGTCTTTTCAAGCTCCTCTTCTCTTCCTATAAGCGGATTATGGCTTTCCAGATTGTCGTTTATGCAGGTGACATAGTTTTTCCAAGTCTCGTTTTTCTCATATCCGTGTTCATGATCCAGAAGGTCATCATAGTCGAAACTGTATTCATCAATCAGCATGCTGGTAAACTCTGCAATATCATCCTTCAATGCATTTTTAAGAATATATGCAGCCCATGAATCTGTCAGCTCAAGCATTCCCTGTACCAGATGGGGAACATCTATCTCGTTCGCTCCTGAGAAAGAAACAATCATGTGTGCCTTGATGAAAATCTCTGCCATCTGTGTAGAGTTTTCGGGTTCATATTGTGTACCTTCGGGCAGAACCTCGAATTTGGTATTCAACACTTCCTTTATGCTCTTTTCCAATTTGGTGATACTGCAAGCCATATCTTCCAGTGCATAAACGAATTCATCCTGTTGCAATAGGGCATACAGAAGATGTTCGGGAGTGACAAACTCATGCCTCCTGAACTTGGCTTCCGTATGTGCAACTTCCAATGCTTTATTTACGTGTTTAGTATATTTCAAGTCCATATTATATGTCGTGATTTTTTTAAGCCTGCTTATCTTCAGGCAGAACTGTGAGTTTTAGTGGAAATCCTTCCTCGCGTGCCATGTCCGTAGCTTTTCTCACCTTAGACAGCGCAATGTCATAACTGTAGATACCTACAACAGCCGAGCCACTTTTGTGTACACTCATCATTAATGTTTCGGCTTCAATTATCGATTTGAAGAATACTGTAGTAAGAATTTTAACCACGAAATCCATAGTAGTGAAATCATCATTATAGATAACTACTTTATAACGTCTCGGCTCTTTCAGGCTGACACGTCCTTTTTCCTTTATGTTTGTCTGTTGTTTTCCCATAATGAGAACAAACTTAATAAAAAAACTTTATATCTCAATAAACTTCATTTCAAATAAAAGAATAAAGTCCCATAATTAGTCTATTTGTCATAAACCTATTATGGGACTTTAAAAATCAGTATTTTATTTTTTTAGATTCCGGCCAATTCTTTAGTGAGCTTTATCATTTGTTTCAGGAAGTTGGCTTTTGTGTCTTTCAGTTGTACCGTCATTGTAAATTCATCATCATAAGTGATAGTCATATTGTCGGCATTCTTCAGTACACTTCCTACGGCTGTCATTTTTGCATTACCTGATTTTAATACCATTTGCATGATAGGAAGTTGGCTCAACGCATTGAAATCAACAACATATGCCAGTCTTTTACCTTTTATATCCTTGGCATATGTATTGTCTTCGGCAGAATCTTCCAGCTTTTTATCTACATTTTTATACAAAGTCTCATTGTTTGTTGCATAAATCATATCGTTTTTATAACCGATGAATATATTGTCTCTTCCTGACTGTATTAAATATTCATTTTCTTTCAGTTCTGTAAATCTTGAATTTCTTGTGAAAGAGTTACTGTCTTTGTTGTTGTACAGTTCTTTAAGAATGTCACCGTTCTTTGCTTCTGCATAAACTACTATGGCAGGTTTTTCTGTCATATTGAAGTCTGTAACGCCGAAAGTAATTTCCTTGCCAATAGATTTAAGTATCTTTTCTATTGTTTCGGCATCTTCCAATGATATGTTTTTCTGGAAATCTTTGTTCTCTTTCAGCATTTCGAATATTTTATCATTCTCCATACTTAAACTCATCAGACATAATGATGATTTAGGGAAGAATTTCAGTAGTGAGTTATTGATGTGCGACAAATATTCGTTCTGTTTTTTCTGCAATTCCTTTATCTTTTCATCTTCGGTATATAATTCCGAATTTATGACAAGTTTACCTTCTTCAAAGAATATTCCTGAAATAAGTTTACATTTTTTAGCTGCATCTTCCACGCCAAGTCCCATTGCAAGGATATTCTTGTAACTGTCGTCTAGTATCTCGAAATTGTTGTATATTGCTATGTCGGCTTTTTCGTCCTGCATCTTTATGAAACCTTTGTCGGACGCCATACTCTCTTCGCCTTTTCTGTTAAGGATTTCAATGGCATTCAACTTCATTTTGTCTGTATCAGCCGATATATTGCTTTTTACTGCAATTAAAGTGTTTTCGTTGAATGCAAGATAGCTTTGGTTATCCATTTGTGAGAAGCTATAACCCTCTTCTTCGGTTACTGCATTTGCTTCGGTGTCATTACTTAATATTTTTATACTGTTAGCAAGTGCTTCCTTGTCCAATATTTTAGCTGTGAGAATCAAGGACTTTTCGTCAGACGTGAATGCATAAACCGGCTTGTTCAGGTCAATTCCGCATTCCTTTGGATTTTCTATTATACTTTGCAGTTTTTCGAAACTGGCCGCATTCATTTCTTTTTTCAGCATATCGGTCAGTTTGCCTAATGCTTCTTTGTTCTCACTGTCGTTTATTCCGGCTTTTTCGCCTAAAGCTTTCAGGTTAATCGATGCCACCATTGGTGTATCCTTAGGAATTGCGTTCAGATAATCATCAGACTTGGAACATGAAGCCATGAAAGATACTACCGTCAGTAGTAGTGCTACAGATAAATAAATGCTTTTCATAATGAAAAAATTAAGAGTTATACATTCGTGATAATTAAAATTTAGTACTCTATATGCAAAAATATAATTTATTCTGATAAATTGATAATTTTTTGTATTGTTTTTTGCTGGTTGAGTAACATAATGTATGAAAGAATATTTGTTCAAATGTCTTTATATATTCTCTAAATACATGTTGTATTTATATAAATCGCACTGGTGTTTTTACAAATAACACTGTAGTTTATAAAAACACAAGCGTAATTTAAAGAAGATATCAAAACAAATAGAGATTTTCTCATTGTCACTTTTTATTCGTATTTTTGCGCCCGAGAATAAAAATAGATAAGAGATTTATGTCGGTAGTTAAACCTCAGTTTTTGATTGGAGCAGCTGCGTCGGGAAGCGGAAAAACCACTTTCACTATGGGGTTGTTGCGTGTGCTGAAAAGGAGAGGAATACGTGTACAGCCGTTCAAGTGTGGACCGGATTATATTGACGGTAAGTTTCATGCCATAGCAGCAGAAAAAGAATCCGTAAATCTGGATACATGGATGGCTTCGGACATTCATGTGCGTGAGGTGTATTCGCATTATGCAAAGGATGCGTCGGCTTGTGTGGTGGAAGGAGTCATGGGACTGTTCGACGGTTATGACAGAATGCGTGGAAGTAGCGCGGAGATTGCTGCAATGCTACGTCTGCCTGTAGTGGTAGTTCTTAATGCACGCTCTTCGGCTTACACAGTGGCAGCCATACTGTATGGACTGAAAAATTTCATCCCTGAGGTAAATGTTGCGGGAGTTGTGTTCAATCAGGTGGGGTCGGCATCGCACTATTCTTATCTGAAAGAGGCGTGCGCTGATGTAGGTGTGGCTTGCTTGGGATACTTGCCTAAAGTATCGGACATAGAAATTCCGTCCAGACATCTGGGACTGACAATCGGCAAGAAAAATGAAATAGATACTCTTTCGGACAGGGTGGCTGACATTATAGAACAGTATGTGGATGTGGACCGTCTGTTAGAGATTTCTGCATGTCCGCTTGAGGTTAATGAAGAATTTAAGGCTTCTGTCAGGTCTGCGGATAGACTTAATCGACGAAGAATAGCTATAGCGCAGGATGCCGCATTTAACTTTATCTATAAGGAAAACCTCGATGTTCTTTCGTGTCAGGCTGATGTGGTTACTTTCAGTCCGTTGGCCGGTGACGAACTGCCACAGGCTGATTATGTATATCTGCCCGGGGGCTATCCTGAGTTCTTTGTCGGAGAATTGAGCGGGAATATAAAGTTGGGAGAACAGTTAAGGGAGTTTGCCGAAAATGGCGGACGTTTGTTTGCCGAGTGTGGAGGTATGATGTATCTCTGCAGGAAGATGATTACACGCGAGGGCGATTCCTATCCTATGGCAGGGGTATTACCTTTAGAGTGTACTTTGGAGAAGATGCGTCTTCATTTGGGATATCGCACGGCACAGTATCGCGGGATGCAGCTTAAAGGGCATGAGTTTCATTATTCATCAGTCGTTCAGCCGGAATTGTTGCCTTCCGAAGTGTGTCAACTTAATGCCAAGGGATTGGCAGTGGATACTCCTCTGTACCGCTATAAGAATGTGATAGCAGGATATACACACTGGTATTGGGGCGAGAACGATTTCTTTAAATTGTGGGATTGATAAGAACAGGATTATGAGAAAGATATATACACGTACGGGAGATGAAGGAATGACAGGTATTCACGGTGGAGAACGTGTGCCTAAGGATGATATCCGTATAGAGGCAAACGGTTGTCTTGACGAACTGAATACTCTGTTTGGAATAATAAGGAGCATGTTGCCGGAAACGGATGAATGGCAGGAAAAACTTTATTTCATACAGCACAGCATGATGATAGTAATGAGTCATGTGGCCACTCCTTCTGCTATCAGAGACAGGAATCCGAATGAACTGCCTCAGGACTTGGATAAGTTTTGTGAGGACTGGATGGACGAGATGATGTCGCAGCTTGAGGATAACGGTTATTTCATTCTGCCGGGTGGAACGCCACTGGCTGCCCAACTTCAGAATGCAAGGGCTGTGGCACGTAGGGCAGAACGGAGACTGTGGACTCTTAATCGTACGGACGAAGTGCCGGGAGAGATACTTCGATTTATAAACAGATTGTCGGATTTACTTTTTGTCATGGCCAGATTTGAGATGCAAAGGCAACAGTGGCCGGAAGAAAAATGGATGAAATTTTCTTACAAAAGGAAGAAGAGAAACGATAATCAACAGTAAAAAACATTACATCAATGACTAAAAATATTCAACGATTACATCCTTTGATGCTTGCTGGAACTGGCAGTGATGTAGGCAAGAGTATTCTGGCTACTGCTTTGTGCAGAATCTTCCTGCAGGACGGTTATCATCCGGTTCCTTTCAAGGCACAGAATATGGCTCTCAATTCGTATGCCACTCCAGAAGGTCTGGAGATAGGAAGGGCTCAGGCGGTACAGGCTGAGGCTGCATGTGTGCCGTGTCATACGGATATGAATCCTCTATTGCTGAAACCTAGTTCCGACCATACATCGCAGGTGGTTCTTAACGGTAAGCCTATAGGTAACCGAAGTGCTTACGAATATTTCCGCAAAGAGGGAAGGGAAGAGTTGCGCCGTGAGGTATGTGAAGCTTTCGACAGGTTGGCAGCGCGTTATAATCCTATAGTGATGGAGGGTGCAGGAAGTATATCTGAAATAAATCTTAGAGATACGGATCTGGTCAATATGCCGATGGCTAGATATGCCGATGCGGATGTTATTCTTGTGGCGGATATCGACCGTGGTGGTGTGTTTGCCAGTGTATACGGTTCTATTGCGCTGCAATTGCCTGAAGACCGTAAACGCATAAAAGGAATAATCGTCAACAAGTTCCGTGGTGATTTACGCCTGTTTGAATCCGGTGTGAAAATGATGGAGGAAACTTGTGGTGTGCCTGTGCTTGGTGTGATCCCGTATTATAAGGATATCTATATAGAAGAGGAAGATTCTCTCGAATTGCAGCAAAAACAGCGTTCGGCTGTAAACGGAAAGGTGAATGTTGCGGTTGTACTGTTGCGCCATTTGTCAAATTTTACCGACTTCAATCGTTTGGAGCGTGATGAACGTGTCAATCTCTATTATACCAATAATACAGAAGAGATAAGTAAGGCTGATATAGTAATCATGCCGGGAACAAAAAGCACTCTTGATGATTTGCTGGAACTTCGCCGTAATGGAGTAGCAGAGGCTGTTATAAGAGCTGCACGAAACGGTGCTACTGTGTTCGGTATATGCGGTGGCTACCAGATGATGGGCTTGTCGGTAGAAGACCCTGACGGGGTGGAAGGAGGTATAAACCGATTGCCGGGGCTTGGGCTGTTGCCTGTATCAACAGTCATGCAGGCTGATAAGGTCACTCGCCAGACGGAGTTCATATTCTTAAATTCGGACGGTAATTTGTGCAAGGGGTATGAAATTCATATGGGACAAAGCACAATTGCTGCCGAAGATTCTGCCGTTCCTTTAAATTATCTGCACGACGGAACTACAGAAGGATGGAAAGTGGGGGAGAAGTGTTTCGGTACATATATGCACGGAATTCTGGACAATGAGTCTGTTGTGGATTATCTGCTGGCTCCTTACGTAAAAGCCGATAAGGGAAATATTTCCGACTATCATTCTTTCAAGGAAGAACAGTATGACAGATTGGCGGCTCATGTGCGTTCTCATTTAAATATGTCTTTATTATATAAAATACTTACAGATAATGATTAAGGGACACGGTGATGATATTTTTCAGTACAGGAATGGAATTCGTATGAATTTCAGTTCGAACGTGTACGGTAAGGTTTCGCATGATGGGCTGAATGCATATTTGTGTGATATGATATCATGCATACGTTCTTATCCCGAACCGGAACCATATTCTCTGGAGAAGTTGTGGGCTGATGGGCTTGGTATTGAAGATTCATGTATATGTGTCACAAACGGTGCAACTGAAGCTATTTACCTTATAGCTCAAGCTTTCAGAGAAAGCCATTCGGTGATATTGATGTCTACATTCAGCGAGTATGCCGATGCATGCCGATTGCATTCGCATAAAATAGATTATGCATATTCTGTAGATGAGATCGCTGTCCCGGAGAAAGGATTATGCTGGATATGTAATCCTAACAATCCTACAGGGCAGGCGGTTGACTTGGATAAACTGCGTAAGATGATTATGGACAATCCGTGCTGTTTGTTTGTAATAGACCAGTCGTATGAGGCTTTTACCACCAAGCCTCTCTTATCTGTACAGGAGACTGTCCTTTTGCCAAATGTCTTTCTGCTGCATTCAATGACCAAACATTTTGCCATTCCCGGACTTCGCTTGGGTGGAGTGACAGGGAGTGTAGAACTTATATCACGACTCAAAGAATGTAAGATGCCGTGGTCGGTGAATGCACTGGCTATACAGGCTGGGCATTATCTTTTAAATCATAAGGAAGAATTTGAGTTTGACTTGTCTGCATTGCTCGTTGAGAAAGAACGTGTGGCTGCTGCTTTAGAAGCAACAGAATGTATGGATGTCATGAAATCGGATACTCATTATATGTTAGTGTGCTTGAAAAGAGGAAAGGCTTCCGAACTGAAAACTTTTCTTGCCGAGGAAAAAGGAATATTGATTCGCGATGCCTCGAATTTTGAAGGATTGGACGAACGCTATTTCAGGATTGCTGTACAGCAATCTGAGGAGAATGATGAACTGATAAATTGTATTAAAGAATGGATTTGCAAGCGTTGATTGTTGTATTGCCTTTATTGGCAGGAGTAGTGTTGGACAAATTATTTGGAGATCCTCTCTGGCTGCCGCATCCTGTGGTTGGCTTTGGCAGGATTATCAGTTTTTTTGAACATAGACTGAATTATGGGGGATATCGTCGCATCAAAGGAGCATTTACTGCTTTGTTGTTGATAGCCGGTATTTTTACTTTATCGTATCTCTTGCTGAAGTATGTATCAGAATACAACGTATGGTTGGGATATATTCTGACAACAATAGCTGTGTTCTACTGTCTTGCAGGCAAAACTCTGATAGATGAAGTGCGTATGGTTTTTGATGCTATGGAAGTATCGCTCGAAAAAGGCAGAAATCAGGTGTCGCGTATTGTAGGCAGAGACACCAAAGAATTGAGTGGTCAGGAGGTTAGGGCTGCTGCTTTGGAGACGCTGGCTGAAAATCTGAGTGACGGGGTGATAGCTCCATTGTTCTGGTTTATGATTTTGGGTGTGCCTGGTATGTTGACGTATAAGATGGTAAATACACTCGATTCTATGATCGGTTATAAAAACGAACGTTATAGACTGTTTGGATGTTGTGCTGCAAAAATAGACGATGCTGCCAATTTTATACCTGCACGTATAACAGCACTTCTGATGGTGATTGCGTCTGGACGAATGTCCTTATTACGTTTCGTTCTCCGCTACGGCAGGGAACATGCCAGTCCAAACTCCGGTTATCCTGAAGCTGCGCTTGCAGGTATATTGAATTGCCGTTTCGGAGGACCTCATAATTATTTTGGTGAACTTGTGTATAAGCCTTTTATTGGTAGTAACGACCGCACACTGGAACGTAGGGATGCCGATGTTGCTATCCGTATAAATAAATTATCTGAGTTTATTATGCTTGTTATTATGGTGGTGGCTATTTATATTTCATGCGGTCATCTTCCGTTAGTGAACTTTGTATAGAAAACTCAAGTTCTACTATACCTCCATAGGACGGTTGTTTGCTGAAACCATTCTCGAATGTTGCAAGGCCTGCATAAATCTGTGCACATATAATACTTCCACCGTGGGAGAATACTACTACCTCGTTTTCCTCTTTCTGTAGAATATCCTCTATAAAAGAGGAAACTCTTGCATATTGCATTTCGAACGACTCGCCATTGGGAGCAGGCAGATGAATGTAGTCGCTGAACCACTCTTGCAGATATGGGTCTTTTATTTCATCATACCGTTGCATTTCCCAATCGCCAAAATTCATCTCCATAAGCCGCTCATCAATAACAGCCTTTTCGAATCCACAGAACCTTGCAAGTTTCATACAGCGGGACAAAGGGCTGGTATAGGCTTTCTCGAACGAATATCTGTTCAGATGTTTTACACACTCCAATGCTTCCTCTTCAAATGAAGCCTTTAACGGAACGTCGGTTTGTCCGTAGCATGTACCCGGCTGTACATCTGTACTTGTGTGTCTCACCCATACTATTCTTTTTTTTGTTCGTGTATTCATTTTGCAAGATACTTTTTTGTATTGAAATTTTATTACATGATTACTATGGATGCTACAGCAATAGAAAACCACATGGCGAGTTCGCATATCAGAAATATGGCACCACAACAGTCGCCCGTGTATCCTCCGAGTCGTTTCCTCAAAAGTTGTTGTAAATAAACAAAGACAAGTATCGGAACTATCAGTGTGGCAAAGAATTTGTGCGGCAGGACTATAAGTGGTAATAATCCTCCGATGGCAGATGCCGTTTCTTCTTTGTAGTTTTGTCTGGAATATATAACCTTGGCTTTACTTTCTTCTTCTTTTCTGGCATATGGTAAAAGCCACAAAATGTGACTGCATACGAACTTGCAGAAAGAATCACAGCATAGCAGTATGTATGGTGTGTGTATAGGGTTAATGGAACTCAGAAGGTTGTATCCCAAAAGATAATATATTATTAATCCCAGTACGCCATATGTGCCGATATGCGAGTCTTTCATTATTCTGAGAGTACTCTCTCTGTCTCTTCCTCCTCCGAAACCGTCGAAGAAATCGGCCAATCCGTCTTCATGCAATGCTCCGGTGATAAGAAGACGGATAGTTAAGGCTGTGATGATGGCAATTGAGACTGGCAGTATCTGACTGACAGCCCAGAAACTAATTGCCATTATACCACCTGTGAGCCATCCGCTATAACTCCAATAGCTGACTACATGCTTAAAACATTCGTCCGGTACGCTTTTGATTCTCCAGAAAGGCAGACGTGTAAAGAATATAAAAGCTGCAAGAATCTGATTCATTACGATAGTCTTTAAAAATATTTGGTTATAGATGCTTTTTTGAAAGTATCCATTTCGTTCAGCATTCTCACGGCAGAATCTACAATAGGGTAGGCACAAACGGCACCGCTACCTTCGCCTAATCTGAGGTTAAGATGAAGTAATGGTGATGCATTGAGATGTTCCAACAAAAGACGGTGACCGGCTTCATCTCCCTGATGACCAAAAATAGCATATTGCAATACCTCAGGATAAAGTTGTGATGCTGCAAGTATACAGCTGCTCATTATAAATCCGTCTACAAGGATTATCATACGCAGTTCGGCTGCTTTAAGCATTCCCCCTATAGCCATTACCATTTCGTATCCTCCAAACTGGCAAATTATTTCTTCGGCTGTATGTTCTCCCTTGAAATTGTCTTGAGCCTGTTTCAGAACCTGATATTTGTGCTCAATGCCTTCTGCCTGCAACCCTGCTCCTGCACCTATACATTGTCTTAATGGAATGTTTGCGAAACATGACATCCAAAGCGATGAAGCTGAGGTGTTTGCAATACCCATTTCACCGAAGCTTACTATATTGCATCCTTTATTGTATGCCATTTCTACACATTCCGCTCCTCGTTCAATGCACAACTCCATCTCTTCTTTGGTCATTGCTGCCTCGTGGAGGTAATTACGTGTACTTTTTCTTACTTTCATGTTGATTATTCCACGTTCATAAGGCAAGTCATAGTCTACTCCTGCATCTACCAGCATCAGCTCAAATCCATGTTGTCTGCACAGAAAGTTTATACCTGCACCACCATCCAGAAAATTATATAACTGCTGCCAGGTAATTTCTTTTGGAGATACGCTGACTCCTTCTTCTACTATACCGTGGTCGCTTGCATATAGAATATTGTATGGATTACTTAGTTTAGGTGAGAGTGTATGCTGTATCATACAAATCTGTTTTGCCAGTTCTTCAAGTCTTCCTAACGAACCTTTTGGCTTAGTGAGATTGTCTATTTTGTCGATAACAGCCTGTTCAAACTGTGAGTCTTGTATTGATTTGATATTAAAGTTTTTCATATTCTGATGTTTATTGTTTGATTTTTACTGGAATACCGCTTACCATAAGTATAACTTCATCAGCTTTGGCTGCGATATATTGATTAATGAATCCTTGAATGTCTGTAAACTTACGTTGTAATTCATTTTCAGAAACACCGCCTAAACCAATCTCATTTGTCACGAAAATGAATGTTGCGTCTTGTGCAGTGAATTTGTCGAACTCGGTTTTTATAGAATCCAACGTTTTTTGTACATCCTGGTATTTAAAGAAAAAGTTTGTACACCAAAGTGTAACGCAGTCTATTACAATAACTCTATCTTTTAAGTCATATTTGCTCAACTCAGTCTCTTCTTCCAGGTTAGTCCATTCTGGACCACGGTTCTGCTGATGACGCAAAACACGCTGGCGGAATTCTTCATCCCATATTTTGGCAGTAGCAAGATATACTGGTTGGTCAGTAAGTTGGTGTGCTAAACCTTCTGCATAGGAACTTTTGCCAGAACGCTGTCCTCCTGTAACTAAAATAATTCTTTTCATTGTTTTGGGGAAATAATCATGAGAGAGAAATATGGTAGCTTTCTCTCCTTTATGATGTCAATGTCTGTTGTATAAAATTCATTATCTCTGCTTATGTTTTCAAAGTAATGGAATTCAGCATCGGGATTTTTGTCCATGACTTCTATTATAGCCTCTCCGCAAAGAGGGAGTTTCATAATTACCACTACATATCCGGAATGTATCTTCTCGGTCAGTTCCTCGGCTGTGATTGTTCCTGGCACTACCAATAACCTTTCTTCCTGTTTTACGAGGTGAATGCCTGCCACTGGTCCTGCTGCAATGAATGCAGGCACACCAGCTATTCTTTTTACCTGTAAACCTTTGTTTTTCAACAGTTCGTATAAATATTGTATAGAAGCATAGAAACCTGCATCTCCTTCGGCTGCTACGGATATATGCTGATTGCTCTTATAGCATACTTCGATTTCGTCTGCCAAATCGTTATACGCTTTTAGTGCAGCTTCTCTGTTTTTGTTCATAGGTAATGTAAATGTTCTGATTTTGTCATTTCCTATCCCTAATGCCTGCAGTGTGTTCGATGCGTGTGATGACCTGATGCCGTTAGAACTTAGTGTAGCCGGACAATATATATATGATGCATCCTGTAATGCTTTCAGTCCTTTCACAGTGATAAGCTCAGGATCACCAGGGCCTAAAGACACAAACTGAATTTCTTTTTGAGGTTGTTCCATATTGATGATATAATATTTTTGTGGATGCTAAGATAATATCTTTTTCTGTTATAAAGAATAAACATTGAGACAAGTGTTTTAAATTTACCGAGAAAAACTGACAGTTGTATAGCATGTAAGAAAATATTTTTTACCTTTGCGACGGTATTGGTTCATTGCTTGAAAAAAGCATGATGAAAAGGGAATCAGGTGAAAATCCTGAACAGACCCGCTGCTGTAAGTTTCATATATTTTTTAGGAATTTATATGCCACTGTCTATTGAACGGATGGGAAGGCTCCTGAAAGGAAACGAGTCAGAAGACCTGCCAGTATCTTACATAGTTTTTTATGCTTTCGGGAAATAAAGTATGAAAACATCGAGTTGAATTTTCTTTATCCGTTCGGGATTTATAGAATCCTCTTTCTCTTTGTATATATGTTTTTCGTGAGCATAGAGTAAGTTATACGAAGAATTAGAGGTATTTATGAAACGTCTTACGTTTATCTTATTTGTCTTATTTATCATTCTCAGTTTAACGGAAGGAATGGCACAGGTCGTTGTGACACTTTCCGGAAAAGTCACATCTTCCGACGGCAGTCCTGTGGCGCAGGCAACGCTTGCCGTTGAGGGTACTTCCTGTGGCACTTATTCTGATAACAATGGTAATTATACGCTTTCTCTTTCCGAAGGTAAATATACTGTATCAGCTTCTTTCGTAGGTTTCAAAAGTCAGAAAAAGAATATTGAACTCGACGGGAATAAAGTTGTAAATTTTGTTTTGCAGGAAGATGCAGTAGGCTTGAAGGATGTAGAGATATATGCCAAGAGCAAATCACAGAAACTCCGTGAAAGTTCGTTTGCCGTAAATGCGCTGGATGTAAAACCTATAGTAAATTCTTTAAACAATCTGAATGAACTTGTTAATCGTGCATCGGGTATAAAGGTGCGTCAGGAAGGCGGTGTTGGTTCCGATTTCGATTTGTCTATAAATGGGATGTCGGGTAACTCAGTGCGTTATTTTATTGATGGTGTCCCTCTCGAGACAAAAGGTTCCGAAGTGTCTCTTGCCAATATTCCGGTAAATATCATAGACCATATAGAAATGTATAAAGGTGTTGTGCCCTCATATCTAGGTTCAGATGCTCTTGGTGGCGCGATAAATATAGTCACAAAGAAGGAGAAAAAGAACTATCTTGATGTGTCATATGGTATAGGTTCTTTTCATACTCATAAGGTTGATATGAATGCACAAATAGTATTCCCAAAAAGCGGACTTATAGTACGCCCTACGGTGGGAGTCAATTACTCTAAAAACGACTATATGATGAAGGGGGTAGAGGTATGGGATGAAAGTGTAAGAAAGTATGTTCCGTCTGACCGCAAACGTTTCCATGATGATTACTTTTCATTATTGGCACAGGTTGAAGTTGGTGTTAAGGGAAAGTCTTGGGCGGATGATTTTTTTGTTACCGCGTCATATTCAAAGATTAACAAGGAACTGCAGACAGGTTCTATACAGACTAAAGTTTACGGTATGGCTGAACGTCAAGGTGATGCATATAATATTTCTGCACAGTACCGCAAAAAAGATTTTATCCTTAAGGGCCTGCAGATGCAGAGTATTCTTTCGCATACGTGGGATCATTCATTGACTGTTGATACTGCATACAGAGTTTACGACTGGAATGGGGACTATATAGAGAGTTCACGAAACGAGATAACCGGTCGTGAAAAGTCTTTGCGTCATTACAAGCGCCCTACTACGATGTTCCGTTCCAATTGGGATTATCGTATAAACCAACATCATTCTGTCAATCTTAACTATCTGGTAAACAGAACAGGGAATGACAGATATGATGATGTAGATGATAGTTTTGTACCGTCAAATGATATAGTTTGTAAACATATTATTGGGCTTTCATATAACCAGCAGTTTTTACAGAATAAGATTGAAAACACCTTTTTCGTCAAGGATTATATCAATCATCTCAATATCCGGCAGACGGATTTATACTGGCAGACAGGTTCTGATGAGGTCATGGGAAGCAATACAAACAATTATTGGGGTTACGGTGTGGGAACACGTGTAAAATTTCTGGAACCCGTGGCATTGAAGGCTTCTTTCGAACATAGTGTCCGTCTCCCTTTAGCTCGTGAATTGTTGGGTAACGGTTCCACCATATATGCCAATACGGCTTTGGACCCTGAAAGGAGTGATAATGTAAATGTTGGTGCTTTCGGAACATGGCATCCTGCCGCAGGACATTCATTGTATTATGAAGTAAATGGTTTCATACGTTTTGTTGATGATTATATCCAGGCTGTGGTTGCGGAAAAGGAAGGTATGATGCAGTATGAAAATGTGCCTGCAGTACATATAAAGGGTGTAGAAGGAGAAGTGCGCTATAGCTGGAAAAGAAATCTGCAGTGTATGGCAAACGTAAGCTGGCAGGATGCACGCGATCAGCGCAAATATAAGGATGACGGAAAGCTTTCGGCTACTTATCTCAACCGTGTACCGAATCGTCCTTGGCTTTTTGGTGCTGCAGAAGCGAATTATACGTTCTACGATGTATTGCTTAAAAATAGCACTCTTCGCCTTGGTACTTCCTATCAGTGGGTACATTGGTATTTTCTTACCTGGGAGGCATACGGAGCAATAGAGAGTAAGGCTCGTATTCCGGCACAGCATGTTATAAATGCTGATATAACATATTCTCTGGAGAATGGGAAATACAATATTTCTGTAAGTTGTGACAATATTTTTGACAAGTTGGTATATGACCATTACAAACTTCAGAAACCGGGAAGATCGTTTTTCCTGAAGTTCAGGATGTTTTTAAACTAATAATAAAACAATACGATATTATAATTCATTCATTTAAAAGTTATTCTTATGAAAACGAAAACATTTTCATTTATGAGATTCCTAAAAACGGGAATGTTAGCTACTGTTCTTTTTTCTTTTGTAGCATGTAGTAATGATACACCTAATGGTGGTGATGGAGGCGATGGAAGTTCTAATCTTACCGGAAAAGTTCATTTTGATATATTTATGTCTGTAGGCGAACATGGAGGTATGAGTAAAGGAGAGAACACTATTGTTAAGAGCGTGGACTCTCTTACTTCCAATCAGCCTTTGATAGATATACAAGGTTCAGGAGTAGAACTTAATCCTTATACAATAGAACTGATATCGAAAGGAAAGTATTATTATCAGGTTCCAAGTGGTAAAACGCAATTTACAAAATTCCGGATTGTAAACAATAAGATAGAAATTGTTCAAGAACAGCCTTTTGTAAAGAATACATATACAGAAAGAAAATATACTCATGCATGGCTGGATGATAAGACTTTGCTTATCATGGCTGCCAATGGGGATGCAGATAAAATCATTTGGACAAAACTTAACGCAGAAGATATGACTATCCTTGCGGAAGGAACATTGGATCTTCCTCTTCCAGAAGGTGCGGTTGTGTTTACTACAACAGGTATCCTTACATACAATGACAAAGTAGGGAAACTCTACTATTTCTATTATGGAAAGGATAAATCAGGAAGAAAAGGTGTACCTACATCAAACTTCCTTACCGCAGTAATCAATCCATCAGACATGAAAGTAGAAGATAATCCTATTGTTAATAGCCTTGCAGGTGAAATGGCAGGTAGCTCATACGGTCAGCTTATGCAGGAATGTGTGACATACGATGAGGAAGGTAATCTTTATTTGGCAGCATTTACTGAAGTAGATGATGATTTGGAACAAGGACAGTTGTTGCGTATAAACAATGGTGAGTCTGATTTTGATGCTTCTTATAATATCCTTAATAATGAAGGAAAGATTTGTACACTTCAATATCTTGGTAACGGCAAGGCTCTGATATATTCAGAAAATGCATCTCTTTACAGTCAAGGTGCTGCATACTATATGAAATATTCTATAGTTGACCTGAAGACAGGTGAAAGAACTCCACTAACATATAACGGCGAGGAAGTAGGTTACAGCAGTGGCCGTTTCTCTCAGCGTTCTGTTGTAGTAGGCGGAAAGGCATATATCGGTGTCAATACAGAGACAAGCACTTGCATCTATATCTATGATATAGCTACAGGAACTACAGAAAAAGGTGCTGATATTGCTCAAGGTTATTATTTTGATGTATTAAGAGTAGTGGAAAACTGATAAATTCATTAACTTTGCAACTATTAGATGATTATAGTACCGAAGTAAAAATGGATAAAAATAAAATAATAGTAGCAGGCATAGGCCCGGGCTCCGCAGAAGATATCACTCCGGCGGTAGTCCGGGCTTTAATGTGTTCGGATGTGGTAGTCGGATATAATTATTATTTCCAATTCGTACGTCAATATCTGAAAGAAGGGGCTGAGTGTGTAGATACGGGAATGAAACGTGAGCGCGACCGAGCCCGTCAGGCTTTTGAACTGGCAGAACAGGGCAAGTGCGTGTGTGTTATCAGTTCTGGCGATTCCGGCATTTACGGAATGGCACCGCTTATCTATGAGATGAAACGCGAACGTAATAGTGATGTGGATATTGAGGTTTTACCTGGAATAAGTGCTTTTCAGAAAGCTGCAGCCAAACTTGGTGCTCCTGTAGGACATGATTTCTGTGTCATTTCCTTATCTGACCTTCTGACACCGTGGGAGAAGATTGAAAAACGTATACATGCGGCTGCTATGGCCGATTTTGTAACTGCTGTTTACAATCCCAAGAGCGAAGGCAGATACTGGCAGTTGCATCGTCTGAAAGAGATTTTCATGCAGGAACGCGATGCAAAGACTCCTGTGGGATATGTCCGTCAGGTTGGACGTGATGAAGAGATTGTTAAAATCACTACTTTGGCAGACTTTGACCCTGAAGATGTGGATATGTTTACTGTAATCCTTATCGGTAACTCACAATCGTATGAGTGGTCAGGCAGAATGATAACTCCGCGTGGATATTATCAGAAAGAGAAACAGGATGCGGCAGGAATAGGCCAGGAAATAATGATGAACAGTTTCTCTACGATCTCTAAGGAATTAAGAAACCAGAATCTTCCTCTCGGACACAAATGGGCTTTGCTGCATGCCATTCACACAACAGCTGATTTTGAGATGGAGAATCTGCTTTACTCTGATGAAAAAGCAGTGGAGACATTACATTCTCTTATTGTCTCAGGAAAAATCCGTACAATAGTAACTGATGTTACAATGGCTGCGTCAGGTATCAGAAAACGCGCTCTTGAACGACTTGGTCTTGAGGTGAAATGTTATCTGAATGATGAAAGAGTGGCACAGATGGCATCCGAAAAAAATATTACTCGCACTCAGGCTGGAATACGTCTGGCGGTAGAAGAACATCCTGATGCATTGTTTGTGTTTGGAAATGCTCCTACAGCCTTAATGGAACTATGTTCTCTGATGCGAAAACATAAGGCCTGTCCGGGTGGTATTATAGCTGCTCCTGTAGGCTTTGTACATGTGTGCGAAAGCAAGTATATGGTCAAGACTTTCAGTGATGTTCCTAAATTGATTGTAGAAGGTCGTAAAGGCGGAAGCAATCTTGCAGCCACACTGGTAAATGCCATAATGACTTTTGATGATGCAGAATTGTTAAAACCGGGACGTGATGTGTAAACAGTCATTTCATATTATAGGAATAAGCGACAGTGACGAGATATACTTTCCTCCAAAGGTGATGGATGTCATTTCCAGGGGAAAAGTGTTTTCCGGTGGTTTGCGTCATCATCAGCTGGTGGAAAAATTTCTTCCCAAAGGTGCTTTGTGGATAGATATAACCGTTCCTTTGGATAAGGTTTTCGAGAAGTATGCCGAATACAGTGAGATTGTGGTATTTGCCTCAGGCGATCCGTTGTTCTTCGGTTTTTCCAATACTGTGCAGCGTTTATTGCCTGACAGCTGCATTTGCGTTTATCCTACATTCAATTCATTGCAAATGTTGGCTCACCGCTTGCTGTTGCCTTACCATGATATGAGGATGGTATCGCTTACCGGTCGCCCTTGGAAGGCTTTTGATGCCGCACTGATACGTGGAGAGAAGATGCTTGGCGTATTGACAGATAAGGTCAAGACTCCTGCGACAATTGCTGCACGTATGCACGAATACGGATATGACAATTACCGCATATATGTAGGAGAGGCGCTGGGTAATTCCACTTCAGAAAGAGTAAGGGGATTTACTGTAGAGGGAGCATCAAAAGCAGAATTCACATCACCTAACTGTATGATTCTTGTGCGTATAGAGTTGCGTCGTCGTCCGCTCGGAATTGATGAATCGGAATTCTATCTTCTTAACGGTCGTGTAAATATGATTACCAAGAGGCCTGTACGTCTGCAGACATTAAGCATGCTTGATTTGCAGAACCGCACCGTATTGTGGGACGTAGGCAGTTGTACCGGTTCAGTGTCAATAGAGGCTAAAAGCGCTTATCCAGACATTGAGGTGATAGCATTCGAACGCCGTCCTGAAGGTGAAGAACTGTTGAGGCGGAACAGTATCCTGTGGGGAGTTCCCGGAATACGTTTCATCGGAGGTGATTTTATGGAGCAGGATTTATCGGATCTGCCTCGTCCTGATGCGGTATTTATCGGCGGTCACGGAGGCAGATTGCAGGAGTTGCTTCAGCGTATAGACGAGGTATTGCTTCCCGGCGGAATTATCGTTTTTAATTCTGTGAGCGATGACAGCTTGCAGCAGTTTTATGAAGGAGTTTCTAATATCGGACGTAGGGTGACAGAACGTATAAGACTTGTTGTCGATACCCATAATCCAATCGAAATATTGAAAGCAGAATGAAAGAAAAGACAGCTATTATATTGATATCTTCTCAAGCATTGCCCATGGCGCAGTTGTTGCAGAAGGAGTTTGGTAATTGTACCATTTTTTCACAGAAAGAGCTGGACGGATGCACTAAGGTACAGTCATACAGTGATTTCGTGGCGACTTCGTTTACTGAATACGACAGGTTCTTGTTTATTGGTGCGATGGGAATATGTGTCCGTTGCATAGCGCCTTGCGTTTCCAATAAGTATGACGACCCTGCTGTGGTATGTGTTGACAGCACAGGTCAGTTTGCCATTCCCGTGCTATCCGGTCATGTAGGAGGAGCAAATGAATGGGCTAAACAGATTTCGTCCATTCTCGGTGCGCAGGCTGTTATTACTACTCAGAGCGACTGTAATGGTGTCTGGGCTTTGGACTTGTTGGCTTCAAAGTTCGGATGGCAGACAGATTTCTCGCATGATGAGCTAAACAAGGCAATTGCATGTTTTGTAAACCAGGGTAAAGTAGCACTCTTGTTTGATATTAAGGACAATGGTACAGCATGGATGGAGCGTACATTGCCTCCTTATGTAAGTGTTTATTACCATTATAATGATATTCCTTTCGATGAAACAGAACTTCTGATAGCTGTCACTCCGTACGAATATGAATGCCCGGTGCAGGCATTGTACTATCGCCCTCAGGTTTTGCATTTAGGTGTTGGCTGCAGGAAACAGTGTGTGCCTGACGGAATACCTGAATATATTGAAGATTACCTGAAATCACAGCATCTTTCTCCTTTGTCACTTGCAACTATCAGTACAATAGAATTGAAAAAGGACGAACCCTTGATTGCTGCATTGCATGAAAAATGGAAATATGCAAATGTCCGCATATACTCTCAGGAAGAACTGAGCGGTATTGAAGTTCCAAATCCGTCACAGAAAGTACACGATGTGACAGGAGTTTATGGAGTGGCCGAGAGTGCTGCTTTCAAGAGCAGTGAACACGGAAAGTGGCTGATTGAAAAGCAGAAAGGAGAGCTTACACCTGATTCCAACTTTACTTTTGCTGTGACTCTTGATGCCAATGCTGTCCGAGGTGGACATATAGAGATAGTCGGTGCCGGTCCTGGTGACCCTGAACTGATTTCCGTGAGAGGAAAGCACATGCTTGAAAAGGCTGATTTGGTGTTGTATGCCGGAAGTCTTGTACCTCGCGAACTGACATATTATGCCAAGGAAGGTGCGGTAGTACGAAGCTCGGCTAATATGGATCTTCAGGAACAGTTTGCCTTGATGAAGGAATTCTATGATAAAGGTCTGTTTGTGGTACGTCTTCACACAGGTGACCCATGTATATACGGTGCCATACAGGAACAGATGGCATTTTTCGATGAATATGGTATGAGTTATCATATTACTCCGGGTATATCTTCATTCCAGGCTGCCGCAGCTGCTTTGCGTTCGCAGTTCACCATACCTGAAAAAGTTCAAAGTATCATACTTACACGCGGCGAAGGTAGAACACCTATGCCGGAAAAAGAACAGTTGCACAAACTTGCACAGTCGCAGAGTACCATGTGTATATACCTCAGTGCATCTATAGTAGAAGATGTACAGAGAGAACTCTTGCAGGCATATCCGCCTGAAACACCTGTAGCAGCTTGCTATAAACTTACATGGAAGGAAGAAAAGATTTACAGAGGAGTGCTGAAAGATTTGGCACGTATAGTACGTGAGAATAACCTTACACTGACAACTCTGCTTGTCGTAGGTGATGCTATAGACAACCGTAAGGGACTTTCCCGTTTGTATGCTTCGGACTTTAAACATTTGTTCAGACCATGATACTGGTATTGGGTGGGACAACAGAAGGCAGACTTGCCGTGAAAGTGCTTGATGAGGCCGGCAAGTTTTATTTTTATTCTACTCGCGGAGAGTTGCAGCAGGTGAATTGCCGCAACGGTGAGCGTGTGACCGGTGGAATGGACGAACAGAAGATGGAAGATTTCTGTCGTTCCAACGGAATACGGTTATTGATAGATGCTGCCCATCCATTTGCTGTTCAACTGCATAAAACTGTAGAGCAAGTAAGTAGAAAACTTAATCTGAGTGTCGTTCGTTTCGAACGTAAATATCCTCCACGAACTGACGATGTAATTTGGTGTAAAGATTATAATGATGCTGTCCTTCGTATGAAGAAGGACGGTATCTCTCGTCTTCTTGCTCTTACGGGAGTGCAGACTATCGGTAAATTGCGTGATTTCTGGTCTGATGAAAACTTGAAACCTGAGTGCTGGTTTCGTATCCTTGACAGGGAGGAATCATTGTCATTAGCCGTCAGACAGGGATTTGATGCAAGCCGATTGGTCTATTATCACGAAGGTGAACCTGAAGAGCAGCTTATGGAGAAGATAAAACCGCAGGCTGTATTGACCAAAGAAAGCGGAGAAAGCGGGGGCTTTGTAGAGAAGTTGGAAGCTGCCTGTAGTATGAAAATTCAGGTTTATGCCGTATGTCGTCCTTCGTTGCCTGACAGTTTTATTACTGTTACCGGTGTACACGGACTTCGTAAGGCGGTGGAACGTCTGTTGCCGGATTTCTTCCCTTTGCGTAGCGGTTACACAACAGGAGCATGTGCAACAGCAGCATCCAAGGCAGCACTGGTAAAGTTGCTTACCGGTGAATCACTTTCCGAAGTGAGTTTTCATATTCCAGACGGAGAGGAATTGTTCTTGCCGGTTGAATCTGTCTGTCAGAATGATGTTTCATCAGTTACTGCTACTGTAGTAAAAGATGCAGGAGATGACCCTGATGTAACAAACAACAGGGTTATAGAAGTAAAAGTTTCTTACTCAGAAAAACCGGGAATACATTTCCTTCAGGGAAAAGGGGTAGGAGTAGTAACTCTTCCCGGTTTGGGACTTCCTGTGGGCGAACCTGCCATAAATAACACTCCACGACAGATGATAATCCGAGAGTTGTCGGAGTTGTATGGTGGTGGACTTGACGTTATTATATCTGTACCCGGAGGAGAGGAACTTGCCCTCAAGACATTCAATCCTAAACTAGGAATAGTTGGAGGCATATCCATTATAGGTACTTCAGGAATTGTACGACCTTTCTCGTCGGAAGCGTTTGTTGATGCTATCCGTCGTGAAATAGAAGTTTGTCAGGCAATAGGAGCGGAGCGCCTTGTTATAAACTCCGGAGCCAAGAGTGAGAAATATGTCAAACGTGAATACTCTGATTTACCGCCACAGGCTTTTGTCCATTATGGCAATTATATCGGTGACACACTCAAGATAGCCGAGGACTTGAAAATAAGCAAGGTGATTATGGGAATAATGCTTGGTAAGGCCGTGAAACTTGCAGAAGGTCACTTGAATACATACAGCAAGCAGGTTGTTATGAACAAACAATTCCTTATTGAGTTGGCTAAGAAATGTGGCTGTTCCCAGGAAGCCTTTAATGTGATTTCCGATATGACATTGGCAAGAGAACTATGGACCAATCTGTCGGATTCGGATGCTTCTCTCTTTTTCCCGGCACTCTTGGATGAATGTATGAAACATTGTTCTGCATTACTTACCTATACGGAACTTACACTGATGCTTATTGATGAGGATGGAAACATTGCCTGTCGCCTAACGAGACAAGGCAGCAAGTAGGTTTTGTACAGACTGTAGCAAATCTTCTATACTTGATGTCTGTTCTGTTTCTCCATTGGCATGGTGCACATTGAAATATTCATCAGTCACTTCGATATACCAGTCTGAACTGTTTTCTCTTGATGCATCTATGCCGTGTCTGGCAAGAGCTTTCTGTGCCATAGTATATCTGTTACCTTCACCAGTTAGTCGTGTTGATACAGTTGCCTGTTTTGATATACGGAACAAGCCACTTTCCATATCAAATCTAATACCTTTTCTAAGGAAAAAATGGCTTAGGCTTCCGTTTAGCGACAAGTCTTCTGGTGTTCCTGTACTGACACCTGTTTCACGGTTCATAAGCCAAACTTTATCAGCAATTTGCAGTGCCAGTTCCAAATCGTGTGTTGAAAGGAAAATGGTACGGTTGCCAGAATGTGACAGTCGGTGCAGTAATTGCATAATCTCTACCTTGCTAGGAAAGTCAAGAAATGCAGTAGGCTCATCCAGGAAGATAATGTCTGTTTCCTGTGCAAGGGCCTTTGCAATCATGGCTTTCTGTCTTTCACCGTCACTAAGCTGATGTACCATCTGGTATCTCAGATGTTCTATATTGACAAACTTTATGGAATTGTCAATCACCTCTTTGTCGTGTTTGCTCAATCGGCCCCAAAACCCTGTGTAAGGGCTTCGTCCCATGCCTACGAGCTCTTCTACAGTCATGTTTCTCAGCTCACATTTCTCTGTCAGTACCACACCTATAATACCCGCAAGCTCTTTGTCTGTATAATCTGAAAGAGGTCTTTCCCTGATAATGATTTCTCCTCCCAGCGGAGCCTGAAATCCGGATAGAGTACGTAGTAGTGTGGATTTTCCGATACCGTTTGCACCAAGCAGACATGTCAGCTCTCCGCTTCTTATGGTGGCATTTATGTCGGAGGCAACAGTATTTTTGTTTCCTCTTTCCTTGTATCCGATAGTGAGATGATTGATATGTATATGATTATTTCCCATTACTCGTTAATGTCGTTACGTCGTTTGTTGAACAATACAGAAATGACTACCGGTGCTCCTACAAGGGCTGTAACTGAATTTACAGGAAGTGCACCTTCGAAGCCTGGCATTCGTGCGATAAGGTTACATACCAAAGCCATAGCTCCTCCCATAAGCAAGGATGCCGGCATCAGGATACGGTGGTCTGATGTGCGGAACATTGTACGGCACAGATGTGGAACTGCCAGTCCAAGGAATATGATTGGTCCGCAATATGCTGTGACAATTGCAACCAATACCCCAGAGCAGGTTATTACCTGTAGTCTTGCTCTTCGTATATTAAGTCCGAGATTGCGTGCATATGCGTCGCCAAGTAACAATAGGTTTAAAGTCTTTACCAACAGGAAAGAAACAGGTAGCAGCACAAGCATTATGGAAACAAACAGGGTCATCTGATTGCCAGAAACTCTGGCAAAACTGCCTAATCCCCAAATGACGTAAGCACGAATATCTTCTTCTACACTGAAATATTTCAGAACCCCGATTACGGCATTTGCCACATAGCCTATCATGACACCTATAATCAGCAATGTCACGTTTCCTTTTACTTTCTGCGATACGAATATGATGAGTGCCATGATGGACAGTGAACCGATGATAGCCGATATGGTCAGTGCTATTTCGCCCATAATACCTACCTTGCTCAGTGCCACTCCTCCTAAAGTACCTGACAGCAATACTACGAATGCCACACCCATACTGGCTCCGGAACTGATACCTAATACTGAAGGTCCTGCCAACGGGTTGCGGAACACAGTCTGCATCTGAAGTCCGCTGACGGACAGTCCGGCTCCTGCCACCAAAGCTGTCAATGCCTGAGGGACTCTGGACTTCCATATTATATTCTGCCATATCTCATTTCCATTATAGTCTCCCCACAGGATATACCATACATCCTTAAAAGGAATCTGTACAGAGCCTAAAACGATATTCAACAGGAAGAATATGAAAATCAGAATTATAATGAATAACATGTATAGTGCAACCGGACGTTTCATTCTTTATTATAGTTGTTATTTTAAAAGTTCATAATAGCGTGGAGTGTGATTTGGCAGTAACTGTGGATGGAAAACAGCTATCAGGTCGGCTAGAACTGTTTCCGGTTCAACAGGCATACTTTCGTAGAAGGGTTTTTCACTCATATTGCAATATATCACCTGTTTTTTCTTGAATGCCTGAAAGTCGGCATATCTGATGTCTTCGGCTTGCAGGGTGTTATATGAAAAATCACCTTTGTAGCTGTTCACTATCCTCCAGTAGTCGGCATACGCAGCCTGGCTGTAAATTGTTTCAAAATCGAGAGACACTCCTCCTGAGCGTACATCATCTTTAAGGAAGTAATCGGCACCGGCATCCTTGAAAAGCTGTGCCAGAAAACTCTTTCCGCCTACAGCATACCAGTTGCCTCCTCTGAGTTCGCCGCTGAATACTACAGGTCGTTTTTTCACCTGTGATGTGAGTTTTGTCAGTTCTAGATAACGGTTCTCTATTTCCGAGAAAACTTTATTAGCCTTCTCTTCTTCACCTATCAGCAATCCGATGAATTTGATCCATTCGGCCTGTCCTAGCGGAGTCATTTCCTTATATCCCAAATGTGGAATCAGCGGTATACCAACCTCTGTCAGTGCATCATATCCGCCGCGCTTGAATGGAGAAATTAATATAATATCAGGGTTTATACCCATAATAATCTCATTGTCAAAATTGCCTTCAATACCAATCTTGTGAGTTTTTCCTTCATCCAGTCTTTTCTGCATATCCTGGTTGAACAGATGGCGTGTACTTGTAATGCCTACTACGGCATCAAGTTCTGCAAGTTTGATAAAATTGGAAAGCTGTAGAGAAGTCATACAGATAGTGCTCTTTACGGGTGTTTCTATTACTGTATAACCTTTAGGAATATCCGAAACTTTTACACCTTTAGGCTTTAATGCGTAATGAAAAGTTTCTACGCCTTCTTCTTTTTGAGGGTCTCTGATATCGAGGAGACAATAACCTTTGTCCGTGTATGTGACATTAAATCCCTTGGCATATTTCGGGATGATTTGTACATTCTTGTTTTGGTGGGTAAAAGTGCTGTCAGTAGTGCTATTTTCGGTTGTTTTTGGATTGTTTCTTATTTTACAACTAAATAATAATAATGGTATTATCAGGCATATTATCCAAATGGTATGTTTCATGCTTTATCTTTTTCTATTACTGTTTTCAGGCTATACAAAATAAAGCCTCTGTTGAACAACTATACTGCAAAGTTAAAGAATATAATTAAAATCGGGCTCTATATAATTACTTTTTGTCATACTATAACAAACTATAGTATTATCTGTTTATATGAAAACGGATGCAAATACTATCTTTGTGACTTAAATCAATATTATAATCATTCAATAACTTGTAGAAAATATGAAAGTAAAATCATTTTTAGTTTATTGTTTTATCGCTTTGGGCGGTTTGTGTATGCCTGTTTTTGCACATTCTGAAGGAAATTTTGTACATAACGATATAATGCAGAACTTGGAGAGTGGCGACAAGATAGCATTGCTTATGGTACACTTTGGTACTACACATGAAGATACACGTGCTCTTACGATTGATGCAATCAATCAGAAAGCCAAGGAACAGTTCCCACAGATGGAAATTCGCGAAGCTTATACTTCACGCATTATAATGAGAATATTGAATAAGCGTGGTGTCCGGAAACTTAATCCAGTTGAGGTATTGGCACAGCTTAAGGCAGAAGGATATACACACGTTGTGGTTCAGTCGACAAATATCATTGACGGAATAGAAATGGAGTCTCTTCGTAAGGATATAGCCCAGATGAAACCGCTGTTCAAGGAAATTCGTCTTGGTATGCCTTTGCTTTATACTCCTGAGGATTACAAACAGGTAATAGACTGTCTGGCAGAGAAAGGCCAGGAAAAAACTTTTACAATATTGGTAGGACACGGCACGTATACACCGGCTACTGCCCAGTATGCCATGCTGGATTATATGTTGCAGGCCGAAGGGTATGCTGACTTTGCTGTAGGAACGGTTGAGGGTTATCCTACTTTCGATAATGCAATCAGTAAGGCACAGACAAAAAAGAAAATCAAACAAGTACAACTTATTCCTTTCATGTTTGTAGCTGGCGATCATGCCAAGAATGATATTGCCGGAGATATGAAAGAGGTTCTTGAGAAAAAAGGATATAAGGTGTCTGTACACATGGAAGGGTTGGGTGAAAATCCGGCTATACAGCAGATTTATATTGACCATATCAATTTTATAATCAAACACAAACAGATTGATATTGTGGATAAGAAGAAGGGGTATGCCAATTCTAAGGATTGATTGTGCTTAGGTATAAATTCTCCTTATAGGAATGTACATTTTTTTAGTTTTAAACGTCATAAAAACGCGGGCAAATTTAGTATAGAACGCGAGCAAGTTTTAAGTCGAATTTGCCCGCGTTTTTTTTATTGGCTTTTATGGTATTAAAATTAAGGAAACAATTGCATGGTTGTAATATAGAAAATAATCTCTAATTTCTTTTGAAAGTAAAATTAAATCCATATATTTGTGATATCAAAATAATATCACTTAATCTTATAGTTATGGACACAAAAGAATTAGTTTTCAAAGGTTTCAAGATGAATGGCTTTTTAGCCTTGTTTTTACATCTGGTTGTACTTACCGGAGTTACGGTGGCATGTTTTTTTACAGGTCATGTTCTTGGGTATGTGATTGGTGGGTTATGTATTCTGAAATGGCTGATACTATTTGGCGGATATATGCAACTTGAACCTAATGAGGCAAGAGTGATGGTTTTCTTTGGAAAATATAAAGGGACATTCAAGGAAACAGGTTTCTTTTGGGTTAATCCTTTTATGGATAAGAAGAAACTTTCTTTGCGTGCAAGAAATCTTGATGTAGAGCCTATAAAGGTAAACGACAAGATAGGTAATCCGGTGTTGATAGGCCTTGTGTTAGTGTGGAAGGTAAAGGATACTTACAAAGCTATGTTTGAAATAGATTCGCAGACTATGGCTGACACATCAACAGCCAATAGTAAGGAAGTGACGGTGGGAAGTACAGTAGGTAGCCGTATGAATGCTTTCGAGAACTTTGTCCGTATACAGAGTGATGCTGCTTTGCGTCAGGTGGCAGGGCAGTATGCTTATGATAATAATGAATCTGAAACAGACGAATTGACTTTGCGTTCCGGAGGTGAGGAGATAAACGACCAGTTGGAACAGAAACTGAATGAACGTTTGGCTATGGCTGGTATTGAAATCGTTGAGGCAAGGATAAACTATCTGGCATATGCTCCTGAAATTGCGGCTGTGATGTTGCGTCGCCAGCAGTCAACTGCAATCATAAGTGCAAGAGAAAAGATTGTTGAAGGTGCGGTCTCGATGGTTAAGATGGCACTTGATAAACTTTCTGAAGAAGAAGTTGTAGAACTTGATGAGGAACGTAAAGCAGCAATGGTAAGCAATCTGCTGGTCGTTCTTTGTGCGGATGAAGCTGCACAACCGGTTGTTAATACAGGAACATTACATCATTGATTAATATGTGAAAGCTATGGGACTAAAGAAGATTGTCAGGTATAAGTGCTCGACCAAAGTGTCGTCTTTCATTCCTATGGTTTTGAATGCAGTGGCGACAGTGCTATTGGTTGTATTTGGTTTGGTAAAGTATAGTATGGATGATATAGAGCTTGCGGAACAAACACTCTTTTTCTCCATTTTGCTGTGTGCAATAGTCCTTGTTTTATCGTTTACAGTGTACAATGCTTATCGTTATAAAAAACCTGTTGATGTTCAAAAGGTTGTTGTCTTGAATAATCTTCTGAGTAGATTATATTTAAGAAGCAGGGTGCTTTTTGCATTATTGGTATTTATAGCTCATTTAGTGCTGATATTGTTGCTGCGTCTTGTTTTTGACTGGATAGATTACGGAACGGTAAGATTCTTCTCATCTTTAGTTGATATAATTAAAGATTGGATAGTTGAAGCTTGTCTTTTAGGATTATCTTTTACAGCACTTGCATTTAATGATTATTATTCATATTTTAAAAGCAAACAGTAATATATTTTTACAATGGCCAAGAAGGAAAGTTCTATAAAGAGTTTTGTGCTTCGTGTTGATTCTGAAACTATGGAAGCCATTGAGCAATGGGCTGCAGATGAATTCCGCAGTACCAACGGTCAGCTTCAGTGGATAATCAACGAGGCTTTACGAAAAAGTGGCCGACTGAAGAAAACACGAAAAGAAATGGTGACAGACGATGAAAAAGATTAGAATACATTTCTTTAATATAAACCTTGGGCCATATTCTGCTCAAGATCAGGATATAAATATCAAATATCATCCTTCTTTGATTGACAGGGTGTTTGAGGTGATTTCGGCACTGATGGTAATAGCTGGATGTATATATTTTGTGGTGAAAGATGGCTTTGAGAACAATGATATGCTGGCAGGTTTCCTGGTAAATCTTCTTGTCTGTCTACTGGTATTTACATGTCCTTACACTCCGGTGGAATATATACGTTTCCCGGTGAGAATATCCCGGCAGAATATTGTAAAGCAATACATAATGGCACTTCGGTTGATGAGAATTGTAAATATTCTTATCTGTCTGATGCTTGTCTTCAACGCATTGTCCATCAATTATCCTTGGGCAAATCCTGCTATAGGAATATCTGTAACGGCAATGTTGCTTTCAATAATGGTCTATTATATTTTTGCTATCAGGAACAAATAATTAAAACATAAGTGCTATATTTGAAGAAATTATAAATTCTACGACAATGATAACATTTCCAAATGCCAAAATAAATCTGGGCTTGAATATAGTCGAAAAACGCCCGGACGGATATCATAACCTTGAAACAGTGTTTTTCCCTATCAATCTTCAGGATGCCCTTGAAGTAAAACCATTGGAAGAGGAGGGTGTTGATTATAAAATCAGTATGAAGGGTAATGCTCTTGATTGCAATCCGGATGACAATCTTGTGGTCAAGGCTTATAAACTCCTGAAACAGGATTTCAATCTTGCTCCTGTCGATATTCATCTTTTCAAGCATATACCGAGTGGGGCAGGCCTTGGAGGCGGTTCTTCCGATTGTGCCTTTATGATTAAGATGCTCAATCAGAAATTCGCTTTGGGACTGAGTCTGGAGAAAATGGAAGAATATGCGGCAAAACTTGGTGCTGACTGTGCTTTCTTTGTGCGCAATGAGCCTGTATTTGCAACCGGAATAGGTAATATATTCGAGCCTGTCAAACTTTCGTTGGCTGATTACTATATAGTATTGGTGAAGCCGGATATTTTCGTGTCAACGCGTGACGCTTTTTCGAAAATCAAGCCTCACAGACCTGAATTGTCCCTTAAAGAAATAATCAAGATGCCCGTGGAGAAGTGGAAAGACGTGATGGTAAACGATTTTGAGGATAGTGTCTTTGCGCTGTATCCTGAGATTGCTGCCATTAAGGACAAGATGTACGACCTCGGTGCTGTGTATGCTTCAATGTCCGGTTCCGGCTCTTCTGTCTATGGACTTTTCCGTCAGCCTATAGAAAATGTGGACGAGAAATTTGCCGGATGTTTCTGTCGTCAGAGAGAAATGTTCTAAGCTTTAATCTTGATTATGGTAAACCTGTAAAATTGAATTTCTATAATGAAAAAGACTATTCTATTTGCGTTGCTTATGTCTGCTGTATCTGTGTCATACGCTCAGGTGATAAATGGGACATGGAAAGGTTTGCTGATGGCGGCAAATCAGAAACTGGAAATCGTTTTTCATTTTCAGCATGAAGAAGACGGCAAGCCATCGTGTAAGATGGATGTTCCGGCGCAAAGCACTGTCGGCATTCCTGTTAATCTTCAGACTTTGACAGAGGATTCCGTCTCGTTAAGCGTGGCTGCTATAAACATGACTTATAACGGAAAGCTTATTGATGGAGCAATTAAAGGAAAATTCAATCAGTTCGGTATGTCTTTCCCGCTTGAACTTAGACCGGGAGAAGTAAATAAACCTAACAGACCTCAGGAACCGACTTTGACGTATATCTATGGTACAGAAGAGGTTACTTTCAGTAATTTGAACGCTAATGCAAAACTGTCAGGAACGCTGACATATCCAGTAGGCTACAATCCGAATAAGAAAGTGCCTGTGGTAATAATGGTTACCGGCAGTGGCTCGCAGAACCGCGATGAAGAGGTCTTTGGGCATAAGCCGTTTCTCGTGATAGCTGATTATCTTGCCAAATGCGGTATAGCTTCTTTGCGGTACGATGACAGGGGAACAGGAAAGTCGGTCGGTGGTGATGTAAAGAATGCTACTTCCGAGGATTTTGCCGAGGATGCGGATTGCGGTTTGCAATGGCTTAGGAAAAGTGGAAAATTCGGAAAAGTTGGAGTTCTTGGTCATAGTGAAGGCGGAATGATAGCTTTTATGCTTGCAGCAGATAAGAAACCGGATTTTATAGTAAGTATGGCTGGTCCGGGAATTAATGGCGATACTCTGTTGGCAGAACAGCAGAATGCTTTGTTGAAGTTGAAGGGGATTCCGGCTAATGTCAGTGTGAATACTGTAAGAAAGGAAATGTCCATGCAGCAACAGAAACCATGGTTGCAGTTCTTTGTTGATTACAATCCTGAGAGTGATTTGAAGCAGATAACCATACCGGTAATGGCAATAAACGGCAGCTATGATGCCCAGGTTATTTCGGAAAGTAATTTGGGTAATATCAGACGGCTTTTGAATGATAAGAATGCAAAGAACCTTATAAAGGAATATCCGGGACTTAATCACCTGTTTCAGCATTGTAAGCCTGAGACTGCGGTAGATTACTATAATATAGAAGAAACCTGCTCCGAAGAAGTTTTGAAGGATATTGCCAATTGGATTAATAATTTATAATTCACCATTTGTTTGAATTTGGAGGATAGATAGAAGTGATTCATTTTTTCAAACAGAATATAGAGGGAGTTTCTCTACCGGAGAAATTTACATTCCCTTTTCATTATACACCTCATCCGCTGACACGAATTGCAGCGGGTGAGGTTCGGTCTTATTTATCTACTCGCCAAGAATGGCAGGATGAAATCGGTAAAGGCAAGATGTTTGGCGTACTGATAGTAAGGACTGCGGACGGAAGTATCGGTTATCTGGCTGCCTTCTCGGGAAATCTCGCCGGCAGCAATATGCACGATTTCTTCGTTCCACCAGTATATGACCTGCTGAATCCTGACGGCTATTTCAGAAAAGAGGAAGCGGAAATATCAGCCTTGAACAGGCGTATCTGCGATATATCGAAGAGTGATTCTTATATTTTGGCAAAGAAAGAGCTGGAAGAAACAAAGCTCCAGTCATCTTCTTCTTTGGCATTGGCCAAGGAGGAACTGAAGAAGAGCAAAAAGGAGAGAGACGAAAAACGTGCTGATGGCAATCTTTCGCCTGAAGAACTGGATGCCATGATTCGTGAGAGTCAGTTCCAAAAGGCTGAATACAAGAGACTGGAAAACTCGTGGAAGGAAAGACTGAATGAAGTAGGGCAGCGGGTGAAAGGTTTTGAAACAGAGATATTGCTGTTGAAGCAAGAGAGAAAGACTCGTTCGGCTGCATTGCAATTGTGGCTGTTCAGGCAATTTAATATGCTTAACGCAAAGGGTGAACGCAAAGATTTATGCGAGATATTCAAAGATACCCCTCAGGGATTGCCGCCGGCAGGAGCAGGGGAGTGCGCTTTGCCTAAACTCCTGCAGTATGCCTATCTGCATGGTTTGCAGCCTTTGGCTATGGGAGAATTCTGGTGTGGAATGTCGCCCAAAGATGAGATTCGTCACGACGGCTATTTCTATCCTTCTTGCAAAGGTAAATGTGAACCTATTCTGAAACACATGCTCGTAGGGCTTGATGTGGAACCTAATCCGTTGGCAGAAGATTTGTTTAAAGATACTCCGCTTAATATTCTGTATGAGGATGAATGGATAGTGGCGGTAGAGAAACCGTCTGGTATGCTTTCTGTTCCAGGAAAGAATGATTTGGATTCTATACAGCAGAGATTAAGACTGATGTATCCCGATGCTACAGGGCCTTTGGTTGTCCATCGTCTTGATATGGCTACATCTGGAATACTTCTTGCAGCTAAAGATAAGGATGTTCATGCCAGATTGCAGTCTCTTTTCGAGACAAGAAGTATCTCTAAGGAATATATAGCCATTTTGGATGGCGTTCCGTTGCAGGAATGTGGAATCATAGATTTGCCTATATGCCTGAATCCTCTTGACAGGCCGCGGCAAATGGTTGATTTTGAGAATGGCAAGCCGGCAATAACAGAATATAAGGTGGAATGTGTGAAGAATGGACGGGCAAAAGTCATTTTTAAGCCTCACACCGGGCGTACACACCAGTTGCGTGTACATTCGGCTCATGTATCGGGATTGAACTGTCCTATATCTGGAGACGAACTTTATGGCAATCCTGAGTCTGCCTCACGACTGTGTCTTCATGCATCAAGACTGGTATTTAGACACCCGATATCGGATAAGGATATAGAGATAGTTTCTCCATGTCCATTTACGTTGTAATAATTAAAATGATAATATATGGATTTTTTAGATTTAGTAAAGAAACGCCAGAGTGACAGAAAGTATAAGAACACCCCTGTAGATAGAGACATGATTGTTAAATGCATAGAAGCTGCAAGGCTGGCTCCGTCGGCATGCAACAGTCAGCCCTGGAAGTTTGTTGTAGTTGACGATTCGCAATTACTTCCTGAGATGGCGTCTGCTGCTGCAGGTATGGGAATGAACAAGTTTGCTGTCCAGTGTCCGGTAATTGTGGCTGTTGTGTTAGAAAAGATGAACTTTACGGCACGCATAGGCAGTGTAATCAAGGATAAGGAGTATTCTCTTCTTGATGTGGGCATTGCAGTGGAGAATTTTTGTCTTCAGGCCGCAGAACTTGGGTTGGGAACATGTATCCTCGGATGGTTCGATGAGAAGAAGGTGAAGAAACTGCTTGGCATTGGAAGCAGAAGAGTTCCGCTTCTGATAACACTGGGCTATCCAGACGGAGAAACGAGAAATAAGATAAGAAAAGACATTGATACAATGAGTAGTTGGAACAAATATGAATAAACAGAAAAAAATAATATTGGCTCTGGTGGCTGTAGCAGTAGTGCTTGTAGCAGTCTTGACAGTAAACAACTATCGTTCGATAGAGGGTGAAGAGCAGTCGCTTGATGAAGTAGAAGTGACAGATTCTGCCGAGGTTGAAGAAATCACTTATAAATATGGTATCCCTGTAGATAAATATAATGTGAAGTACGGCATAGTGAAACCCAACCAGAACCTGTCGTTCATATTATCAGATCATGGACTGAGTGCACAGAATATTCATGACCTCAATCTTAAGACAGAAGGAGTTTTTGATGTTAGGAAGATACGAAGTGGAAGGGCATATGCCATGTTTACTTCGAAGGACAGTCTTGCCGCTCCAAAGTTTTTTGTCTATGAGGAAGATCCGAAATCGTATGTGGTTTTCGATTTGAGAGGTGAATATAAAGTTACGCGCGGAATGAATCCTGTGGAATGGAGAACCAAGGAGGCAAAGGGAAAGATAGAGTCTTCATTATGGGTGGCTATGCAAGACTGTAATACTTCGCCGCAGCTTGCGATTGTACTTTCACATATATTCGGATGGACAATAGACTTTTTCGGACTTCAGAAGGAAGATGAATTCCGTGTGATATACGAGCAGGAATATGTTGACGGAAATGCGTTGCAGAACTTTCATGTACTTGCAGCATCGTTCCGCGCTTCGGACAGTACGTATTATGCTATTCCGTTTACTCAGGATGGAGAGGAACTGTACTATAATGAAAAGGGAAACAGCCTTGAGGGAGCTTTTCTGAAGGCTCCGCTTGATTTCTACCGTATCTCGTCACGCTTTACTAACAGCCGTTATCATCCGGTGCTGAAACGCTACCGTGCGCATCATGGAGTGGACTATGCTGCTCCTACTGGAACTCCGGTTTATGCTATAGGTAGTGGAAAGGTCATTGCCAAAGGCTATCAGGCGAATGGGGGAGGAAACTATGTGAAAATCAAGCATAACAGTGTATATGTCACTACATATATGCATCTGTCACGTTTCGCCAAAGGTTTGAAAGTCGGTTCTTCTGTAAAGCAGAAAGAAGTGATAGGTTATGTAGGTTCCACTGGACTTTCTACCGGACCGCATCTTGACTTCCGTGTATTCGAAAATGGGAAGCCTATTAATCCACTTACTATCAAGTCTCAGCCTAAGAAACCTGTAAGCCAGCAGAACATGGCTGCTTATACAGTTCTTCGTGACTCGCTTATGAACAGACTTCAGGGTATGTGATAGTTACGAGTTGACAAGGCTTCCATTCGGACAGAACCAAAGGTCGGCGAAGCCAAACCTTGTCAACTCGTAACTGATACCTTGTCAACTATAACTTAGAACATATAATCCCAAGCAGGAAGTGCTATAGGTTTCTGTTTTGCAGCTTTAATGGATTTTTCGTCAAGATATTTCTTGTTTATCACTATACGGAACAGATATTCATCGAACCATTCATCTGTGAAAGTCATAAATCCGTTATGACCTGCAGACGAACCCCAGCTGTTTTCAAACTGCCATTTTAGTGGTTTGTCGTTTTCGTCAGTGTCAACAGCTCTTAAAGACATGGCGTGAGCAGAACCACTTTCTCTTGTAAGGATTCTTGCTTTCTTGTCCATATCAAGTTTTATTCCGAAAAGAGAAGAATAATCGAACATTTCAGGGTGGCATACACCGTCTGCAGAATTGTACATCGCTACGTCTACAGATGCGTACATAGCTTCGTTACCCTTGATAGAAGCAATAGCGGCTTTTTTAATGACATCGTTAGGCAAGTTAAGATATACCCAGTTCACACCTTCGTAAGTGTTACGATAGTTTGCTATCTCGTAGACCTTATAGTATTCGCGAGTAGGGTCGTTCATTATCATGACGTATGATTCCGGATTGTAGTTTTCCGGTTTAATCATATTATAGAATTCTTTAGGAGTAGTTTTCAGAGTCTTTATTTCACCATTGGCTGTTTCATATCTCCATTCGAACTGGCTAGGAGGGTTTCCGAGACAGAGTGAAAGAATTCTGTAAACATCTTTCAATATAGTTTTCTTTGCTTCTGCTATCTCTTTCTTGCTCTTTTTACCATTCACTAAATTACGGAGTTCATATCCACCTGTACGCAGACGTTCGTTAAGTACAGAACGCATCTGAGTAGTATTGTTTGAGTGTGCAGTTTCCGGCATAACAGTCTGAGGAACTACACCGTATTTTTCAGCGATATTATAGAACAAGTTCCATACACCACCGTCGCCAACAGGAGTTCTGAAATAGAATTCAACGTCGCGTTCCAACATATCATGATAAGCTGTAGCGATTGCATTTTCAAGGAAAAGGTTACTCTTTTCGAACATATCCCAGAAATAGCTGTAATTGTGTGAGAAATCGAATTCCTTAATGTTGAACTGCTTCATTATTGAAGGGCGGAGAACGTTCATAGAAGTAAACATCCAGCATCTTCCTGACTGTAGCTGGTCTGTGATACCTTTCACATCTACTTTGTATTTGAAGTAATGGTCAGTTTCACCCTGAATGTCTCTGTTGAGCGAGAGCTTTCTTAGGTTAGATTCGTTTGTGATTATGTTCTGAAGTGCTTTAGTTGATGCGTCCATTACGAATGATGATTGTATATCCTTCAGGTCTGATTCTGTGATTTGTTGTGCGCCGGCGCTGATAGCCATTGCTCCTAGTGCAGCTGTAAATAATGTTTTTTTCATGTGTCTGTGGTTATTGTTTTTATTTCTGCTGCAAAGATGGCATTTTTAGTTGGATGATGCAAATATCTATATCATAATGCCATTTAAAAAAAGAAGCTGCATGGAGTCCTTTATTCGTTTTAGGACTGCCATGCAGCTTTTATTTCTTTCTTTTTGCTTATTTATTTGATTTCAAACTCTTCCTTCATGTCTATTTCTTCACCTTTTGAATCATAGAATTTATATTCCAGCATTGCAAGGTTCTGATTAGGAATGACTTTGATACCAAATCCGTATTTCATTTGCCATTTACGCTTTAGTGAAACCATACCTTGGTTTACGTAAGCAGCAACGTACGGATGTATATGCAACGTGAATTTTTTCACTTTTAATTTGTTGACCAAATAGTCCAGTTTGCTTTCCAGAGAATCTGTGAAAAGTATCGAAGGTTTGATTTTACCTTTACCGAAACATACAGGACATTCTTCGTCGGTAGTTACATCCATGGCAGGACGAACTCTTTGGCGTGTAATCTGCATAAGGCCGAATTTGCTCAACGGCAGGATGTTATGCTTTGCCCTGTCCTTCTGCATGTTCTGACACATGCGTTCGTATAGTTTCTGACGGTTCTCGGCAAGGTTCATATCAATAAAATCGACAACTATTATACCACCCATATCCCTGAGTCTGAGCTGGCGTGCCAGTTCGTCGGCAGCACCTAAATTTACGTCGAGGGCATTGGCTTCCTGTCCGTTGGCTGACTTTGAGCGGTTTCCGCTGTTCACATCTACCACGTGAAGCGCTTCGGTATGTTCAATAATGAGGTAAGCCCCGCTTTTGTATGAGACAGTCTTACCGAATGATGATTTTATTTGCTTTGTGATGGCAAAGTTGTCGAAAATGGGAAGCTGACCGGTGTAGCGCTTTACAATGTTCCCGCGTTCGGGAGCTATCAGGGCTACATAGTCTTTTACTTCGTTGTAAACGGTTTCATCGTTTACATAAATATTTTCGTATGACGGATTGAACAGGTCGCGCAGCATTGCAACAGTGCGGCTTGTTTCCTCGTATACCAGTGTGGGCAGTTTTGTAGCGGACTGCACCTTAGTTATTGTTTCTTCCCAATGTTTGAGCAACACTTTCAGCTCTGCATCCAGTTCTGCCACTCTTTTTCCTTCGGCTACTGTTCTTACTATGATTCCGAAGTTCTTTGGCTTGATGCTCTGAAGCAGTTGCTTCAATCGTGTCCTTTCTTCGCTCGATTTTATTTTCTGCGAAACAGAAACTTTGTCGTTGAACGGAATGAGTACCAGATATCTTCCTGCAAATGAAAGTTCGCATGTAAGGCGGGGACCTTTTGTAGAGATAGGTTCTTTTACTATCTGAACAATTACTTCCTGACCTTGCTGGAGGACATTTGATATTGAACCGTCTTTGTCAATATCCGGCAGAGAGTTTGCCTTTGATATAGGAAAAAGTTTCTTACGGTCACTGATTACTTGCTTTAGATACTTTTGATAAGAATGAAACTGTGGTCCCAAATCAAGATAGTGAAGGAATGCGTCTTTCTCGAAGCCTACATCCACGAAGCATGCATTAAGTCCGGGCATAAGTTTTTTTACTTTGCCCACATACATATTCCCGACAGAGAAAGAAAGGTTTCTTTCTTCTTTCTGAAACTCTACCAGATTCTTGTCTTCCAGCAGGGCTATAGAAATCTCTTTGGGCTGTACGTCAACAACTAATTCGCTTGTCACTTTTTCTTGGTTTAATGGAAATTGTTTAAATTCTTAATTAAGACAAAGAACAAACCCGAAAGACTGAAACAGTTCTTTGCAAGTTTGTTCTTTATTGAAGTCGGGACAGACTAACAATTATTTTTTGCTTTTATGTCTGTTCTTTCTTAGTCTTTTTTTACGCTTGTGAGTAGACATTTTATGTCTTTTTCTTTTCTTTCCGCTTGGCATAGCTTTAAAATTTTTATAGGGTTAATACTAAAAATTAATTATTCCTTCACTGAAAGTGTAAAAGTCTTGGCTGGTTTGAATACCGGTATGTTATGTTCCGGGATGATTATTGTAGTGTTCTTTGATATATTACGAGCAGTTTTCTGTGCTCTCTTCTTAACTACGAAACTGCCGAAACCTCTCAGGTAGACATTTTCTTCGTTAGATAACGATTCTTTTACTGAACCCATGAACGCTTCCAAAGTAACCAGTACAGTGTTTTTGTCGATACCTGTCTTTTTTGCAATTTCGTTTACAATATCTGCTTTAGTCATTTCGCTAATAAAAATTATTGTGTTATACTTTATCTAAATTTTTGGTCTGCAAATATATAGCTTTTCTCGTTCTTTAAGAAATTTATTTGCGACATTTTTACAATAAAATTGAGAAAAACGTTGTTTTTGGGGTCTGTACAGACATGTATGTGGCATTATTGTTTCTCTAATATACGTTTGCACATTATATTTATACTACTTAGAAATGGTAGACAAATTTTATTGTCTGAAAAATCATTATCTCTATAAAAATTGATTAACATACAATGGGGTAACAATAAAATATTGCAAAATGGTTGGTTTCTCATTTTTTTTCTATATTTTTGATGCGAATTATTAAAACTTTCGAATATGTCTTTAAACAAAGTTCAATTAATAGGTAATGTAGGGAAGGATCCCGAAGTGAGATATCTGGATAGTGGTGTGGCTGTGGCTACTTTTACTTTAGCTACAACCGATCGTGCTTATACTTTGGCAAATGGTACTCAGGTTCCGGAACGTACAGAATGGCATAATATAGTTTTGTGGAGAGGTTTGGCCGAAACTGCAGAAAAGTATGTTCATAAAGGAGACAAACTATATATTGAAGGAAAAATCCGTTCGCGTTCGTATGATGACCAGAATGGAGTGAAGAGATACATAGTCGAAATTTTCGGTGATAATATGGAAATGCTTACACCTCGTTCGGCGCAACAGGGTGGGCAGCAATTTGCTTCGCAGCAGCAGCCTGCAGCTACACCGGCTCAACCGATACAGCAAGCTCCCGTACAGGATGAGGCATCTGATGATTTGCCTTTCTAAATAACTTATGTCTAACTAAAATTTATTTCTTTGGACCCGGATTCGTATTTATGCCGCTTGGCGGATTTATTTAACGGAGTGACCGTTACAGCTCCCGATACAGGAGCTTTTATTGCTTTGATTTTAGCATTATCATTACTTTATGCTTCTGGCTTCGTATCGGCATCTGAAATAGCGTTCTTCTCTTTGACGCCATCAGATTTAAGCGATATAGAAGAGGAAAAACATAGTGCCGACACGCGTATAAAGTCATTATTGGCTAATTCAGAAAGACTTTTGGCTACAATTCTCATCTCAAACAATTTTGTCAATGTGATGATAATAATGCTGTGTAATTTCTTTTTTGCATCTGTAGTCGATTTTGGTGGATCAAGATTGCTTGAGTTTCTTGTCATAACTGTAATTCTTACATTTCTATTACTTCTCTTTGGGGAAATAATGCCGAAAATATATTCGGCACAGAACGCTTTGGCTTTTAGCCGTAAGGCGGCTCCTGTACTGAATGTATTGAGTTTTGTGTTCAGGCCATTGTCTTCATTATTGGTTCGTTCAACTGTTTTCATCAATAAAATAGCTTATAAGAAGCCACAGTCTCTTTCTGTGGATGAACTTTCGCAAGCTCTTGAACTGACGGACAAAAACGAGATTTCCGAAGAGAGCAATATGTTGGAGGGTATAATCCGATTTGGTGAAGAAACAGCCAAAGAGGTAATGACTTCCCGTCTTGATATGGTTGATCTCGATATTGACTCAACATTTTCAGAAGTCCTGAAATGTGTGGTCGATAACGGATATTCCCGTATTCCGGTTTATCAGGATACAAGGGATAACGTAAAGGGGGTACTTTATATCAAAGATCTTCTGCCATATCTTGAGAAAGGTGATGACTTTGACTGGAGAAAACTTATTCGCCCTGCATTCTTTGTGCCGGAAACAAAAATGATAGATGACTTGCTCAGGGACTTTCAGACAAATAAGGTTCACATGGCAATTGTTGTTGATGAGTTTGGAGGTACATCAGGTATAGTTACCATGGAAGATATTATAGAGGAAATAGTGGGAGAGATTAACGATGAGTATGATGATGAAGAAAGGACATATGTTAAGCTTTCTGAAGGAGTGTTTGTGTTTGAAGCAAAAACTCTTCTTTCCGATTTCTACAAGATAATGAAGGCTGACCCTGAAATATTTGAGGAGGTTTCGGATGATGCTGAAACACTGGCGGGCTTTATTCTTGCAGTTAAAGGTGAATTCCCGTCACTGAATGAGGAAATAGTGTTTGGAAAGTATACTTTCAAGATTCTTGAAATGGATGCCAGAAGAATTCTCAAGGTCAAGGTTACAGTGGAACCTGACTATAATACAGAAGAAAATAATAATTGATTTTTTGATTTTACAACATGCCTATACTTAGGAAATGGGAATATAACGGAGCTGTTTGCGGAATATGGAGTGTAACTGAAACCGCAGATGAGCTCCGTTCTTTGCTTACAGAAAAGTCTTTTACACAGGATTTTTTCAATTTTAAGTCACCTGCACGCCAATTGGAATATCTGGCTGTAAGGGTGCTTCTTCGTGAACTTTTAGGGAAAGAATGTCGTGTTCTTCATCATGAATCCGGCAAGCCTTATCTTGAGAACTCGTTGTGCAGGATATCTATATCTCATACAAAAGGTTTTGTAGCGGTGATTATTCACCCTGAAAAGGAAATTGGAATTGATATTGAATATCATTCCGATAGGGTGAAAAAGGTAGTTGGCAGGTTTGTCTCTTCTGATGAAATGTCTCTTATAGAAAGTAAAGTTTCAGAAATTGCGGATAATGATATCGTAGAAGAATTCAGAATCAATATGTATTTGTTGTTCTGGTCGGCAAAGGAAACAATGTTTAAGATGCTAAATTCCAGTGAGGTGGATTTTCTGGAACATCTTTGTATAAACTCTATCTCGTTTTCTGAACATTCCGGTAATGGCACTGTTGTAGATGCGCACTCTAAAGTTTTTAATGGAACTATGAATGCGTATGAGTGTAGAACTTCTCTGAAAACAGAGATGAATATCGAGTTTTATCTGACAGAGGAGTTTGTTTGTACTTACAGCTGCATCGATTGAGAAACTAATAAAAAAAGAGTTGGACAATGAATCACTATTAATGATATTCATTGTCCAACTCTTTTTTCGTAGCCCGTGGGGGAATCGAACCCCCCTTTCAAGAATGAAAATCTTGCGTCCTAACCGATAGACGAACGGGCCATCCTTATGCTCCGGAGTATCCGGTAGCTTTGTTTTTTTTGTAGCCCGTGGGGGAATCGAACCCCCCTTTCAAGAATGAAAATCTTGCGTCCTAACCGATAGACGAACGGGCCATCCTATGTTCCGGAATATCCGGTTTTCTTATTGCCTCGGTGATGATTTCCGATTGCGGGTGCAAAGGTACGAATATTTTTTAAATATGCAAACTTTCCGGCGTAAAAACAGCTCAAAAAAAGATAAAGTCTGATATTATTTCATTTATAGAAATTGAAGATAACATCAGACTTTATTAATTAACATACTTATTTTAAGGATGTTGTATTAATTATTATATGTTTTGTGTTTATTCCTTATTTTTGTCCAAGATTTTTTACTTCTTCCAGATTTTTTTCTATTTCCTCTTCACTAAGCTCGTAGTTTGTAAGGTTGCCGGACAAGTATTGGTCGTATGCACTCATGTCAATAAGTCCATGTCCTGACAGATTGAACAGAATTACTTTCTCTTCGCCTGTTTCGATACATTTCTTTGCTTCATTGATTGTTGCTGCTATTGCGTGGCATGATTCCGGAGCAGGAATTATACCTTCGGCTTTTGCAAACATGATACCGGCATCGAATGTGTCAAGTTGTTTCACATCTACAGCTTCCATTAATCCGTCTTTCAGAAGTTGTGACACGATGACACCTGCACCATGATATCTCAAACCTCCTGCATGAATATTGGCAGGTGCGAAGTTATGTCCCAGAGTGTACATTGGCAGGAGAGGAGTGTATCCGGCTTCGTCTCCGAAATCGTATTCAAACTTACCTCTTGTCAGTTTAGGGCAGGATGCAGGTTCTGCTGCTATATATCTTGTCTTTTTGCCTTCCAGAATAGTGTGGCGCATAAATGGGAAGCTGATACCTCCGAAGTTTGATCCGCCGCCAAAGCATCCTATTATAATATCAGGATATTCTCCTGCCATTTCCATCTGTTTTTCGGCTTCAAGTCCGATGACGGTCTGATGCAGTGTTACGTGGCTTAATACCGACCCAAGAGTGTATTTACAGTTAGGAGTTGTTCTTGCCAGCTCTATAGCCTCTGAGATGGCTGTTCCCAGTGATCCCTGATGATTTGGATATTTTGTAAGGATATCTTTTCCTGCGCGTGTTGACATAGATGGCGAAGGAGTGACCTGTGCGCCGAAAGTCTGCATTATGCTTCGTCTGTAAGGTTTCTGTTCGTAGCTGATTTTTACCTGATAAACCGCAGCTTCAAGTCCGAATACACGTGCCGCGTATGAAAGTGCGGCTCCCCATTGCCCGGCTCCGGTTTCGGTAGTGATGTTTGTCACGCCTTCCTGTTTGCAGTAATATGCTTGTGCAAGTGCTGAATTAAGTTTGTGAGAACCGATAGGGCTTACACTCTCATTTTTGAAATAGATGTGTGCCGGTGTTCCCAAAGCTTTTTCCAGACCGTATGCTCTTACAAGTGGGGTGCTTCTGTAGTATTTATACATTTCTCTAACTTCTTCCGGAATTTCTATCCATGCGTCAGTTTGGTTCAGCTCCTGATGGCACAGTTCTTTTGCAAAGATAGGGTAAAGATCTTCTGCCTTCAACGGTTCTTTTGTAGCAGGATTGAGTGGCGGCATTGGCTTGTTCTTCATGTCCGCCTGAATGTTATACCAGTGTGTAGGTATCTCGTTTTCCTTTAGGAAAAATCTTTTCTGTTTCTCGCTCATGGCTATTTATTTTAAAGTTCTGCTCAAAAATAGACAAAAAAGTTTATTTAACAAAGAAATACTCGATTATTTGATACTAAAAATTAAATATAGATAGAATAATGTAAGGAAAAATCTGTTTAATAATTGCGTTTTGTGCTAATTGAGTGCTAAACTCAACTTTTTGTATGTTATTGGCTGTTTTACCATTTTTTTCGTAAAATCTGTATAAGGAATATAGCTATTTGAAATTAAATGAGTTAGAAGAATTACCTTGTTTTGGGGTAACGATTTGGCAACCGTCCCAATTGCTGTGGTCTGCGTTATATTACTTTTCAAGTAACTCTTTTCCTTTTGCAAATTTAGAAAAAAATAGAGATATGAGAAACTTATTTTAGCGCATTATTTCAGTTTGCTTATATAGTAAAAGACCATGAAAGGCAATTTAAAGCTCCTCCCCCTCTTTTAACTATAGATTGCATCTGCACCTGATAAATTCTACCATCATACTCTGGAAACAGTTTTTTTATATGTTTCAAAGCTTCTTCATCTGTAGAACGTCCTACACCTGGGACAATTATTACATTTTGAGTATGAATCATATTTATATAAGCCCAACTCATATTATGATAATCACTTAGCTCTAAATCGATGACTTTAAAGTATGATTCTAATCGACTTCTCATCTTAGCGGCAATATCATCAGGGTAAACTTTCAGATTCACCAGTACTTTATTACTGCCAACAGCATGTAAAATTCCATCTGTATGACCACAAACGTCACTTCTATCCCAAGGCAAAAATAAGAACTTATGATTTGGAAATAACTTTTCCATTAGAGAAACAAGATATTTTCTATCCATATCAGGGTTCTCAATAAATATTTTCTCCGTCATTATAACAACAGCGGTGTATCCTCTACCTTTTTTTATGCTTCCAAAGGTAAAGTTACCACCGTCTGCTACAATGGGAGAAACACATATTGAAGAACTTGGTAATATCGTTTTAGCCAGCTTAATGGAAGTTTCTGTTGATGTTTCATAATCGCGAAGTCCTTCCAGATAGTCAGGATGATATTTAAACTGAACAAAAGAATTACCATCTACTTGTACTGGCATATAATCTCTACACCAATAATCGGCTGTTCCTTTCAATACGCCGTAATGCACATCATGCTTTGACAATATTTCAGTCAATTCATTGTACACTTTCGGATAATATCTTTTCAGATTCTCCGAAAAAAACACATAGTCCATAGTTGTTTTAAGATTTTCATTGCTGATCTGCGTCAAGATTAGTAAAACGCCACATACGGTCAGTTGCTTCCCCTTTTATTTTTTTTACATTTATTCTGGCGGAAGACATAATACGAACTTTATTAAAATCTTCATTATCCATCCAGACAATAGACAACCCTTTCTCGAAAATTGAGGCATTACCAAACAAATCTTCCCATAAATATTGTGGCTTGAATTTATCTATTTCTCCTTCTTTCAATTTTTGAGAAGCCTTATTTGTAAAAGTCTTTTCATCATTATTAACCAAGGATTTATAAGTATACCCTCGAATAAGAAATGATGCACGATATTTTCCTTCACGCTCAAAAGTCATGTCAACACCAGACCTATTGGGACAAATCGCTCCTACCGGGAAATAGGGAACATCTCCTACATGGTACATTTGAGGTTCAATTATACTTTTATTCTCTTCATCATGAAAATAGAACTCAATATCAATTGGATATATCTCGTATTCTCCATTTACGACATAACGTCCATTAAATACAATTTGGGCAATGTCCTCAAATTGCTTTGTCAGTCCACTAACAGTATTAGCTGGAGCAAACCGTTCAAGAGCATTTTGTAATCTTTTTAAGTGATTCATTTAATTATTCCTTAAGTGTTCAACAATAATCCTATAATTTTCAATGCCGATGTTCTTCTCCGTAAGGGATTGATTAGCATAATTTTTACTAACCAGCAGTCTATTGTTATCATATAAATAATTCCATAGACCTTCTCCCATTAATGTTTTCCATTGGGCTTCGTGCCTCATCACAAGAAACTTTACTTCTTTTGCAGAGGTAGCCAAATAGAGCAACACCATTTTTGTAAATTTCTGAGATGGAAATAAATTCTTAATAGCTGGAGATACCAGCGAAGTGTAAGCAAAATACTGACATAAGGAAACATGATTAAAAATATTTTCCTTTTCCTGTTCTCCATATACGGCTGTTCCTAAAGGAAGTATTTTCTTTCTCCAATAATAGTCACCCAATATTCTTGTTGGCTCGTAATAGTCAAATTTAGTTCCTTCCATTGACAAAACCTTTCTTTTGTCCTCCATGATTTCTTCAGCCATCTGAGGTTTGAACATATTTGCAAGATTCTTATTCAGGTGCTCTACATATCCAGGATTCAAAGAAAGGATTACAAGTTTGGAATTAAGGATATTTCCACTCCATGGCTCAGGAGGAACACATAAAACCAACTGTCTAGTGGGGTTATCTTTTTGTTTTTCATTATACGCATACACGTATTCTTCATCACCAGGAAACACCAAATCATCCGCAAAATAAAGGTCATACCCAGATAACTTGGGCAATAATTCTTTCCAACGATTTAGATATAGAACATAGTCCTTGTTCATAACAGCCTTGCTTATTGATTCTTGGGCTGTCAATAAATAATTATGACATGATTGTTTTTCTTTTGAGGACTTTATATTAAAACGATTTATTATTGCGGTATAATCTAATGGAATACTTCTAAAGATTATAGTATATTCGTTAGAATTTACATCCGGATATTCGTTATAACGAAGTAAAATTTCTTCAACCAATAAATCTACAAGCTGCATTAAATCAATATCTTTCTGCTCTAAAAGGGTTTCCGTTAAAAGAGTTTCCGTTTCTCTCAAATAATCTATATAAGAAAACAACGAGCTCTTTATATTATCTTCATAACTTCGATATTGAACGTCTTTTGCATGTTCACTTATATCCTTCTTAATTTCTGTATATAAATTTATACCTCTTGTTACAGCAAAACCTAAATCACATAATTTATTTTCTATAGTCAAGTGACTGAACTCATCAGAACTTGAA